>NZ_CP054586.1 GCF_003721435.2 Halorubrum sp. CBA1229 | reverse complement strand
GGTGGAGTCGCGTCGGCCGCCGGTCCCTGCATTCCGGCTGTCGACAGCAGATCTTCAAGGACGCTCCCGATCTCGATCCCGACGCCGAGATTATCGCCTACCTGTGGGGCGATGAAAATCGTCGCATTGCTGGCTTGCGCGAAGGCAATACTTTGTGTGGCGGCATCCATCTCATCGAGCGAGATCCCGACGTCAATCGCGAGGAAGGCATTGAAGCCACGGTCGCGAAGACAGTCTCGTGTCTCCTGGAGGAGGCGCAAGACCTCATCTTCAGCGTACTCGCCGCTGGCCTCGTCCCACGTCGCGAACGACGGGACGTCGGTTTCGACATCCGCGTCCGCCGGTAGCAGCGCGTCGACGTCGAACGTCCGGTACGGCCCCATCAGATAGACGAGAAACTGTTCGCGCCGGGCTGGAGTGAGGGCGTCCGAATCTTCAGTGGCCCGGGAGAGATTGTCGATAATCCGTTGCCGCATTCGAGTCGTCGATTCGGAACAGTAGTATATAAATATCGGTGTTCTCAGGAATATTCTAGTAGAGAACGACTAAGTATGTGGCGTCCCAACTCTCGAACCGAGGCATCCCTCAATGTCCGAAACCGATCGCCAGCCAACAGAGGACGTTCGCCAGCCGGAGCCGCCGCTCCCTGAGGAGAGCGGGCTGACGCTCGAGGAGTATCTCACGATGCAACAGGCGATCGGCCACCCGACGCGGTTTCGCATCCTGCGAACACTCGTCGCGAACGACGAACTGAGTGCTGCTGACCTCAAGGTTGTGGTCGACGTCGAGCCGCACAATTTCCACTACCACCTCGACGAACTGGTTGATGTGGGGCTCGTCGACAAGCGCCAGCGACGAACCGCTGACAGCCAGGGCTTTTACACGTACTATCGGCCAACAGCGATGGGACGCGGGATCCTCGAGCATGGTGTCGAGGAGTTGATGCGCCGTGAACGCGAGTTCAACGACGCCTATTCGTAAGCTGTCGTAGGGTTCTTTGCCCCCTGTCAGCGATCCTGTTACCCTTCGATATCTTCGCTGCGATTACCGTACCTCATAGTATTAACCAACAACTACGGTTTGTTGAGTCGAGATGTTGGTTAACCCTCTTTCGACGTGACGTTTGCAGATCCCATGTGGCCGTACGAACAAGAACACATCTTCTCACGTTCAATCGCGGTAGAACGGTGGCTTCACCGCACTACCCGTCAATACAGGAGGTCGCTGTCTCGTGCCGTTTCCATGGAGTTAAGTTCTCTACCAGCCGAGTATTGGACCATCGAATGGTCGAAATTCCGGACTCGCTTCGCTCTGTTTTCAGCGCGACTGTTCACGAACGGGACGGGACATACGTTGTCGAGGTTCCGTCCGGGGAGCTCAATCATGACACTGTCTCCCTCGGCGAAACGTATCGGATCGCTGTCTTCGACTCACCCACGACGGCGCAGGACGAGCACGAGCCCGCGTCCGCAGATCGTGCCCAATCTGACCGACAGCGTGGATCTTCTGGGCCGCCGGTTGAGGAGGGCGAAATTCGGGACGTGACAATTGAGACAACCGGCGACCAGGGTGATGGAATCGCGAAAGTTGACCGTGGATACGTTGTGATCGTTCCTGGTGGCCAACCCGGTGATGAGCCGACCGTCGAAATCGAGCAGGTTCAGGAGAACGTTGCCTTTGCCAGCGTCGTTGATATTGATCCGCGGGCTCTCTAAGCTGTTTCACCGCAGCTGTTCGACCTGATCAGACAGATACTGCTGGAGTGCCGTGACTGTCTCAACAGAGACAGCCGATGCCCCGAAATCACTCCGAGAGCCATGCTTGAGATCCTCGCCTCTAGTGACACCGAGATCGAGGTCGTCGTACATACGGTCAAGCATCGCGAGCGCCGACTGGAACTGCGCGTAGTGCTCGCGCATGTACTCGATCGTGTCCTCGCGCGGTATAACCAGGTAGCCTTCGACGTCCTCGATTTCGAGTGACGTCTGTGGATCGAGGACGATCTGCAGTGGTCCATCGATCTCGTCGCTGGGCTGGCGCTCGAAGGTGGTTGGTAGCCCGAACGATTCGAAGAACGTCTCCCAGGCGTCGACGTCTTGCTCGTGAACAGCGATGAAGAGCGGGTAGTCGTCGGGATCGCGGCTGACCTGGTAGCCGCCCTGTATCCAGACGTAGATGGTGTCGATCCGCGTGAACGCGAACGGCCAGTCACCGAACTGCGGGATGATGTATGCCTCCTCGATGGAGGGTGGACTCACGCCGGCGCTTGCCGCGACCAGCTCGCGCGCGGCTTCTCTCACGCGCTGGTCGACAACAGAGAGGCCGTCGTCATAGTGGACGTAGGTCTGCCGTCTTCGAGACGGTTGACGGCTTGTCTCACCGTCTCGTACGGTCTGTGGAGGTGCTGAGCGACACGCCGGATGGAGTCACCACTTTTGATGGCGAGGATGACCTGGGCTGCCGTGTCGTCGAGCACCTCGTACATCTGGTGGTTACCAATAATTCGGTAACAATTGAAAGCCTTACTAGATAGTTGGTTAGAGCGTATCTGGCTGAGTTCTACCACTCAGGTTTCTCCTCATGTACGGATGGACCATTCGTCTTTAGAGTTGGCAAGGATATGCTCACAAGTCTGTATATTGATGACGTCAAGGAACAGTTCGAAGCCAATTACGGAAGCGCATAGGTTCAGTTGTCGTACTGGATGCCCCATTCTTCAGCCATCTCGAAGACGTCATCGAGGTGTGCGAGGCCGTACACCATCGCGAACTCGCGAAGATCGGCCTTTGTGATGTTCGTGCCATAGCGGTCCTCGAACTCGGTTTGGGCCTTTCGGACAAGGTCGTCGACGTCCGGGTTGAGTTCGAGCGTGGTCCGGTCGCGTGCCGTCGACGTTCCATCTCGCCACGTCGCGTAGGGGACTGGCGGCGACTCGGAGTGATACTCCGGTTGCATGAGTGCTCTCGCGAGCTGCTCGTTCGAGTGCCTGCGGCCGGATTTAAGATCGCTAATGTAGTCGACTCCGGTCTCGGATTCTTGTCCGACACCGGCTTCACGTAAGTCGTCGCGCCTCGTATTACTCGACGCCTGTCCAGTGGTCTCGTTGGTCGATTCGTCGTCCTCGACAGGCTGCGTGTCTTCCATGTCCATCTCTACTGATTCGTCGGCTTGAGTGTCGTCGCCTTCGTCATTTGTGTCCTCGAACGGGTTCTCCATATCGCCGCCTGACTCGAAGCTCATTGTGACACCTCAGCGGCGTCGGGACCGCCAGTTGTCAGCTGAGAGAGGTCGACTTCTCCCCAGATGTCGTTCCCGTGGAATAGATCTTCTCGCGGCCACCCGCCGTTAGGGAGGTCTTGGCCCGCGCGATGGTAGATGTACGATGCGAGGGTGCGGAACTTCGGCATGATGTCCGCGTTGTAGTCACGGATGCGGCCGTCCTTCAGCTGAGAAAACACCGTCTCGTAGTTCTCCTCGGCCTTCTCGAACGCACCGAGGTTTTTGAAGTAGACTGGAGCCGGATACTGCTCGTGAATCTTAGTGAGGTACTCTTTGTGAATCTTCTTTCCGGCGTCGACTTTCGATGGAACGACACCGCTTAGTGTGATGTTGATATCCATCTCTTCGGCGAAGTTGCGGGCGCTGTCTTCGACGCCGGCGATGCTCTCGATGCCGCCGCGCGTGGGTTCGGCAGGGATGAGGATGTTGCGGGTGGCGTAGAGGGCGAGATAGTAGCCTTCGTCGGCTTTCGCGTTCGGATCGACGAGCATGACGTCGTACTCGTCCTGAATGTCGTTGTCTTGGAGGACTTGGAAAAAGCGTTTGTATCGGGGATACTCCCACTCGGGGGGTTTGGACGCTTCGAGGTAGTCGGCGTGTTGGTCGAGGCGTTGGTCGACGCGGTTGAAGCGTTTGTGTGAGGGAATGACGTCGATGCCGTCGTCGGCCGTGCGAATGAGATCGCGGAACGGCCCTTTGCCCTGGTCAATGAGGTGGAGCGTTAGGTCGTCGGCGTCGGGGTTGTGTTTGTCTTCGTCGACGCCAAGATAGTTCGAGACGCTCCCATTTTGCGCGTCGAAATCCGCGATGAGGACGTTGAGACCGAGTTCGGCGTAGGCGGCGGCGAGATCTCTGGTGATCGTGGATTTGGATTGGCCACCACTCTGGTTATAGACGGTTATTGGTAGCATGTGCGCACCATCATCCGCATCGATAATAAGAGTTGCTCAGACACACACCACATTACTCACTGTAGCAACTACAGACCACACCTTATGACCATACTGTACGTTCATAATGACCGTTCACAATGGACGTTCATAACGGACTGCCACAACTGATGTATGTGGGTGAGTAAAGCAAAATTCGCCGGATGTCGGCACGCTAGGTAGAACAAGGTCGGGCCGTCGACCATTCTTCTCCCTCGATACGGAGAGAATCATTCAGCTACATCAGCTACCGACGCTCTGCATATAATCTCGTACCGTGATCGACGGGGCTCAGATGATCTCCCAGCCAAGAGTCCCCAGCCCCGTAATCAGTCGTGAAGATGTCAAGCAAGCCCATCCGCTATCTCTCTTGGACGGTTGATCCCCTGAGTTCGCCGAAGAAGACTACACTCTCGCGGCGTTGTGGGGCGGCAGAAAGTGAGATTTCGCCAATGTGGTCAATACAACCGTGGCGTGATTTCGCCAGAAATAGATGACACGATTGGGAAGGACAACCGACTCAGCCCCAGTATTTCCCGATTTAGCTTCGACAATGAATCCACCTTCACAGCCTCGGAGGATGGAATTGATGCGTGCCTTCTGTTACGATTCATCTGTTCTGAATCGAAATCGAGACTGATCTCCATTGTGGGCTTTGCGCTGGTTACATTTCCAGAATATCTCGAATGTCGAGCTCTCCGTTCAGCAAAACGCACGCTCCGCGGTCTATTTCAGTTCCGTTCATCTGGACGGTCGACGTCTTCGGCGGTCTTGATTTCGTCCGTTTTCTCGACTTCGGCGAATAGCTCTCGGTACGCATCGGGCTCGAAGAGGTTGTTCCGGTCGAACAGCTCGCGGGCGGCATTGGTGAGCTGAAAGAACCGGTATGGCTGGCCCCGCTCGAGCCCCTCACGATCTCGCTCGATGGCCTTGATCAGCCCCACCTCCTCCAGCCGAATGAGGTGGTCGGTGAGCGTCGACGCGGCGACGCTCGGGTTGTAGTATTCGAGTTCTTTCTTCGAGGGCGCGCCTTTCGGATGACCGACAATCGTCCCGATGATATTCGCGCGGGTCGTGTCGTCGAGGGCACTCAACGCTGCGATCGGATCGAGGCCGGCCGCGTTCTCGGCTGGCGTGAGCGGGGTGGCGTCAGGCCGGGACATTGTGTCTCAGTGTTTGTCCCCTGGTCAGATAACCATTTCGGTGAAACTCGAAGTGGTACCCAGAGTGCCGGGGCATTCCACTTCCGGTCGTATTTCCGTACCGTTAGGTGGCGGTAGTGAATCCTACCCAGTATGACCAACGACGACGCTACCCGTCCCGTCATCGACAAATTGGGTGACCAGCCGGGCGAGACGCTCACACCCGAACGGGTCGAGGCGATCCAGACCGCGATGCACGAGGACCTCGGACGATTCATCAACAACACGTCCTACTTCGTTCTCGGTTCCTACGGTGAGGAGGAGCGACCACGATTGGAGGCTGTTCGCGACCAACTTGCGAGCGATGCCGCAGCCTCAAACTCCGATGATGGTGTCGACGCATTCCTGATGGACGATATTCTGGACATCTCGGAGTTCTTCACGTCGAAATTCAAGCTGTTGGTCAGCTACGCGGATCATATCGTCGGGGTGTACGAACACTCCCAGGGCGGACACGCGTGGGAAGCGGGCTACATCGATCAGCCGACCTATCGGGAGCGAACGCGAGCCTTCTATCGAACGTACGAGACTGAGGAGGAACAGTACGCGGCCTACGACGGGATGTTCGCACACTATCTCCTCTCGATGGAGCGGGTGGATCGTGCGTACACGTGGACGACGCCCGATGACCTTCGTGACTATATTGAGGATGCTTACGCGCCGGACTGACGGCGTGAGGAACGACTATTTGCGTCGGATACTGAATCTTCTCGTGATGGTCGACATCCCTGATACACTTCGCTCGGTATTTACTGCGACTATTGAGTCCGAGGACGGAAGCTGCACATTCGAGGTTCCAGCGAGTGAGGTACGTCACGACGCTATTCAACCCGGTGAAACGTATCGAATCGCTGTTCTCGAAACCGGGCATACAACGGCGCTATCCGATACACCGTCCGCGGACAGATCGTCTGAGACCTCCCCGACCACTCAGGAGCAGGGACCCCCCGAGCCGCCTGTTGAAGAGGGTGAGATTCGGGAGGTGACGATTGAGACGATTGGTGACCAGGGCGACGGCATCGCGAAGGTTGACCGCGGTTACGTCGTGATCGTTCCGGAGGGGCAGCCCGGTGACGAACCGACCGTTGAGATCGAACAGGTGCAACAGAACGTCGCCTTTGCTACGATCGTTGAGCCGGACCCCCGAACGCTGTGAGTGCTCCTCTACCAAATCGTTTAGTTGATGCTGTCGGTAACGACGGAACCAGTGGAGTGTTCTACAGGATATGAAGAATCGTACTGTTTTATCTGACGGAGTATCCGTTTGCTTTGAGAAGTTCGCGGACGCGTTCCTCGTGATCGCCCTGGAGTTCGATGTGCCCTTCTTTGACGGTGCCACCAGTTCCAAGTGTAGATTTCAGTTCTGAGGCGAGTGAGTCGAGATCGGTGCCACCTTCGAACCCCTCGACGACGACCATTTTCTTTCCATACCGGCGTTCTTCCGTTCGGACAGTCACCTGTTCTGTCGCCCGATCGAGATCAGCGAGCGGATTGCCCCATCGAATCAGTAGCGTAGATAATTTCGATGAGATGGTGCGAGAGCGGTATTCTCATATCAGGCTGGAGAGTTAGGAGACGTTGCTATCGAGGCGCTCGAAGATATCGACAGTATACCGCAGTGAATTCATATAGCGTACGAGGGCTGCACTGTCGTGTTCACACCGCTTCGACGGTGAACAGCGAATCGTCGTTGAGGACGACCTGCACGCGCCGGTGCCAGGCCTCGGCGAATGCCGCCCGCTGCTCCTCGCTCGCGGACCCCTCTAGAATCCGCTGGAGATTCCCGATTGCGGGGCCGCCGTCGGGAACGTCGCTGACGTGGTAGGTCACTTCAACAGTCTCGTCCGTATCGGTTCGCCGGAACCGGAACGTCGGTTCGTGCGTGCCCGGGTCGAACGCGTCGAAGACGAGGAGATCACGACGGCTCCCGTGACCACCGGCGAGCCCGCTGAATCCGTCGTCGTCGGTCGCGCCAGTCACGTACGAAATGATGCGCCCCATCACGCCGTACGCAGCATCGTCTCGCGGGCCGGCTGCCTGGACTTCGATTTCGCTTCGGATTGGATAGTCATCGGGATACAGGGCATCGAGCCCGAGCTGGACGATCCGGTAGGCGCCCGAGGCAGTCGGACAGGAGTGACCGGCCTCTTTCACCGCGTCCGTGTAGGTGACGACGAACGGATCGCCTGATGTGAGGACGCCGAGGGCCTCCGCGACGGGGTCGCGGATTTCGATCGGGTCGGCGTCGTAGTCGACCTGCCAGTCGGTGCTAGTGTGCGTCGCGTCAGTCGCAGGTGAATTTGTTGTCATTGGTTGTGGAGATTAGTGTCGGAGCAGTCGCATCCCGTTGAGGATGACGAGGAGAACGCTGGCTTCGTGGACGAGCATCCCGGCGGCGAGCGTGACGTAACTGGTGAGCACGCCAGCGAGCAGGACGGTCACGGTCAGCACCGCGAGCCCGACGTTCTCGAGGACGTTCCAGCGCGTCGCTTTACTGAGTGTGACCGCGTACGGGATGCGTTCGAGGTCGTCGGCCATCAGCGCCATGTCCGCCGTCTCGATGGCGGTGTCCGTGCCGGCAGCGCCCATCGCGATACCGACGTCGGCGGTCGCCAGCGATGGCGCGTCGTTGATGCCATCGCCGACCATCGCAACGACGTGGCCGTCGGCCTGGTATTCTTCGATGACGGTCTGTTTGTCCTCGGGGAGGAGTTCGGCGCGGTACTCGTCGATGCCCACTTCCCCTGCGACGGCACTTGCCGTCCGCTCGTTGTCGCCGGTGAGCATCACCGTCTCGATGCCGGCATCCTGAAGCGCCGCTACGACGCCAGGAGCGGCCTCTCGAAGTTCGTCGCGCATCGCGATCACGCCGATGATGCTGCCGTCTCGCACGACGTGGACGACCGTCTCACCGCGTTCCTCGCGGCCACGGACGTACTCGGCGATGTAATCCGGGATGTCGATGCTGCGGTCGTCGAGCAGCGCTCGGTTCCCAACGACGACCTCGTGGCCGTCCGTATGGGCGACGACACCCTTGCCGGCGACCACGTCGAAGTCATCCGGATCCGGAACCGACCGGTGTTCGGCGCTCGCGGCATCGGAATGGGCGACCGCAGTTCCGCCATCGGTTGCGGCGGTCGGACGGTCGCGTGCTGCGTCGACGATGGCGTCGGCGAGGTGGTGTTCGCTTTTCTTCTCGGCAGTCGCCGCGAGCGAGATTACCTCGTCGTCGTCGACGCCAAACCCCTCGACGTCGGCGACGGTGGTCTCGCCCTTCGTGAGGGTGCCGGTCTTGTCGAAGGCAACGAGGTCGATCTTGCCGGCACGTTCGAGGTGTTCGCCACCCTTCATCAGGACTCCCGACCGGGCGGCGTTCCCGATGGCCGAGACGATGCTGACCGGCGGTCCGATGACCAGCGCGCCCGGACAGCCGATGACCAGCAAGGTGAGCGACAGGATCGCGTTCTGCGTGACTGCGTACGCGCCGATTGCGAGCACGATGACGGCTGGGGTGTAGTACTTCGCGAACCGGTCGATGAGACTCTCCGTGGGCGACTGGGCCTCCTGGGCCTCCTCGACGCGGCGGATGATGCGCTCGAGCGTCGTATCCGAGCCCGCACCCGTCGTCTGGACCTCCAGTGCGCCTTCCTGGTTGACCGTCCCCGCGTAGACTTCGTCACCGTCGGTCTTGTGAACGGGCGCGCTCTCGCCGGTGACCGGGGCCTGATTGACGGCACTCTCGCCGTCGACGACGCTCCCGTCGACCGGGATCTTTCCGCCCGGTTTCACGATGACAACTTCACCCTCCTCGACGTCGCGGGCAGGTACTTCTTGGAGGTCTCCGTCGCGACGGACGGTCGCCGTGTCGGGCGTCATCTCCAGAAGTTCCTGGAGGGCCGTCCGGGTCTTCCGCATCGTCCGGCCTTCTAGGTAGCTGCCGAGGCTGAACAGGAAGACGACGGCGGCAGCTTCCCAGTATTCGCCGATGACGATGGCACCAATGGCCGCCAAGGTCACGAGCGTCTTGATGCCGAGCGTTCGGTTGGTGACCTCGTAGTAGGCGGTTTTGGCGATGTCGTAGCCGCCGATGATCGCCGCGAGGATGAGAATACCGGCACTCGCTGTATCGAAGCCGGTGAAGTGGCCGAGGCTCCAGCCGCCACCGTAGAGGAGGCCGCTGGACGCCGTGACGATGGCTTTCCGGTTCTTCCGGTAGTACTGTGTGATCGTTTGTGCGTTCATTGGTCTAGGCGGGCTGGGGCGTGTAGCCCTGGTTTTCGATGGCCTGTGCGAAGGCGTCGGGGTCAGCGACGTCGTCGTCGTACTCGATCTCGACTCGGCCGGTCGTGTAGTGGACTTTCACATTCTGGACGCCGTCGACGTTCGAGAGGGCGCGTTCAACGGTGCTCGCGCAGGTCGGGCAGTCGAAGTCCATCACACGGAGTTGGGTCGTTTCGTTCATCACAGTTCTACGTAGCACCCGGACCGCTATATACATTTTTTAGATGATATGTTTGAATAGAGATATAGGTCGTTGGAACAGTCCAATAGGTCGTCTAGGGCTTCGACTCGATCCGACCGCAGGCCAGTCGTCCGGTCGAAGTGCTCGACAGCAGTGTTCGCCGCTACCTTTTCCCGCACGTGTCTCACAGTCCCATTATGAGCAGTTCCGGTGCCGACCACCATCTCGACGACATCGCGATTAGGGATACCCGCGTTTCGGACGCCATCGACGAACCAATGCGAGCGATGATCCTCGACATACTGGCCGATGAGGCACGGACGGCAGGCGAGGTTCACGACCGACTCACCGATCGAGGGATCGAGCGGACCGAAAACACCGTTCGGCACCACATCAACGAACTCCGCGATTCCGGACTCGTAGACGTCGTCCGCTTTGAGGAGGGGCGTGGCGGCACGACGAAGTACTACCACGCGAACACGATCGTCCTCTCGTACTCACTACCGGGTTCGGCTGATGCCGCCGTGGAGGAGATGACGGATGCTATCCAGCCGCAGGTCACGGAGGCACTGAACCATCTCACGGAGGAGTACGAGGAATCTATCGAGGAGATCACAACGGAGATGCAGCCGTGTGACCACTGTCGGAACCAGAAGTACGAGACGTACGTCCTGCTGACCGTCCTGCGGCGAGCGTTCGTCCGCGCTCAGCGGGAATCGTAAGCGACGCCAGTGACTCATAACGATATTTACTGACTCGGTCCATGGTGAGAGACTCCGTTGTTGTTGGATCTTCTGGTCACCCCATTCAGGACCCGTGTTCCCCGTGTCGCGCACGATCACCCGGGTGAAACGAATTGGCAGATGAAATCGCACGCCGTGAAGAGAACGTTAACAGCGTCGATATCGTCGAAACACGAGTGATTGGGGGCGTTAATCGTTGTCGAGTTCGGAACCCGCGTCTCCTTCGGCGAAGATTCGCCGGGAGATGATCGTTCCGTCAGAGATGGAATCAGGTTCGTCACGGCGGACGAAGCGTTTCTTGAGAACGTCGTAGGCGAACAGACTCGCACCGATGATAACGAAGCCCCAGTGGTAGCCTCCGACGTAGATCGTCCTGTCGACGCCGTCGCCACTGCCCGGGAGATTTCCAACGCATCCGGAGAGACCTGCGATGCCGGCTCCGAGCGCAGTGAGAAACTCGCGTCGCTGTACTGTCGAGGACATGATTGCAGACTACTGCGACTCCTCGCGGGTGAGTTTCGCACGCCGTTCCTCGAACTCCTCGTCGGAGAGGTCGCCACGAGCGTACGCCACTCGGAGTTCCTCGAGTGCTCTATCGCTGGTCAGCGACGACCCGACACCACCGACGAGGCCGCGATAGAGGAGGTAGCCGATGCCGACGAGGACAACGAGCCAGACGAGCATCATTCCGATACCCCACAGCGGTGAGAGGCCGCCGGCCATGCCACCACCCCACCACCAGCCCATCATGCCCATCATCGGCATCGCGAACACCATCATCAACAGCGGGAACAGGACGATCACCGCGAGGACGATCAGGACGATGCGGAGCAGGCCGTCGGACGTGCGCTCTTTTGACATAGTGAACCACTACGGACTTCGTTGGCTGCATTCATAAAGTTGGACGGCCAGTACTGCTCCGTTGGTGGTTCCTAGGTTGGGTGGCGGCTAATACGTCGCTCTGTGTCTTGCTTGGGGCGAATCCACTCAGCAGCAGTCGGGGTCGTCGGGCGACCACTCACACGCGTTGCCAGTCGTCAAGTTGTTTTCGTCAACGTAGGTCGAGAGACACGCGTAGTTGCAGAAGTAGGTCGGCGACCCGCAGTCGTCGGTACAGTCGCGCACACAGATCGGGTCGTGGTCGAAGATACGCGACCTGCAGTAGGCGCACGTCTCATCAACGTTGGGGAGTTCGACGGTCGTAGACATACCTGTGCTACGGGCACGAGTCAAAAACGCATTTCGCCAGCTGACCATCGATATACTCCGCCTCCGGGCTGAAGGCGGTGTGTGAGTGACAAGGAACGACTAGAACTCGATCGCTCCGATCATCGGCTCGCCGACACACTTCGGGCAGACATCGGTGTCGTATTCCGCCATACAGTGTCGGTGGCAGGAGATCCCGCAGTGCTCGCAGACGAACACCTCATCGTCGCGAGCGCATTCCGAGTCACAGATGTAGCACTGAACCATGGATACTCGAACCTTGACTTGAAAACCGCATCAACACTATGTTCGGGGCCTGATAGATGTCTGATTTTCATGACGGCTACCGACCAAGTCTACTCCTGTTTGGAGACAAAAGGAATGCCAAATCGTTGGCTATCCATTGCTCTCTTCGTGATACAACCCGATCTCAGGGTAATTTGACGGGGTTAACTTTCGATTCTTAACAACAATTCGATTGAATGAGTAGAACGTCTTTCCACGTATGGAAATGACCACGGCGCCCACGGAGACGGTCGATGGTAGCAAGACGCTCGTTCGAGGCAACGTTCTCGAGAAAACCTACGGGTCACGACTTCCGTTGGGACGGTCGACGCCCGTTCTCACCGGTGCGGATATCGAGGTCCGTGCCGGCGAGATCGTCGGCATCGTCGGCGAGAATGGGTCGGGCAAGTCCACGCTGATGGAGATTCTCGTCGGGGTTCTCGACCACGACGCGGGCACGGTCGAACGGTATGGAACCGTCGGATGGTGTCCGCAGGAACCCCTGCTCTACGATCGGTTGACCGTCTCTGAAACCTTCCGGCTCTTCGGCGCCGGGTACGGGATGAGTCGCGAGGAGATCGACGCGGCGAAGCAAAGACTGGCGGACGAACTCGACTTCGAGCAGTACCTTGACTACCGGGTCGACCAGCTTAGCGGTGGGAACCGACAGAAGGTCAACCTCAGCATCGCGTTGATGCACGACCCGGACGTTCTCATGCTCGACGAACCCTACACCGGGTTCGACTGGGAGACTTACCTGCGATTCTGGGACATGGCACAGGACCTCGCGGACGACGGCACTGCCGTCGTCATGATCTCCCACCTAATTGAGGAGCGGAGTCGCCTCGACCGCGTCTTCGAGGTGCGGAACGGACTGGTTCACGACGTGACCGACGAAGAGACCGAGAGCGAACTCAGGAGCGACCCGGAGGGGGAACATGAATAGGTTCGTCGTCGGCGTTCGGGCGAATCTCCAGACGTTTGTCCGGACACCTCTGAACGTCGTCCTTGCGCTGGTGCTCCCGCTCGTGGTCATCGAGGGGTGGGGCCAGGCGATGGCCGGACTGCCGTCAATGCCGACCGTCGAGGGGATTCCGCTCGACCTGGGACGCCTCCTCGGCGCGATCTTCGGCGTCGCCATCATCGCCGGGCTGATGGGACTGGTCCAGATGATCAGTGCCCGGGAGGCTGACCGACGGCTCGTTCAGACCGGGTACGCGCCACGAACGCTGCTCGCGACGCGGCTGGCGACTCTCGCGGGTGTCACGATCGTCGTCGCGGGGGTGAACTTCGGCGTCCTCTGGCTGACGATCGACGTCGAAGCACCCCTGTTTGTGTTCGCGTTCCTCGCGCTCGCGGGCGTCGTCTATGCTTTCCTCGGTGCGCTCGTCGGCGCAGTGCTTCCGCGACTGTTCGAGGGGTCGCTCGTCGTCGTCTTCCTCGCGATGATGGACGCGTTCCTCAGTGGCGACAGCCCGCTCGCCGCGGACGTCCCCGACTTCGTCCGGTACTTCCCGTTGTATCATCCGAAGGAACTCCTCCAGTCGGCCGCCTTCGACGGTACGTTCGCTGCGGGTGACCTCGTCTTCGTCGGCGGGTACCTTCTCGTGTTGCTCGTCCTCGTGACTGCCGTATTCGGTGCGACGATGCGCACGGCCGGGGGGTGGTCAGCGTGAACCGAACGGCCACGGCGTTCGGTATCGGGCTCCGGGAACACGCCCGCAACTACGTCCTCGTAGCGCTCCTGGTCGTCCTCCCAGTGTCGTTCATCACGCTCGCCTTCGCGGTCACCCAGGACGTCCAGATGCCGGTCCGGACGCTCGTCGACGGCGAGACGACGACCGTGATGCGGGGGATGCCCGAGGTCCACGGCGTGATCATGACACCGATCACGAGTTCGTTCATCGTCGGGTTGGCCGGTCTATTCCTAATGCGCGAGGCGAGAGACACGGACGGCCGCCTCGCTGTCGTCGGCTACCGAGCACGGCAGGTCATCGCCGCACGGTTCGGCGTCCTTGCAGTCATCACGCTTGTCGTGGTCGCTGTCTCCGTCGGGGTGATGCTCATCGACTTCCAGCCCGAACAGCTGTGGTGGTTCGTCGCCGCGATGCTCGTCCTTTCAGTTACCTACGGACTTATTGGGATGCTCGTCGGCGCCGTCTTCAACCGCCTGGCCGGCCTGTGGATTATGTTGATCCTCCCGATGATCGATATCGGACTGTTTCAGGACCCGCTGTTCGTCCAGTCTGAACCCGAGTGGTGGATGAAACTCTTCCCGGGCTACCATCCCGTCCGCGTGATGGTCGATACCGGACTCACGACGGACTTGGACACGGCTGCGTCGCTCGGCTGGGGGGCCGGCTATCTCCTCGTCGTCGGACTCCTCGCCGTGTGGGTGTACTACCGCGGAACTCGAACGACGTGACGACGCGCTCGAACGAAGGTGGTATCCGCGGCCGGACGGATCGATCGAGGGCACCCGACGCGATTCGCTGACTTACCGAACATCGACGAGGCGTTTCACCTGTCTTCCAACCGCTCACGACGCTTCTGGAACTCTTCTTCGTCGATCTCGCCTCGTGCGTAACGGCGTTGGAGGGTTTCCATCGCGGAATCATCGCTCTCGGGAGATGCGTCACCTCGTCCTAGTGCCCAATAGAGGAGTCCGCCAGCTAAGCCGAGCATTCCGAGTGCCCGCCGACGAACGGGACGCCGCCCCACCCGCCTCTCGAGCCACCCATCATGCCCCCTCCGCCGGGCCCCATCATGCCGCCACCGGTGCTCCCGCTTCCGTCGACGTCCGAGCCGATGGCCACGGCGCCGTTCTGGACGATCGTCTCGCTATCGGGGACCTCGCCGTCGGGGATTGAGCTCTCCTCGGCCGGGCCGCCGGGGCTGCCGACGACGATGCGGCCGACCATCCCGACCGACTTGTGCGGGATGCAGTAGTAGTCGTACGTGCCTGGCTCTTCGAACGTGTACTCGAAGGATCCCGACGAGATGGTTCCACTGTTGAATGCGCTGGCGTCGGATGGAATCCGATTCTCGTAGGCGGTCGCCGAGTGGGCTCCGGCCGCTAGCTCGAAGCGAACGGTCGTGCCGGGTTCGACGTGGAGTCCGATCGGGTCGAAGTAGTTGTTGCCCATCTTCACGACGGGCGTCTCCTGTGCGCTCGCTGGCTGAGTGATCCTACACCGGCGATTGCGCCGGCACCGAGTACTCCCAGGAACTGACGTCGGTTATAGTTCGTCATGTGGTTTGAATCGGTCTGCTGGTCGTTATTTTCGCACGGCATCGACGAGGCGCTGGACGAGTCCAGACGGTTGCTGGGTCGCGCGCTCGATGGCTGACTCGAGGTCGTTCCGGTCGACGATGCCGATGAACTCGGCGGTCTGCTCTCCGTTCGCGTAGACGAGTGTCGTCGGCGTCTTTCGGACGCCGTATTCTTCGGCCGTTTCCAGATCTTTCCGGATGTCGACCTCCCGGAACTGCACGTCCGGATACTTGTCCTCGAGGCCGTCGTTTTTCTCCCGCTGTGTTGTGCATGCCCCGCACGTCTCTTGGGTGAAGAGGATTACTTCGGTCACATTGTATACTACGGTATTGTAACTTAACCACATTACTATTCAGAATCGTAAGCTGAGAGTCTCCCATTTCTTCGATTCGAAGTCCTGCTCACACAGTGGTGATAGGGAATAGCTTGACGAACGAAATCGAATACACAGGCTCCGGATATACGCACCTGGGTGTGTACTCGTTGAGTTTACTCCGACCGTTCGAGTTTCTCGCGGCGGGATTCGAACTCTTCGTCGGTGAGGTCGCCGCGAGCGTACGCCGTGCGGAGTTCCTCCATCGCGGGGTTTCGAGACGTCTGGCTTTCATTCGCACGTCGGACGACGAGGTAGCCACCGCCAAGGAGGATGAGGAGGAAGATGAGCGGGACGAGCATCCCGACGAACGGCCACCACCCGCTGGTGGTCCCGCCGTAGCCCATCATCCCTCCGTAGCCCATCATCCCTCCGAACCCCATCCCCATGGTGAGCAACGGGAGGACGATGAACGCCCCGAGGATCAGGAGCACGATAGTCGTGGTGTCGAGTTGATTCGACGAAGACATCGTCACTCCTCCTCTGGCACCGTTCCCAACTCGTCTGAGACCGTTGCGATGACGCGCTCGAATCGTTCGTGCACGTCGACCGCGATCTCGTCGAGGTCTGGATTCTCCGTGATGCCGACCAGTTGCTGGGGGTCGACGGCGCTCACGACGACGTCACCGGCATCCGTCTCGTAGACGATGACGTTACACGGGAGCAGGGCCCCCAATTCCGGCTCTTCGGCGAGCCCCTCGTGGGCGAGTGGAGGGTTACACGCCCCGAGAATCCGGTATTGGTCTACGTCGACATCGAGCTTTTCCTTCAGGGTCGTTTTGACGTCGATGTCACAGAGGATGCCGAAGCCTTCGTCCTGTAGTGCGGTCGTGACTGCGGTTACGACATCGTCGAACTGTGCATCGATCGTTGTGGTGATGGTATACGTCATTGGTCTATCGGGTGTTTTTGGCTTCCAAGCTTGCGATGAGCTTCGTTGCTTCCGCTTCGGTCAATCCAGCGCCGCCAGACGCTTCTGAGGCGGTGAATGCGCGGAGTCGTCGGCGTTCGGCAGCCTGTCTGCGTTGTTTTCGTGAGTCGATTCGGATATTGTGTTGTGAGTGCTTCATTGTGGTGGTTGATTTTGTCGTGACGCACATTTCGTCTCGGTCTGTGACTGGAGTCGACGCACGCCGAGGTCTGTTTAGATCGCTTGAGTCGTCCCCGACGGAGTCGGAGAGTCCTTGTCGTCAGGTTAGCTCAGTTGCTTTTTCAACATTTTGTGTGTTCGTTCTTTCTCTCCACAATACTATGGACGATTGCACGAGGCATAACCGGCCAGGTCCGTTTGCTGACCCAGCAAATCGCCCCGTCATTCTAGTCCACTCTCTCGTGGTCGCTGTAGCACCCCTGAAGGTGCCAGCCGGCAATACGAATGTATGTGGACGACGTGGAAGGGTACATGGACGGAGGGTGTTGATACTCACTGGGTGAGCGAGGATCGTCGGTTCTCGAACTCCTCGTCCGAGAGTTCACCCCGCGCGTAGCGCTCGCGGAGTTCAGCGAGTGCAGTATCCGTCTTCGAGGTCTGTTCTTCGCGGTTAGTCCCGTACATGAGGAGCAGGACGAGTCCGATCAGGAGCAACGGCCAGAGGAACATTCCGCCTCCGAGCATCCCGAAGCCGCCGAGTCCGCCCATTCCGCCCCAGCCGCCGCCCATCATACCGCCGCCGTAGCTTCCACTACCGTGGGCAGCAGCCGTTCCAGTCGCCGCGACCAACAGCGGAACAGCGAGTATCGTGAGTCGACGAGCAGTGCGTCCGATGTGCGTGGTGAGTTGCGTCATTATTGTGGATTGGTGAATTGCGTTCAGTCGAAGCGATCGAAACGGTCAGGGCCTATCAGCAGTGGCCCTGCCCGTACATCCCGCCGTTGTAGTCGTCGTCAGTCCCGTCGTGGTATTCCTCGTCAGCCATGTCCTGGGCCATTTCGTCGACGGTCACACCCATGTGCGACTCCATCCACTCGACGCTACCAGGGCCCATGTGTTCGGTCATCTGTGCCTCCATCCACGTGGCCCATTCATCTGCGGTGGTATTGTCCGTGGGCGCGTCGTCTGCGGTCGTGTCAGTGCCGTGTGCGCTGACCGCGGGGGCGGCGAACGCGAGTCCGATGATCGCGAGTGCCACCAGCAGCCAGCGGCCGAGTTTGAAATTAGTCATTGTCTTTCTCCTCGGTTACTCGTAGGACCGCTCGGGGGTTATCGACGTGGGTGTGAATCCACGCAGGAGAACGTTCGAGAGCGTGTATAGAGCGTTATAACTGTTTTTCAGAGATGCGACCGTTCATATCCGCCGAATTCGAGGAGCTCCCCGCTTTTCCCACGTTTCGTGAACCGGCTCGGGGGCAGACCCTGCGGCAATTGGCCTGCTCGGCCTATTGAAAAAATAGTCCCCGTTATCCTGGGGAATCCTCATGCTGTTTCCGAAATGCAGATTCACATTCTTCGCAACAAAACTGTTGGAGGGAACCACCAACACGCGAGGCTAATCCGTCTTCGCGAACCGTGCTCCCACAGTTTGCGGATGTAAGTGTAGACTCCGTTCCGTTTGAATACGTGGAGTGGGTGATGCTCGACAGCAATTGCACATCGTATCGCCGGACATCACTCAGTGGAATATTTTGTTGCACCCAGCTTCCGATTGTGGGGCGTGGTGGAGTCGCCACGGCGATAATCTCACCTTCAGCAGTTGTGAATACGTGTTCCACGTATGGGGCCTGGATAACTGACTCTCGAAGTGAGTCCGCACTATCGAGTACAGATTGGAAACGCACCATGATACGCACCCGGTTTTCGTACTGCGTTCGATCGGTGTCGACTGTGAATTGACGAATAACGCCGTCTTGTTCCAATCGACGGATACGCGCCGAAACAGACGGGGCTGAGAGATTTACTGCTTCAGCGATTTCATTGTACGAACGACGTGCGTTCTCCTCGAGGAGTCGGAGGATCTCACGATCCGTGTCGTCAATCGCATTTTGTGTCATTGAAAGATGAACCGGGGGTGGGGAAAGGGGGGTGGGTTGAGGGGGAAGCTACGACGCCAGACGCGGGGCTTTCTCGGTGGTTGTGACGTTTAGACGTATTCCTCCGGTGCCGAGGTGAACGTGTCCTTGCATCCTTCGGCACAGAAGTAGTACGTCTGACCATCGTACTCGGCAGTAGCCGCTGCATCGGTTTCGTCGACGTCCATTCCACAGACGGGATCAGTTGCCATTCGGTTTCACCCCGCATCTAATGTACGGGGCGATAAATCAAGCACTTTGCTCTTAACAATCCAAAGTCGAGATACCGACCGGCCTGAGCAGTTCTGAACGTTCTGAAGGCTCAGAGCGGCGGATGGGCCACTGCTTTAGCACGATACCGAATGGGTCGCTTGGGCGAACCCACAGTTTCTTATCTCAGTCCAATATAAAAAGGAGGCTCGTGGCTGGAGAGTGTCTGATAAGTCACCCTATTGGGCGGGAACTGCTGATCACCAAGTTTCGACCGTCAAACAAGGCGAATGTCCGTGGGTGGAGGGGCAACTGCCCCAAGATAGTAGGTCATTTCCTCCATGGAAGGCGCGAGTTCCGTCCTCAACGTGCGAGCAAAAGCGAGTAACGACTGCGTAGCAGGGTAGTTACTATGCCTGATTCTCCTGTAAATCATCACTTGGATAGATACGATACGTTCGCCCCTGGCGTTCACGATACAACAGCCCACGTTTCTCGAGGGCACTTACTGTCTGACTCACCTTGCTCTTCGAGAAGTTCGATCGGTCCCGCAATTCGATCTGGGTGATGCCGGGTGAGGAGAGGACTGGCTCGAGGATACGACGTTCGTCATCGGGCAGCAGGTCCAACACACGTGCCTGCGGTTGAGATTCTGGATTGATAACGCCGCTCGATTGGGCCGCTTCCTCGGGCGAGTTATCCGTCTCGGAAACAGTTTGACTCTCCGTCTTGGCCTGCGTGTCGTCGGGTACAGCTGTGTTAGTGAGGTCGTTCCGAATCAAAAGATATCCCCCAATAATGACCGCTGAGACGAGAAGAGTCCCACCGATGTACCAGATGGGGTTCGTCCCATGCATCGCCCCTACCGATGAATCCATTCCCATCATCGACCCCATTTGCTCGATGGATTGTTTTTGCTGGTAGGCTTGCCAACCGAGCGCACTGCCGATGAGGAGGACAGCAGTGACAAGGAGACTGGCGAGGAAGTCCGCTCGCCGTTTATTCATATACTCCACCTCAGTCCGGAATAGCTACCATTCATTATCTGGTGTTCGCGAGTCATTACTGTACCAGTTTCGATAGATACGAACAGTTCAGTGTGGCTGTCTATCCCCTCTGTGTGTCCCACGACCCGTCAATATTCTCCCAGCTAACCGTTGTAACGCTGGCGCAAAGTGGGTAGAACGTATTCGATCGAGTTAGCTCCCCTGTAACTGCGAGACTACTATCGCAAGCCGATTTCGATGATAGAGAATAGCTAGCCCTAAAAGAAATAGGACTGTCGCAAATTCATATCCATAGGTACCGAACAATATTGTCGTTGTAGTGCCACCCACTCCGCCCACAAGTGCTAGCACGATTGGGCTGACGCAGGCCGGACACGCCACGATTCCTATAACGCCCCCAACCGCTGACTGAGAAAAGCTCAGTACTGCGTCATATACAAGATATGCCATTGCGAACAGGCCGACTGCTTGATAGGGTATGATTGTAGCTGTAATTATATTCCCAGTGTAGAGTAGAACGGGGCTCCAGCCTAGTGAGCGCCCCCACGTCAAGCCGTAATCGGTGGCCCCAGTGAGTTGCCCGAGGTGGGAGGTAGATGGGCCGACTAAGCCTGAAAAATATAACATAATGAGAAAGTAGATTGCGACAAATAACCCGGCACCGACTCGGTATATCCAGCTCGTTGTAGGGGGACGGGTATGCCATAAAACCCATCCAGATGCGGTAAACCAAATAAACGGTATAACGAAGTGAGTCCATCGTCCCACGGTATCACCTGTCACATACACGTAAGTGATTCCAACCACCAGCTGGATGGCTAGTATCAAGTTAAGCCACGTACTCGATTCGAGAATCTGACCGAGAGATTGGATTTCGCTTGTTGTTTTTGTCATAGGGCAAAACAGGCTGGGAGCGGTTTAAGTGTTGATTTGTGAAGCACTCTCCACTGATAATGAAAAAGAGTTCGAATCTAGACAAATGACTATCCCACTCTACTGGCGTTAGTGGTCGTGACTGTGATCTTGAAATTCTGGTTTCTGATGAGCGAATTCATTCGGCTTCTTTTCAAATTTTTGCCTACAGGCTTGAGAGCAGAAGTAGTATGTTTCCCCGTCGTGGGTCACGGTCGGTCCCTTCTCGTCGGTCCGCATTCCACAGACCGGATCGCGGTACTGGCCGGGGGCACCGAGGCCACGCCGGTAGACGTAGAGGAGGAATCCGGAGAGCCCGAACGCGATAATGTTGAGATAGAAGGTGTAATTGATCTCAAAGTACGTTTGTTCGGTCGCAGTCTCACCGCCGGCGAGGTTTGGAACAATTCCGAGGATGTTGAACAGTTCTTCCATGAGGAAGCCTGTGAAGGCCATCGTCACGAAGAAGATGCCGAGAATGTACAGCATCACCTTCCAGCCGTAGTATTTCCGGTAAACGTTGAGGACAGGAATCGTGATGAGGTCGGCGTAGACGAACGCGATGACGCCCGCAAAGCTGATCCCACCGCCCCAGAGCGCGACGGCAAAGGGGACATTGCCCATACTGCCGACAAAGCTGAGGACAGCGATCGTCACGCCCATGATGGCGTTCTCTGCGCTCACCAGCAAACTGTCGCCCTGAAGGAAGAGCGTGTTCCACACCCACTGCGGGACGAAGACGATGACGAACCCTGAGATCAGAAAGCCCGCGATGACGTCCTTCCAGATCATCGACCACTCCTTGCGGTACTGGTTCCCGACCTTGTACCACCCGCCCCACGAGAGGAGTTCGTCACGCCACCCACCGGAACTGGCGATTTCCTGTTGATATGTCTCCATACACCCCTTCGAGCAGAACTTCACCGTTTCACCCCCGTCGGTCGTCAGCGAGTACTCGTCTTTGCCCTCCATCCCGCAGGTCGGATCCTCGGTGACGCCGTGTTCGTGATCACGTTGATTCAGTTCCTCCCGAACTTCGTCGAAGAGGTTCTCCGGGAGAGTCAAATGGACCAGGAGCGCCATGACGGCGATAAGGATGAGGCCGCCGAGGAGTTCGGCGACCAGAAACTCCCACCCCAGCAGAATCAGGATCATCAGCCCCAATTCTACGATGAGGTTTGTCGAGGCAAACATGAAGGCGAGGAAATTCACTGTGTGTGCTCCCTTCTTGAACAGTCCCTTACCAATCGCTACTGCACCGAAGCTACAGCCGCTACTCGCAGCACCGAAGACCGTTGCCTTCGTGAGTCCGCTCAGATCCCCTTCCCCAAGGACTTGGGCCATCCGCTCTTTGGAGACGTAGACCTGGACGAGGCTCGTAATCGTGAGGCCCATAATAATCGCCCAGGCCGCTGTCCAGAGAAAGCCGACACCGATCCGCAACGATTCGAGGATTCCGTCGACGAGGGCGGCCTTCATACGTAGACCATCACAAGCCTCTGTTTTGTCAATTGCCCTTAGAAATATGGGCTTGTGACCCTCTATAAAATTTGCATTCGAAAGCACAAACCACCAGAGACAACAACTCCCTGCTTGAAATGCCCTCTCACTAATTTAATACTGGGAGTTCGGGCTCCAGTTGGTGAATCGCTATGGCCTTTTGAACGACTAATTACCCAGACAGCGACGCAATATCCTGCTTCTGTCCCCGCATTTTATCGTGGTTCGTTACCCAGCCGGGTGTTCTTTCGAATTGTAATAGAAACTCGATTGAATGAGCCAGGCGTATCTCTACATATGAGCACGACTACCAGAACTCAGGACGCGCATGACATGGAATCCAAGCCCCGCACGATGTCCCTCGACGCACTGGCGCTGGCAGGTGCAGCTGCCGTCGTCTCTGCCGTCGTGATGCTGCTCTTCGGCGTCTTCGGAGCGATTGGAGTCTACGAGCAGGGGATTGAGGCAATGGAACAGTGGCACCTGTTCTTCGAACCGACCATCGTCGGGACAGCAGCAGGTATGGTTGAAGCCGCGGTGGCCAGCTTCGTCCTCGTGTACGCCTTCGCCTGGCTGTACAACTCCTTCACACGGTAAATCGGAGAACTACGCCATGTACACCGATATCCTCATCCCAACCGATGGCAGCGATCACGTCGAACCCGCGATCACGTACGGGCTCGACATCGCGGACCGATACGATGCAACCGTTCACGCTCTACACGTCGTCGACAGTTCGCCGATCGAACGGAAACTCGAACTGACCGCGCTGACTCCCGATTTGGAGCCGCTTCCAGACCAATGGTATGACGCTGGGGATGCCGCCACGCAACAGATCGCGACACGAGCCGCAGAACACAATCTCGACGTAGTTTCTGAGGTCCGCCGTGGCGTTCCAGCGCGAGAAATCCGATCCTACATCACCGACGCCGGAATCGATCTCGTCTGTATGCGAACCCGAGGACACACTGGCCTCGACCGATTTCTGCTTGGGAGTGTAACGACCCGAATTATCCGCACTGTTAACATCCCTGTCCTTAGCATCAATTCGAAGCCGGCTGAAGCGAGTTCTGAAGCCGAGATACGAGCTGGATTCGACCGCATCTTATTTCCGACAGATGGCAGTATTCCGGCACGAGAGGCTTTTTATCACGCACTCGAAGTGGCTAAGATGTACGATGCGGCAGTTCACGCTCTTTATGTTGTTGATAGGGGTGACTACGCGTCTCGTCCGGGATGGACATGGGACGAACTGCAGCAAGTGCTAGAGCAGACTGGAGAAACGGTCCTCGAAGATGTCCGATCTCGAGCGACTTCTGACGGGGTTGCAGTCACTGCTGAGATAACCCACGGCGTCCCCCATCAGGAAATATCGGAGTACTGTGACCAGCATAGCGTTGACCTCATCCTTATGGGGACGCACGGTCGATCCGGTATTTCACGACACCTCATCGGAAGTGTGACTGAACGAGTTCTCCGGAACGCTGATGGGCCAGTTCTGACCATTCGAGGAGCGTGAACCGCCATCGGGGGCAAGCTCCGGAGCACTCACCTCATCAGTGTAAATCGCGTTTAGTCTCGCCTTGAGACACTCGGCTTGCGTTTCCAGAGAGGTGTCTGGAGCTACCGGCGAAGCGAGATGAGAAGAACCACGAATCCGAGGCCAATGGCGACTGATTCGATGACGTGGACGACAGCGAGGTCAACTCCCGCGAATTCGAACAGCACTCCTTCAATGAAGACACCGAGAGTGATGATCCCGAATCCGATCGCGGCGTTTCGCATATAGTACGTGCCCGTTCGTCGATACGCCTCGAAGCTGTAGTACGTGATCAGAATACCGAGTGCGAGAACGAGCAAGCGAACGACTACAAGAATCGCTGTTGTTGCGTCCACCATTCTTATTCCTCCAGTTTCCGCGGGTCGCGTCCGTACAGGGCGTACAGGATCGTGAGCATCCCGAGCGCGACGATTACTGTCGCCACTATTCCAGCGTTATGGAACGTCAGGCCAACAACGTCGAATAAGACCCCTTCGATGATAGCGCCGAAGCTGATAATTGCGAAGCCGACGGCGAGGTACAACATCGATTGGCTGTTGGATCGACGGTATCCTCGATAGGCTTGGTATGCGATCACGAACCCGAGAGCCATGGTGACGAGTTTTGCGATGACGAGACCGATGTGCATGGTTAGTCGTTCCTCATTGTATCCCACAACCGAGAGAATCTGTCGGGGGCGTCTTCCCGAAGTTCGATGCGGACATCGAACCCAGACTCCAGAAGTTGAACCTCGACCCGGTCGAGCTGGGCTTCGTATTCGCTGTAATGATGACCGTCGGGATCCATGTGCGTTCGTTCGACGAGCAAGTCGTACTCGAGCAACGTATTGACTCGCCTGGAAACCGTCGAGACGGACATATCGCACTCATTACTGAGTTCCTTGGCGGACATCTGTGTTCGGCGAGTCGCCTCGAGGATCGCTCGTGCATAGTCGTCGTCGAGGATGGCGAGGACCCCCGAGATGTCTCGCTCTTCACTCACATTCTACATTTCTGTGGGCGGGTATATAAAGAAACGCCGATTTGCTGACCCAGCAAATCTGCGTTCCGGACTATACTGTCTGCCTGTGTAGGTTCACTTGCAAGGTGACCGATGATATGACCGATTCACTCACGCGTCGACGGATGCTCCAGCTGACTGGCGGTGCAGCAGTCATTGGCCTCGCCGGTTGCACGGGGACTCAGGACAACGACAGCGAGGCAGCGGCCGGATCAACGACTGAGAGTGGCCAGGACGAGGCCAGCACGGAGTCTAGCCACAGCGACGACGAGGACAGTCACGACGACGATGGGGGGCACGACGAAGCGGTCGGAGCGCCGTCCGATACGGCCGAAGTAAACATGATTACCGAGGACGGGGGCTACCACTTCGAGCCACACGTCGTGCGGGTGAACGTCGGTGGCACCGTGACCTGGCACAACGAGAGCGGGAGTCACTCAACGACCGCGTACCACTCCGACAACGACCAGCCCCAGCTCGTTCCCGAGGGAGCGGCGTCCTGGGACAGTGGCATCGTCTCTGAACAGGGCGCAACGTTCGAACACACGTTCGAGACCGAGGGGGTCTACCACTACTACTGCACGCCCCACGAGAGCCTCGGGATGATCGGGAGCGTCATCGTCGGTGAACCGGATCCCCACGAGGCGGTCGCCCTCGAGGATCCGCCGGCCGACAAGCCCGATCGGGTCCGCGAGAAGCTTGAAGAACTGAACGGAATGATTTCGACCGCCCTCGGCGACGACCACTAATCACTCCCGGACGGTTTCAGCAGCGCTCCCCCTCCTACCGTACAAGTAGATTGTAGCCGATATGGAGTACTGCGAGGCCGAGATATCCAAGACCGAGTACCGCCAGATTTCGTCGCGACAGCGACGGTAAGCCTACCTCGTCGGTATGATGAATCCGCTCGCCGAGCGCGTACGCGAACCGCCCAGCAATGAGTGCGAACGGTAGGTGAACGAATACTAGCGGGAGCACGAGCGAGTCGAACTGGGCTGTCGCCTCGAGACGTGACAGGTATTCGAGTTTGAGCACCAGTTCGAGGAAGGCGACTGTCAGACCGGAGGCCACGGTTGCGAGTAGTCCCTCGGTTTTCGAGAGGAGGTCGCCTTGCCAGTAGCTCCAGCCGTAGAAAACGAGTATCAAAGGGATGAGACGGACGAACGCCTCCTCGATGAGCCCAACCAGAAGAGTCCACGTGCTTGCGGTCGTCACCTGAAGCAGGGCAAGTTCGAACTGATAGGCACTCCACACGCCGATACCGGTCACGACGCTACTTACGACAGTCAACCCGACCAGTGACCGGTACTGTGACGGCATATGTGACAACGACCGTTTCATACGTGAGAGTCAGTCAAAATAGGCGTATCCGTTCGAAGTCCACACTGCGAAGAGCCTTTATTACCCTCCGCCTGTTACTCACTCACACGAATACTAACTGTAGCCGGTCACCATACTACCATGCCACCCGACGAACCCGCTTCCGTCTCTCGGTCGGCTGATACGGAGCACGACGTAATCGGCCGGATTGAAGAGACGGCTCTGTCGCGTCGGGGGTTTCTTGCCGGACTCGGCCTGGGGAGCCTTGGGGGCGCCGGTGCGGTTTTCGGTCTCACGCGAGCGGGGGAGGGATTTCAGTCGCTGGCGACACTCGCTGGTGGGGCCACACTTCCCGCAACAACACGGTACTATCTTCCAGCAGTCGACGGCTCCGATAGCGGCCTCATGGTTCCGGTGGCATTTGAGTTCACCGACGGCGAGGGCGAGTTGTTCGTGAATTTGAATGGAATCGAAGTCCGCCACGACCTCCAGCTCGCGCTTCGTGAAGCGATTGCGACGGCCACGCGGCTCACCGACAGCTCGCTGGCCGGAACGGCGACGCACGTCACGTTCGATTCTCCCACGGACAGTGTGCTCGCACTTCGCGGGAAGAGCTGGGAAGCAGGACTCACGGTCGCCCTCGTCGCCAGCCTCCGCCAGCAGTCACTCACACCGGAGACGCTCATCACGGGAATCGTCGACGACGAAGGAGCGTTGCTTCCCGTTGGGGAGATCGAGACGAAAGCCCGTGCAGCACGAGGACTTGATGCACGGGCTTTGGTCATTCCGGCGGACGAACCGACAGAAGTGGCTGTATCGGGGCTCCGTATCGTCAGAGTTCGCTCGATAACGGAGGCGCTTAGCCGGATTCTGTGAACGAAGGCCCTTCGCGACAGCTGTATGAAGTGCTGCAGTGACTGGGTCTTCCGACTGTTCGGAGCCAACAATTCAAGGGCTGGGTAAGCGTAGCTCACTCCATGGTCGAAACTGATCCTTTCGATGCGATACGTGAATTCGAGTTCGATGGGGACGCCTATCAAATGGCGGATCTCACCGCTCTCGAAGAGGCCGGCCTCTGCGAACTGGACCGCCTTCCGGTTAGCATTCGTGTCCTCCTCGAATCCGTCCTTCGGAACGTCGACGGCGACACCATTACGGCTGAGGACGTTCGGAACGTCGCTTCGTGGCAGCCTGACGTGCCGGATGTCGAACTTCCGTTCACGCCGTCGCGGGTCGTCCTCCAGGACCTCACCGGTGTTCCCGCCGTCGTCGACCTCGCGGCACTCCGCTCGGCGGTTGAGCGCAAGGGCGAGGATCCAACCCTCGTCGAACCGGAGATCCCGTGCGATCTCGTCATCGACCACAGCGTTCAGGTCGACTACTTCGGCTCTGAGGACGCATACGAGAAGAACGTCGAACTGGAGTATGAGCGCAACGGCGAACGCTATCGAGCGCTCAAGTGGGCCCAACAGGCCTTCGACGACTTCCGCGTCGTACCGCCGGGAACCGGGATCGTCCACCAGGTGAACCTTGAATACCTCGGCCAGGTCGTCCACGCCCGAGAGCGTGATGGCGAGCAGTGGCTGCTCCCCGACACCCTCGTCGGAACTGATAGCCACACGCCGATGATCGGTGGTATCGGCGTCGTCGGGTGGGGCGTTGGCGGCATCGAGGCGGAAGCCGCGATGCTTGGCCAGCCCATCACGATGAAGCTCCCCGAGGTCGTCGGCGTCCGACTCACCGGCGAACTACCCGAAGGTGCGACAGCGACCGACCTCGTCCTCCACGTCACCGAGCAACTCCGCGAGGTCGGGGTTGTCGACCGCTTCGTCGAGTTCTTCGGACCGGGCGTGTCGAACCTCACTGTTCCGGACCGGGCGACCATCGCGAACATGGCACCCGAACAGGGTTCGACCATCTCGATGTTCGGGGTGGACGAGGCGACTCTCGATTATCTCGAGCTTACGGGACGCGACGAGGAGCACATCGAACTGGTCCGTGAATATCTCGACGCCCAGGGGCTGTTCGGCGAGCAGAACCCCGAGTACACCGAAACAGTCGAGCTCGATCTCTCGACGATAACACCCAGTCTCGCCGGGCCGAAGCGGCCTCAGGACCGCGTCCCGATGGACGACATGAAGACGCACTTCCGTGGATTGGTCCACGGTGAATTCGAAGACGAAGTGGACGAAATCGACGAGGACGCGCTCACCCGATGGCTTGGCGAAAGCAGCGCTGCCGATGACCGACCGGACCCCGATCTTCCGGAGCCGGACGTCGGCGACCTCGACAAACGGGTCGAAGTCGACGTACACGGCGAAACGACTGAAATCGGCCACGGGAGCGTCGTAGTTAGCGCCATCACCAGCTGTACGAACACGTCGAACCCTTCGGTGATGCTCGCGGCAGGACTCCTCGCTCGCAACGCTGTCGAGCGTGGGCTTGACGTCCCCGCGTACGTCAAGACGAGTCTCGCTCCGGGAAGTCGTGTTGTCACCCAATATCTCGAGGAATCGGGCCTCCTTCCGTATCTCGAAGACCTCGGCTACAACGTGGTCGGCTACGGCTGTACGACCTGTATCGGGAATGCCGGACCACTGCCCGAGCCGATCGAACGCGCGATCGACGCCGAAGACCTCTGGACGACGAGTGTCCTCTCGGGCAATCGCAACTTCGAGGCACGCATCCATCCGAAGATCCGGGCGAACTACCTCGCCAGTCCGCCACTCGTGGTCGCCTACGGCCTCGCCGGCCGCATGGACATCGACCTCGAACACGACTCGCTCGGAACGGACGCTGAGGGCGACCCAGTCTACCTCGCAGACATCTGGCCCGACCCCGACGAGATTCATACGGCGGTTCACGATAGCGTCGACTCGGCGATGTTCGAGGAGAAGTACGCCGAGGTGTTCGAGGGGGACGAACACTGGGATGCGCTCGATGCGCCGAGCGGTGACGTCTACGAGTGGGACGAGTCTTCGACGTATATCCGAGAGCCGCCGTTTTTCAAGGACTTCCCGCTGGAGAAACCCGGCGTGGCGGACGTTGAAGACGCCCGCACACTCCTGTTGCTCGGGGACACGGTCACCACGGACCACATCAGTCCCGCCGGACCGTTCAGTCGCGAGCAACCGGCTGGGGAATGGCTCGTGGAGCGCGGTGTCGAACCGCACGAGTTCAACACGTACGGTGCTCGGCGAGGGAATCACGAGGTGATGATGCGCGGGACGTTTGCGAACGTCCGCATCGAGAATCAGATGCTCGACGACGTCGAAGGTGGCTACACGATTCACAACCCCACGGACGAACAGACGACGGTCTTCGAGGCCAGTCGTCGCTACCGCGAGAACGACACGTCGCTTGTCGTGTTCGCTGGCGAGGAACTCGGAACGGGATCGAGTCGTGACTGGGCTGCGAAGGGGACGGATCTGTTGGGAGTCCGTGCTACCATCGCCGAAAGCTACGAACGAATCTTCCGTGACAATCTCGTCGGTATGGGTGTCCTCCCGCTGCAGTTCCAAGAGGGAGACTCGTGGGAGTCGCTCGGCCTCGACGGCTCGGAGATCGTCGCGATCCGTGGCCTTGATGACGGGTTAGACGTGAACGACGAGCTGACCGTCCTCGCAGAACGGGCTGATGGATCGACCGTCGAATTCCCGGTTACTGCCCAGGTCGGTACGCCTGCAGCCGTTCGATACGTCGAAAACGGAGGCATCCTTCATCTCGTCCTCCGACGGCTACTCTCCCAAAAATAGGGACACTTCCCCGTTTCTCCGCTCGAACTCGAGACAGCTTGAAGATTGCCGGATGTGATACACTACGGAGCCGGCTCCTTCTCGAAAAACAGTGGCACCTCCTCACGTGAATCGGAGGGGAGACGCATCTTTATATAATTCCCACGAATCAGTCTACGGTATGTCATCACAAGAAGTCCAACTACAAAGCTCAATTGGCGGATTTACGGCGAGCGGGAAGCTTCACACCCTGAGCGTCTGGTTCATCCTTGCACTACGACTGATGATGGGGATCGCGTTCTTCCAGAGCGGTGTAGATAAGGTCCTTTCCGGCAGTTTCAACGCGGCCGGCTACCTCCAGAATGCGCCGCCCGCGAACGGCAGTCCGCTCGCCGATCTCTTCGTCTCGATGGGCCAGACGGGGTGGTTCGTCGACTTCGTCAACATCGCCGTCCCGTGGGGCGAGGTTCTCATCGGCCTCGGCCTGATCGTGGGTTTCCTCACCCGACTGGCCGCGTTCTGGGGCGCGTTCCTGATGCTACTGTTCTACTTCGGGAACTGGGACACCGCACACGGCTACATCAACGGGGACTTCGCGTACATGCTCGTTTTCCTCTCTGTCGCCGCTTTCGGCGCAGGACGTATCCTCGGTCTTGATGCGTATATTGAACAGTACAAGGTTGATGGTGTACCACTCGTGGAACGGTATCCCTGGGCCCGATACATTCTAGGATGAGTTATTTACTCTGGTAGAGAATCGACCCATAGAATGTCTCTGAACGTCTTGATGGTTTCAGCAATCGATTTTTCCGTTACTAACCCCGCAGCCTGGGGACTCGCACTAATCGTTATCGTCGTGGTTTCCTGGTTCTTCTATCGGTATTTTGCTCCAGATAGCTGGCGCGAGTGGGTCGGGGCAGGTGTGGTGCAGGCGTTTATCATCGCGTTGTATGCAGAGATGTACGGATTTCCGCTCACGATCTATCTGCTAGTCAGATTTTTCGGGTTCGATCGCGAGTCCGCCAGCACGAATCTCTGGTCGACACTCGTCGGCTTCGGCGAGACTGGAATGCTGGTTTCGATGCTACTCGGCTATGCCGTGGCTCTCGTCGGCATCGGACTGTTTGCTCAAGGATGGCGGCAGGTCTATCGAGCTCGGCAGAATGATCGACTTGTCACGGACGGGCTATACGGCTACGTACGTCATCCGCAGTACACCGGTTTGTTCATCGCTTTGTTCGGCGAAGGAATCATTCACTGGCCAACAGTGTTCTCTGTCGGTTTGTTTCCGTTTGTCATCGTGGTCTTCGCGTGGCTTGCTCGGAAGGAAGAACGCGACATGGTCGACAAGTTCGGCGAGGACTACCAACTGTATCAGCAGAATGTCCCGATGTTCCTTCCGGATCGGGGTAAATGGCGAGAAGTTGTGGCCGAGTCCCGTAACCACGATGACTCTGACAGTCCGTAATGAGAGTTGCTCAAACAAGCTCGGACTGATGGGTGCGTCTCTGCACGTGGATAACGGACTTCTTGTTGGGTGACGTAGACTCCCCATGGTTCCAATTGTTCCAAACGTCCTTCTGACCGGTATCATCCTCGTGAGTACCGGATACACAGCCGCGAAAACGCTCGGAATCTGGCACCAGTATGAGGGAACGTACGGTCGATTACTTGTTGGAGTCCCGCTCGTAAGTTTACTGTTCGGGCTCGCCCATCTTGGAACACTTACACCGCTTCCACACGATCTTCTCGTAACTGTCGAAACAGGTGCTATACTCGGTGTAACGGCTCTGATTGCTGGGTTAGGGTACATCCACCCTCGGCTGGGATATTCGGGAAGTGACTTGCAATGAGTTCGATGCTGCTCCTGCTGATCCCGACACTCATCACTAGTGGTCTCACAGTTCTTTGTTACGTGCTTCTCTATCAGGACACAGTTCTAGTAATTCAGCGTGCCTTCTTTTTCAGAGTCGGCGTCGGCGCCTCTATCTCTGCGGTAATTGGTGTGAGTGCATTGTTAACCGAGTCAGTCCCGGCGCATCTATTCCACGCCGTCTTTGCAGTATCAGTAGCTATGGCGGTTCATGCAGTATGCGATGGCCTCCATCCAGAGACCGAAGCGTGGTTTTACTCGCTCTTCCGCCCCTGACCGTTGATTCACGTAACTCCCACTGTCGTACTCTGTCGATGCAGAAGACGATGAGTGAGAAGCTGCATCACCGATACAACTCTCATCATACTAGAAAGAGGAATCGGAGATCGGACTCTCACCGTTCGGTATCGAAGTGTACTCCCACTGATCGGTCGCTGCTTGATAGACCCGCTGGAGTACCTTCCGTTTCCCGAAGATTTGAACAAATAACCGTGGGTGTCGTGCGAGCTGTATCAATACGTCCCGCGGCGAGCGATCGACAGCTTCGATGTCCATTCCAGAGCCGGCTTGAATTGCTTTACCGAGGATCTGTGGCTGCCGTGTCTCGGTGAAGTATCGAATAACCGTTGCCAGCAGGTATTCAGGTTTCATTTCCCGATACAGCTGTTCCGGATATGCTTCCAATCGATCCTCAGCCGCCAGTTCCGCTGCGAGATACGACGATTGAATGGCCTGTGAGATTCCTTTTCCCGTAAGCCGGTTTGCAATCCCGGCAGCATCACCTACACGCACGATAGAGTGGTCGGGGTGATAGGTTCGCTGGGGATCGAGGCTTGGGCCTTCCGGGATAATCGCGACGTTTGTCCGTTCCTGTGTCGGCGTGGGCCATCCATTGCGCTCACAGGCACGTTTGAACGCTGCCATGTAGTCGTCCGGGCGGTCACTGACAGCCCATCCGATTCCAACGTTGGCGCGATTCGGTGTTTTCGTGAACGCCCACGTGTATCCAGTGTAATTTTCGAGTATAATCTGGCTGTTGGGGTATACGTCGCTGAAGTCCCCCACGACATCGGCGTTGAGTGCGACGAGGTATCCGGAGTATTCGCCGGTCGATTGTAGTGCCTTGCTGGTGAGCGAGGGCTGGCCAGTGGCGTCGACGATGACATTGTATCCGTCTGCGAACTCGAATAACTCAGCCGGTGTGATCGACTGATTCTCGTTGACGTCTACCCCTCTCTGTGTCAGGCGGTCTGCCCACGATTGTTCGACGACGTTACGATCGGTGATGTAGGCGTCCGGTGCAGTGAACTTCCCGCGTCCAGTACACTGACGACCCGGCTGGACGCCATCGTACACCTCGACTTCCATCTCTGGGAGCGGATTAATGAACCCGTTTTCTGCGGTCTTCTCGAGGGGGATTGCAGAGGCGGCGGTCATCGCTTCGCCACAGTTGACGCGTTTCTCGTTGTACGTCTGGCGTTCGTAGAGCTCGACGTCACAGCCAGCCCTCTGAAATCCTTCTGCAGCCGCTAACCCAGCCATTGCCCCACCCAGTATCGCAACTGTCGGTGTCTGATTCATCGTATCGGTAATGGTAGGAACGTCCGGTGATCGAGGGACCAGCTATTGCATTGTCCCAGAGGTGCACTATCAGCGATCTTAGCGACGGCTGGGCACTGCTCTGTGACGGAGGCGACTACCGTGGTGTATTGGTTTGGAATCATCCGTTTCCCTATCGTTCAGGTATTAGACTCCGAGCATCATCCGGAGCGACCCACGGACGCCCATCGGGATCCCGATCGCCCCGATGAAGAACGTCATGAGCCACCACCAGGTGTGGTTCATCTCGTCTTTCGCGTCCGCAAGGTACCAGACGATTCCGCCGGTCACGAGGAGTTTGAGGACGAACGTCGATCCGGAGAAGCCAGTCGCTTGATACACGAAGTTCGTGATGACCAGCTTCGGCGAGTAGCCGAGGAACGTGACGCCGATGAGGTTCTGTGCGGCGTCCCACGTCTGTCCGAAGACGGCCAGCAGGAAGAGTGGATGCCGGAGGTGTACGACGTCGACGAAGCTCGTCCCCCAGTAGTAGAGAGCAGTCACGGTGAGGGCGATTCCCGTCGTCGCGACGGGGACCCACAGGCGAAGCGGGGTCGCCGTCGAGAGTCCGTACCAGAGTGCCAATCCGACGGCGCTGACGCCCCAGACTGTCCCTACGACGCCGACCGTCGCCGGGATGGATCCGATGCCTCTGTCGCGCACGAGTGTGCCAAGGCCGAGCGCGAAGACTGTGACGCCTGTGACGACGAAATAGATCGACGGGGTGATGAACCACACCGCGTAGTCACCGAGCAGTCCGATGTCCTCGAGTGCACGCATCGCCCCGCCGGCGACGATTATCGGCGCGAACCCGTATGCGAGTCGCGCGTCGAGCGTGACACCGAGGTGGTTGAGATACGCTCGGAGGCCGGGAAGACTGTACACGACTGCACCGAGATAGGTCACCGTGTTCACGGCATTATACCCCCGGACGGCCCGTATCCCCTCGTGCGTGACCGGCTGGCTGGCGGCGTCGGCGACGACCGGCCCCCAGAGATACTGCCAGACGAACCGATCGTAGACGAGCGTTGGAAATGCGAGGAGGGCTGCGCCGATGAGGACGACCGGGGCAAGCAGATACAGCGCCCACCACTCGCGAGTCCCCGTGTCGGGGAGGACGGTTTCGACGCGCTGTGTGACAGTGCTCACGACTCGTCCACCTCGACTCGCCACGTTGTGCTCTTCGACCGACCCCACTGTTCGAGCGAGACGTCGGCGAGGTCGTCCTGAAGCTGGCTCAGATACTGTGCGACGGCTTTCGGCGACCCGTCGAGGTCGCTGGCGATGTCACGCGCTCGGAGGTAGGTGGGCTCAGTATCGGCCGTTTCGACGAGGTACGCGTACACCGCACGACGGGAAATATTGGACATGATGGACTGGAACGACGCGTGATTACCGGAGCTTCCCCAACAGTTCGTAATCGTGGTCGGGCGTGTACCGACGGAACAGCAGGCTGTTCGACAGCACCGAGATGCTGGAGAACGCCATCGCCGCCGCAGCCAGAACTGGTTGGAGCAGTCCGAGGGATGCCAGCGGGATCATCGAGGTGTTGTAGCCCAGTGCCCAGACGAGGTTCTGCTTGATCTTCTGCAGCGTCGCGTCGGAGATGCGGATCGCCTTCACCACGTCCAGCGGATCGTCCCGCATCAGCGTCACGTCAGCCGCCTCGATGGCGACGTCCGTCCCGCTCCCGATCGCCGTACCCACGTGTGCGACGGCGAGTGCGGGGGCGTCGTTGACGCCGTCACCGACCATCATCGCCTGCCGCCCCTCGGCCTGAATGGACTCGACGGCATCGGATTTGTCCTCTGGGAGCACCTCCGCACGCACGTTGGTCGGGTCGATACCGACCTGCTTCGCGACCGCACGAGCGGTCCGTTCGTTGTCGCCCGTGATCATCATCACGTCGACATTGCGCTCCTGGAGCGCGCTAACCGCGTCCTTCGCGGTTTCTTTGACCGTGTCGGCGTCTGCGACGACGCCCACCAGCTCACCATCGACCGCGACCAGCATCGCGGTCTTGCCCTCGTTCTCGAGGCGCTCCATGGTCTCCTCCGCGGGCGCGGGGTCGATATCATTGTCGCGGAGGAGTTTGCGGTTGCCGACCAACACCTCGCTCCCGCCGACCGTCGCACGGATCCCGTGACCGGGGACGTTTTCGAAATCCTCCGGGCCGGTGACGTCTAACCCGCGCTCTTCGGCTCCCTCGACGATGGCTCGGGCGAGCGGGTGTTCGCTGCCGCTTTCGGCGCTGGCCGCGAGCCGCAACACGTCGTCCTTACTGAGTCGGTCACGAGCTGTCAGTTGGCCGCCGTCGGATCGCCGATCCGACGAGGTCCCGCTCGCACCGCTCGCGGGATCGCCATCGGTAGCAGGGTCTCCACCGTCGGTGACAGGCTGGCCATCTCCGTCGAAGACGACGACATCAGTCAGCTCCATCTCACCCTCGGTGAGCGTGCCGGTCTTGTCGAAGACGACGGTGTCGACGTCCTTGGCGCGCTCGAGAATGTCGCCACCCTTGAACAGGACGCCGTTCTGGGCACCGATGGTGGTCCCGACCATCGTCGCGGCGGGCGTCGCCAGCCCCAGCGCGCAGGGACACGCGATGAGTACTGCCGAGGCGAACACGATTATAGCGAACTCGAACACCGTGACGGTTCCGCCCGCAACAGCCGGCCCCCCGGCGACTTGCCCCCACAGCGGGAGCCAGTCGACGAAGCCTGCCAGTGCCTCCGGGAACAGGAACCAGACCACGCTCCACAGCACGGCGTTCACAATGACTGCCGGCACGAAGTACGCGCTGATGCGGTCGGCGAGGTTCTGGATGTCAGGCTGGCGGGACTGGGCCTCTTTGACCGTTTGGACGATCTGCTGAAGGGCGGTGTCTTCACCGACCTTCGTGGCCTCGACGACGAGCACGCCGTTCTCGTTGATCGTCGACCCGACGACCTCGTCGCCCTCGCCCTTCTCGACGGGGACGGACTCGCCCGTCACCATCGATTCGTCGACGGCAGACTGCCCGTCGACGACGACACCGTCGGTCGGAATCTGTTCGCCGGGCCGGACTTTCATCCGGTCGCCGACCTTGACGTCTTCGAGCGGAATCTCTTCTTCGTTGCCGTTCTCGTCGACGACGGTAGCCGTCTCCGCCTCCATTTCCAGCAGCTTGCGAAGTGCTTCACCGGCCTGCCCCTTCGAACGGGCTTCCAGGTAGTTGCCCAACGTAATGAACACGAGGATGAGCGCCGCCGTGTCGAAGTACAGGCCGCCGGCGATCACCTCGAGTAGCACTGCTACGGAGTAGAGGTAGGCAGTGGTCGATCCTAGCGCGATCAGCACGTCCATGTTGGCACGCTTGTTGTTCACCAACGCATTGTACGAGTTCTTGTAGAACGGCCAGCCGAGAAGCGCCTGCACCGGTGTCGCGAGCAGGAACTCGACCCATCCGAGTTCCACGCCAAAGACGGTCTCGGGGACGAAGGCGCCGCCGAGAAGATAGCTGTCGATGAGGAAGAACAGCAACGGTGCAGAGAGGACTGCCCCGAACAGCGTCAGTCGGAGCTGTTTTCGAATCTCGGCCTGTCGTGCGGCGTCGCGCGCGTCCTCACCGGAGTCGCCGTCCTCTCGGACGGGCGAGTAACCCGCGCTCTCGATGGCATCGTAGAGCGCATCCAGCGACGTGTCCGCGGGATTGTACCGGACTTGGGCTTCGTCGGTGGCGAAATTCGCCTCGGCTGCGATGACACCTGGCGTGTTCTCAAGGGCAGTCTCATTGGTCTGTACACAGTTGGCACAGGTCATATCGGAGATGCCGATAGTCACCGTGTCAGACACCGCCCCGTACCCGGCATCTTCGATCGCCTCGTATATCTCTTCGAGCGTTACCTCGTCAGGATCGTACTCGACGGAGCCCTCGTCGGTGGCGAAGTTCGCGTTCGCCTCGACGACGCCGTCGAGGGACTCTAGCGCGTCGCCAACTGTCGCCGAGCAGTTGGCACAGGTCATCCCTGTGATATCGAGATGGGTTGTTCGGCTTGTCATGCTGGTTTTACTATACGGGGTCCATGTTTAGACGATTTGTTGTTACGAGAGCCCGGGTATGAGCCCCAACAAAATTAGGATTCCAAAGGCCCGTTATGCGCCTTCTTCTAATCGCTGGTATCGGTCTCGAACCGTGCAAGACAGGATGGACAGCAGAAGTGGTAGATCTCGCCGTCGATTCGCGTCGTCTCCCCCTCATTATCGACGGTATTGTCACACTCAGCACACGTGAGCGCGAATTCGACGCCATCGACAGATGGTGTCCATTCGATGTCGTCGACGAGTGTGACTGTATACTCCGTCATCTCGATCTCGTCGAAGAGTCCATTCACCCACCGACGAATGTTCTGTGCTTCGACGCGAGCGTAGAACCAAAGGTCTCCCTCGGATGTCGTAAAGACGTGTTCGACGCCGTCTGACTCGCGAACCCGGGTACGGGCTGCCTCCAGTACTCCCGGGCCGATCTCGGCTTGGATAAACACTGGAACACCGGCCCGGAGATGGGCTCGATTGACATCGATCGTGAAGTTGTTGATGACATCCGCCTCCTGTAATCGTTTGACTCGATCGGAAACGGCAGGCCCCGAAAGACCGACCTTCTCACCAATATCGCTGAATGGCGGCGAGCATTGTCAGCCAGTAACGAGAGAATTTCCAGGTCGGTTTCATCCAAGTTGCGCATACCGATGCCTCGGCTCGCAGAATACATTATTGTTGCTCACGAAATGCCTTCGACACCACCGATCTACGGCCTAACAAACTTTGGATTCTAAGCAGAAAACCACATAGAACAACAGCCCCTATTCATTATTGGATATGAGTCAGACCATCACCGTCGAAGGGATGAGTTGTGGGCACTGTGAACAGACTGTCGAAGATGCGCTTCGGGAGGTTAGCGGCGTAACTGATGCGAGCGCCGATCACGAGTCCGGGCAGGCGGACGTTGACGGCGACGCTGACGTCACGGCACTCGTCCAGGCCATCGAAGACGCTGGATATACGGCAGACGTCTGAGAACCACCGAACCGTCGTCACCGGAGGCCCAGCCGTTCCTTCGACTCCGGATCTTCTTGACCTCCTTCGCGATGTCGGGGGCAGGACTAAATCATGGGGGACGGCACCAATACACAATAAATGAGCAACAATCCAAATCACGAGAAATCCGATGCGGATGTATCGGATTCTCAGACATCTCCCCAGACCGACGGCCCCGTCTACTGCTGCCGAGTCTGCCAGTTACACGCAGACGAAGAAGCGCGTCCAACGGCTCGTGCGACATCCGAGCAGCACTCACATTCCCCAGAACACGATGCTCACGCGACAGGGGACGAGGCTCGTACTGAATCCGACTCCACGGAGGAACACGCACAGCACGATCACGACACCGAACACGGTCACCATCACGCCGACACTGAATCGCCACCTTCTGCAGAGACAGAGCCTATTCACGACGGGCACGATCACGGTGCAGACGTCGACGAGGACGGACACGACGATCATAGCGGACACACGGATCACACTGGTCACGAGCAGATGTTTCGCCGGCGGTTCTGGGTGTCGCTCGTACTCTCACTACCAGTCATCTTCTTCAGCGAGTTCATCCAGGATGTCTTCGGGTACACTGCGCCGTCGTTCCCCGGCAGCGTCTGGATCACGCCGGTTCTCGCGGTGATCGTCTTCGCGTACGGTGGCGTGCCGTTCCTCTCGATGGCACGTACCGAACTGAAGACTCGCGAGCCAGGGATGATGATGCTCATCTCGCTGGCGATTACCGTCGCGTTCGTCTATTCGGTTGCGAGTCTGTTCCTCGAGGGGACGACGCCGTTCTTCTGGGAACTCGTGACGCTGATTGACATCATGCTGTTGGGCCACTGGGTGGAGATGCGGTCGGTCCGGGCAGCCTCCGGCGCGCTCGACGAGCTCGCGAGGCTTATGCCCGATACTGCAGAACTCGTCACTGAAAGCGGGGATACGGAAGAGGTCCCCGTCTCCACACTTGGCGAAGGCGACGTTGTTCTCGTTCGGCCGGGTGCGTCAGTTCCTGCAGACGGTGAGGTCGTCGAGGGCGAGTCCTCGGTCGACGAGTCGATGATCACTGGCGAGTCCCGCCCTGTGGGCAAGGAACCCGAATCTGAAGTCGTCGCTGGCACGGTCAATCAGGACGGGAGCCTCCGGGTCCGCATCACGAAGACCGGCGACGAAACAGCGCTAGCGGGTATCATGCGGTTGGTCGAGGAAGCCCAACAGTCGAAATCACGGACGCAACTCTTGGCCGACCGGGCCGCAGGCTGGCTGTTCTACGTTGCACTCGCTGTCGCTGCTATCACGGCCGTCGCGTGGGTCGTCGCGGTCGGATTCAACATTGCAGTCCTCGAACGCGTCGTGACGGTCCTCGTCATCGCATGCCCCCATGCGCTCGGGCTCGCTGTTCCCCTCGTCGTCGCGATCAACACCTCCACAGCTGCGCAGAACGGGATGCTCATCCGCGACCGCATTGCCATGGAGGAATCCCGTAATCTGGACACGGTGATGTTCGACAAGACCGGGACACTCACGAAGGGCGAACAGGGCGTCGTCGGTGTCGAGACGGCAAGTGACTGGAGTGAAGAGAGAGCGTTCGAAGTCGCCGCTGGTGTCGAGGGTGACTCCGAGCACATGATCGCTCGCGCCATCCGGGACGCCGCCCAGGAACGGGACATCCAGCGAGCGAGCGTTTCGAACTTCGAGAATTTCCGCGGTCTCGGCGTCAGAGCCACCGTGGACGGAGAGACGGTTCATATCGGTGGACCGAACCTGATTGAGAAATTCGGTATCGAACGGTCCGACAGCATCGCTGCCTTCGCGGAGGAAGCTGGCTCGAACGCAGAGACGGTTATCTACCTGGTTCACGACGAATCCGAAGTTGTCGCAGCATTCGCCCTCGCGGACGTCATCCGCGAAGAGAGCCGGCAGGCTATCGAGGCGCTACACGCGATGGACATCGAGGTGGCGATGTTGACTGGTGACTCCGAGGACGTCGCACGGGCTGTCTCGGAGGAACTCGGCATCGACCAGTACTTCGCGGAGGTCCTCCCCGAGGAGAAGGACACGAAGGTCGAACAACTCCAATCAGAGGGGAAGCTGGTCGCGATGGTCGGTGACGGAGTCAACGACGCCCCCGCGCTCACCCGCGCCGACGTCGGCATCGCCATCGGCTCGGGGACGGACGTGGCCATCGAGTCAGGCGACATCATCCTCGTCGACAACAACCCCCTGGATGTCGTCCGCCTCATCCGGCTGTCGAAGGCGAGCTACCGGAAGATGCAGGAGAACCTCGTCTGGGCGACCGGGTACAACGTATTCGCGCTTCCCCTGGCAGCGGGGATACTTGCGCCCATCGGCATCCTCCTCTCACCGGCGATCGGTGCCGTGTTCATGTCGCTGTCGACGATCATCGTCGCGATTAATGCGCGCAGACTGCGGAACGTCGATCTCTCGGTGGCTGCGTAGCCTACTATTACAACCATGCCCGTCATCACGACATCGCTGTTCGGTCTGGGCCTCCTGTCCGGAGGAATACTTCTCTGTGGGCTTCTCGTGAGTATCCAGAGCCAGTCTCACCGGTTCTGGCCCCATGGCACACGCAACTGGACGTTCTGGCTCAGCTGGACTGCCTGGGTCGTCTACGGCGGCAGTCTGTTCGGTGTTGCGTATCTCGACTTGTGGAGTTGGTACCGGCCATCGATACTGATTCAGATGGCCAGTCTCCTGTTGCTCTTGGTCGGTGCCACCGTCTCGCTCTGGGCTGTGTGGCGGCTCGGATTCCACGAGAGTGCCGGTCTCGAAGGGCAGTTGAACACCGCTGGACCATATCAGTATTCTCGGAATCCACAGTACGTCAGCTACATCGCGATGCTCGTCGGCGGGGCGATTCTCGCTGGGTCCTGGATGACGGCGGTACTCGCCCTAATCGGTATCGCTTGGTTCCTGCTTGCACCGCTCGCAGAGGAACCGTGGCTCAGCGAACAGTACGGAGAAGCGTACGAAACGTACCGTGAGTCAGTTCCCAGATTCATCGGTCGTCCGAACCAGCAACAAAAACCACAGGAACGCACCAACACCTCACGGAGAGATGATCCATGACTGTCGACAGCCACCAGTCGCTCGAAGTGGGGGACCGCGTGGTCCCTTCAGGCAGGAAGGTTCAGTTCCGGTACGCCGTCGGAACGACATTTAACGACGATCCGATTGAGATTCCGGTCACGGTCATCAACGGCACACGATCTGGACCCACAGGCTTTCTGACTGCAGCAGTTCACGGCGACGAACTCAACGGCATCAAAATAATCCAGGAGGTCGCGGGCCACTACGCTCCCGAGGACATTCACGGAGCGCTCGTCTGCCTGCACGTGTTGAACGTACCAGGCTTTCTCGCCCAACAGCGCTATATCCCCATCTACGACGAAGATCTCAATCGCTCGTTCCCCGGCAACTCACGGAGTACGACCGCAAAACGACTCGCCAACGCCATCTACGAGGAATTCGTTTCGAAGTGTGACTTCGGTCTCGACTTCCACACGTCGACGCGCAACCGAACGACAATGTATCACGTCCGCGCCGACATGAACGACCCCGCTGTCGAACGACTCGCCCGCGCGTTCGGCACGAGCGTCATCCTCGACGGCGAGGGTTCAGGAGGGACACTCCGACGCGTGGCCTGTCAGGACGGTATCCCCACGGTCACGGTCGAGATGGGGCGCGCCCATCGATTCCAGACCGCGCACCTCGACCGAGCGCTCCACTGCGTCGCGAGCGTCCTCGCCGAACACGAGGTGCTTCCCAACCAACCGGTTTCCTGGCCCGGCTGGACACGCGTCATCGCCCGTGATGGTGAGAAGACGTGGCTCCGCGCCGACACTGGTGGGCTCGTCGAGATGAAGTGGGGCCCACACCCCCTCGTTGAAGATGGCGAACCGCTGTTCACGATTTCTGATCACTTCAAAGACGAAGTCGAAGTCGTTCGTGCGCCGTCGACTGGCCTCGTCGTGGGGATCCTTGAAAATGCAGTCGCATATCCGGGCCACCCGCTGTGTCACTTCGTGAGCGTCGACGAGACGACCGCTGACATCATACGAGACGACATCGAGCGGGGCGTTTTCGATGTCTACCGTGAAGGCGGTTTCCAGTGGCCCGAGTCGCAGTGGTACGCAACACATGGACATGGCACTAAGTCAAAACATGCAAGAAATATCTCAGAAACTGAACGGGAGGAAAACAGATGACTGACCCGTCTCATCCGATGTTCGCACGACTGTACGATCCGGTGATGAAACCAGCGGAGCGAATCGTACTTGCCGACCATCGACGCTACCTCGTGGACGACTTGTCCGGGCATGTTCTGGATCTCGGGACGGGGACGGGCGCGATGTTTCCGTACTTCGCAGAAGCCGCTACTGGTGGTGACGATCTCACGCTGTTCGCGATTGAGCCAGACCCCCACATGCGCCGGCAAGCAGTCGAACGAGCTCGCGAACTGGGACTCGATATCGAGATAGAGAGTGCCGGGGCGGAAACACTCCCGTTCGCGGACGACTCGTTCGATGTCGTCATCGCATCACTCGTGTTCTGCACCATCCCCGGTTTCGATACTGCGCTCTCCGAGGTTGCACGGGTACTGAAGCCAGGTGGCGAGTTCCGGTTCCTCGAGCACGTCCGCGGGGAGGGCCCCGTGGGTATCGCCCACGACGTACTCGCGCCTGCATGGCACACTGTCGCTGGCGGTTGTCACCTGAATCGCAACACCCACGAGATATTCCGGGACGACGAGCGATTCGAACTCGTCGATTACACGCGACTGGAGACCATCCCGCAGGTCGTTCCAATCGTCCGTGGAACGCTCAAACGCCGACGCGAGGCCTCGATACTCTCTCAGCTTGTGTAAGTGGCGACGAAATCGCGTCTTTGCAACGATGATGACGTGCTGGAGGAACGGCAGCGCGTGATGGGCAGCCCGTACCTGCTCGGTGATGGCCGATGGATCGAGGTCGTACGCTCGCAACAGTCGTACGAGAAGCGAGCGAACCGGAGTCCTGAGGAGTTGGAGGTACAGCGTCGTCCACTTCCGGAACTGCCCGACACTGTGTCGCGTGATGTCTTCGACCGCTTCGAGTTCGAATCCCGCATCGTCGAGCGCGGCGTTGTATTGCTCGACAGTGCCGACTGACGGCATATCCCACGTCGCTGCAAACGAATCAACGAACGCTCGTTCCGTCTCGCTCATGTCGGACTGCATCATGAGGTCAGAGAGGACGAAAACCCCTGCTAGTTCGAGAACATCCGCGACCGCGGCGAAGACACTGTTCCGGTCGGGGAGATAGACGAGCGCGTCGATGGCTGTACACGCGGTGAACGAATCTGTCGTGAACGGGAGCTGTGTCGAATCGCCGACGACGAACTCGGGCTTGACGTGCTTCCTGCGTGCGTTCTCGGTTGCTCGCGTGATGTTGTACGGAACGAGGTCCAGTCCGGTAACGCGGAAACCGAACTGATCGGCAAGATGGATCGCCGGACCGCCCCGGCCACAGCCAACATCGAGGAGGCGAACGCCATCCGTGGCGGGTAGGTACGACGCGAGCCTCGCTCCGACTTCCGTGACGAGGCGGCGCTGACTCGATCCGACGACGTGCGGCTGGTACCACTCGGAGTAGCCGAGGTTGAGGAACGCGTCAGTCTCGAGCAGCAGGTCGAACGCTCGCCAGATGTCGGCTCGCTCGCCTGGATACGAGAACTGGTCGGTGATTCGCTCGCGGAGAGGGGACTGGTCCATCGGTAACCTACTCGAGTTCGGAAACCTCCGAGTAACAGTACTCGGATTCGTCGCAGTATGCGAGGTCGGTACACCCGCGGGGGCGCTGGTAGTCGATTCCTTTGTGCCGGCGGAGATACGTCACGTATCCGTCGTCAACGCGGTCGAGAATGTCGTGACAAATCCACTTCTCACCAAACCAGTTGGCAGCCAAATTCCGGTATGGACACAGGAAGATCGTCCGCTCAACTGAATCGACTTGCGGCGTCTCGACGATCCGGACGCCGACGATTCGGTACGCCACGCGGAGACGCTTGACGACCGATTCCTGTGTATTCGCGCCGACAAAGAGAACATATGCGATCACATATCCGATGTCGTGGAGGAGTCGTCTAATCATCGTTCAGACCGTCGTCCGCCGTCCCAAAGTATCTTGACCAGGTGCTCACTCGATCAGGCACCTATATTTCGGCGTACACCTCACCTGTCTTCCCGCCACCGAGTGCGTAGGCGGTGAACGAGCCGGACTTCGTCCCGCCCATCCCCGGCGACCCGGCCGACATCCCGGGCAACGAGATGCCGTCGATCGCCGGGTTTTCGTTGAGCATTGCCGCGATGACCTCGTCAGGGACGTGTCCTTCGACGACGTACTCGTCGAGAACGAGGGTGTGATAACTCTGATTCAGAAGCGGTCAACAAACAGTGCCGCCGCTCAGCAGGCAGTAGACACGCAACGACATCTGTCGTTAGTCCGGCGAGTCGAGACTGTAGTACTTTTTGCCACTGTCAAGACTTGGTTCGCGTCCACACGCGGTGCCTATGTCGAGTTCTCGCCATTAATGACGAGTTTGACCAACAAGTCCACGAGCCGCCAAACGTTGTACAGCACGAACACGGACACGAAGGTTTAGTTATAGACCTCAGCAGCTGAATTATAGACTATCCACAAACCCTTACCAAGCTCCGAAGCGTTGATTTTGTAATCTTTCCCAATACCTCGCATGAGTGGTTCTGGCGGTTCGCATCCTCGTGAGAGTCCACGAGTGCGCTATCTGTGCGAAGCGTATCAGATTGGGATAGCTATCCGAAATAATCTCCCTGAAACTGACCTCGTCACCGCGTTCGAGCGTCTCGATCAATCAATCGATGCCATCGAAGACGAGTATCCAGCGTGGCATCCTGCCCCGCTTTCCTTTCGCGCGATGGTGCTCTCGTTCATTTTCATGGAGATCACAGGCGACTCCTACGCAGCCTTCACACGTCGATTGACGCGACAACCCGAAGCCACCACAATCTTCGGATTCGGCCGTGTTCCTGACGAATCAGCATTCTCGCGGGCGTGGCGGAATCGATTCGACAACGCCGTTCACGAATACATCCACGCTGCCGCCCACTTCGTCATCAAGGAAGTCCACGATCGCGACATTTCAGCGCCCGAGGTTCGGCCAAAGGCAGAGATCCTCAACGATACTGAGGAAGCCGCAGACTCAGTAGAAGACGAATCCTTCTCACAGGAAGAGATTGTTCAGACAACGCGCCTCGCGCGTGATCACGCATTTGGACACTTCGACTCTGGTCGGGCGTCGAACGCCTCGTACGAGGACACACAATTTTTTGAGCTACAGACGTTCATGGGGATGGTTCACTGTGGCACCGCACAGGGAGCGACTCGCTTCCAGTACCGTCGTGGTGAAGAGTATGGACCCCACGGCGACACCCATCTCCGCGCTGTCAAACAGTTCAATCCTGAAGGGCTTATGAACGGGTACAATGAGACGATGGATCGCTTACTCTCCGTGATCGCCTCTGAAACATCGTTCCGTCGGCCGGTTACCGCTGCGATCGATATCACGACTATCCCCTATTATGGGGACGTTGAGGACATGCCGATGGTCAGCGGGACGAAGGATAGAGACGGTCGAGCGTTCAAATTTGCGACGCTCTCGATCATCGGGCAGAACATTCCGCTCGTTCTCGCGGTCGAACCAGTGCGAGAGAGTTCTGAGTGGGATGAGAACCCGTCGAATCAGATCCATCGTACTGTGCGACGGCTCGTTCGACGAGCGAAAGAACACGTTCCAATCGAGACAGTACTCTGTGACCGAGAGTTTGACTCGATACAAGTGTTCCAGACGCTCTCAAATCTCGATGTGAACTACCTCATTCCGAAGCGGGTCTCCAGCTCCGAACGGGATGTACTTGAACAAATGGAGGAAGACGACCAAGAGGTGGCTGTTGAGTCGGCTTCTATCCATGTGGAATCTGGATCGCATCCAATGCGACTCCTGTACGTGCCGTCGACGAGTGGGGAGGGAACGGCCGTCTTCGCGACAAATCTCCGAGTCGGTCCCGAGGAAGCCGAGACGTTCTGTCAGCGCTACAGCCGCCGGTGGCAGATCGAGAGTGAGTACAAATCGATCAAAGGTGATTTTCTCGCGAAGACCTCCTCGAAAGATTACCGTGTTCGCCTATTCTACTTCGTGTTCGCGGTCCTCTTGTACAATATCTGGCGGCTGACCGACTTCCTGCTGAAAGCAGGTGTCGACGGGGAAATGGACTACGCGCCTGTGATTACTGCGGGTGAGTGTGTTGAGCTCGTTGCCTCGGCGTTGATCCCGCACGACTAATCGGCTGAGCTCTCGCTGGGTCCGCCGCTCAAGAGTGACAACCGTATTCAGCAGCGCCAAAATCCACGCAATTTCGTACGCTCGTCCGGTAGTTCGAGAGTAAGGATTCAAAATCGATCCCCGACTGCTGAGAATCACCACGACTTGATGGCGATTCGATCCAAAACTAGCCTATCCTCCGAAACTGTGGAAGTTGAGACTACAGAGGGTTGAGCGGGGCTGTAATGCGTGGTTTCGGCTGGTTCAGTGACCGGGAACTGGCTCAGATTGCTCTCCAAACGGCGATTCTTATTGGAAATACAACTATATACGCGAATTTAGTCGACTTTCGGCAGCGTTGTCACTCAGACGCCGCGCGACCACGGGGAGAGTTCCGTCACTACCCGATTCCCGTTTCCTTCTTCAGCAGCGTCAGTGTGTTACCGGCCGTCACGATCGGCGAGTGCTCATACTCGCCGGTCAACTTGACCTGGACGAGCAGATCGACCGCTCGCCAGATCGAATACAGCAGACACGCGAACGCGAAGTAGAAGAATCGAAGCCCGAAATTCTTCGACGTGGTAGCAGGCATGAAGCGTTTGATCGACTTGTATCCGCTCTCGATCTCCCAGCGGTAGCCGTACTCAGTAAGGTGGCCGCGTCCCCGATTCATTATAAATAGAATTTCAACGGGCCTCCGCTAGTGTAGTTCTTTGACGAGCCCAACAACCGCCTCGTCGACGAGATCGCTGTCAAGACGACCTTGCCAGAAATCGATATCCTCGTGGTCGATCGATTGGACTCCCCACGGGACAATCCGACTCTCATCCGGGGTCCCACCACGAAGCCAACTCTCACGAGGAATGTCGATCAGGCCGTCCATCCAGGATTTCGACGTCAACGTGAGCGCGATATACTGTTCGCCGTGGAACGGACGGCCGTCATGACTCGAGAGAATGAGCCAGGGACGAGCATCTTCCTCGCCTTTGAACGGATCATCCCCGTAAACGACGTCGCCACGCTCGAAAATCGGTCGCTCTTTCTCGGTCACTGTTCGTCCTCGACGCTCGGATGCGGTTCCTCGGGTGCGTGTTCACGCCAAGACTCCTTGTCCTCTGTACCGAGTCGCCGGTTGAACAGAGCGCTCGCTCGTTCGTACCCGCTGTATCCGTTGAGTCGCTCCGTGTCGTCGGTTATCGCCCAGTACGTCGCTTTGTGTTCGACGAGATCGCGGTCCTTCAGTCTCGAGAGCGCGGTGCTGACCGCGCCCTCATCGAGACCGGTCTGAGAGGCGATTTCGCGGGCCTTAAACGCGCGATCATCGTTGGCAGCGAGAAATCCGAGGACCTGATCCGGGACGGAAAGTTCTTCGAGTTCGTCCTCGCTCGTTTGCTCGAAGGTATCTCGGTCGATGGACATCGTTGAGCAAAAATACGGGGTCAATCGTAAAGAGAGTTAGGTGTGAAAGCGACGAAAATACTGAAGGAGAGACATCAGCCATAGCATCGTCGAAGCAGTTCGAGAATCGGATATACTGAGACGGCCAGCCTCTACTACTGTGAGCCACCGGGATGTCAGCGGTCGTCAACTTCCGTCTTGAACTGGCACCGGGTCGATCAGGGCATACGTCGGCCCGTTGAGCCCACACGGGCACTCAAGGATGAGCGTTGACGACGGGTCCCCCTCCAAATACCGGTCTGTCTGGCGTCGGTGTATCTCGGTATTGTCGACCCAGTCTCTGATGATGTTCACACAGTCGATATTGTTCTAAATACACAATAAAGTATCCTAGACTATCGAGAGAGAATACGGATCTCACTCTAAATGAAGTTCAGACGCGTTTATCTCGGATTACTCTAAGGATATCGCCACCGATATTGTAGAATACTTACAATACTTTAATAGCGATACAATTGTAGGTTTCTGTATGACAGCACCAGTAGTCGTGGTCGGCGGTGACGCGGCAGGGATGAGTGCTGCGAGCAAACTCAACCGCGATGCGCCCGATCGGGAGGTCATCGTGTTCGAGCGGGGTGAGTGGGTGTCGTACGGCGCGTGTGGCCTCCCCTACTACGTGAAGGGCGCGGTCGAGACGCTGGAGGATCTCGTCGCAGTGACGCCGGAGGAGTTCATCGAAGAGCGTGGGATCGACCTCCGGACGAACCACGAGGTGACAGCCATCGATCGCGAGGCCCGGACAGTGACCGTCGACGGCCCCGACGGTGAGTTCGAGCAGTCGTACAGCGACCTACTGGTCGCGACAGGGGCCCGCGCGGTCGAGCCCCCGTTGGACGGAATGGACACAAAGGGCGTGTTCACCCTCCACAGCATGGGTGCGGGAGCCGACATCCGACAAGCCCTCGGTGTCGAGACCCCCGCAGTAGACTCTCGCAAGGCAGCGACGGAGTATGCCGACGCCAAGTCCCCCGAGTCGGTTGGAATCATCGGTGGCGGCTACGTCGGTATCGAGATGGCCGAAGCCTTCGCCGAGCACGGGCTCGACGTCCATCTCTTCGAAATGTTGCCTCACACCCTCCAGCCGTTTGGGGCTGAGACGGCCGCCACGGTCGAAAATCACCTCCGTGAGAAGGGGGTCAACCTGCACCTGGACACAGCGATCGATGGGATCCGTGGCGACGAGCGCGTCTCCGCTATCACCGCCGGCGACGCGGCTGTTCCCGTTGATCTGGCCCTCGTCGGTGTCGGCGTCGCACCGAACACGGAACTCGCCGCGGATGCGGGTATCGAGCTCGGGGATACGGGAGCGATCGCGACCGACGAGTACGGGCGGACCAACGACGACCATATCTACGCCGCCGGTGACTGCGCCGAAGCGACCCACGTTGTAACCGGCAAGCCCGATCACGTCCCCCTCGCGCTGACTGCCAACCGCTCCGGACGCGCCATCGGTCAGACGCTCGCCGGCGCCCCAACGCCTGTCGGCGACATCGCCGGCACGGCTGCGGTGAAAGCCTTCGATCTTGAAGTCGCCCGTACTGGGCTGGTCGACGAGGAGCGGGGCCGTGCGGCCGGCTTTGATCCCGTGTCTGTGACGATTACGGCGCCCTCGCGCGCCCACTACTACCCCGGCGGGTCCAAAATCGAGATCACGATGCTCGGAGATCGCGAGAGCGGCCGCGTCCTCGGGGCGAGTATGGTCGGCCGTGAGGGTGTCGCCAAGCGTATCGACACCGTCGCCACGGCGCTGCACACTGAGCTCACGGCCCACCAGCTCGCCTCCCTCGATCTCGCGTACGCACCCCCGTTCAGCCCGGTGTGGGACCCGGTGCTCACCGTAGCGAAGGTCCTGGAGAGCAAACTCAACTAAGCGGTGCGCTCACAGCCGTCGAGGACGAGAGCTGAACGGACTCGTCAAGGGAAACCGGCTCATTTTCTGGAGTCAGTCGTTGTTAAGTTCCGAAAGCCGCGCCTGTATGTCCTCAGCATCGGCCTCAGAGAGCGCCTCCGCACCGAACTGGACGAGTAACGGGTAGAAGTGGCGATTCTTCTTGAACTCGTTTTGACCCGCCTGTCGGAGTTTCAATTGGGACTCGAGATAGGTATCTTCCATCTCGTCGAGAACATCATCAGGGATGTAGATCGTCCGTCCGTTCCACTCGTCCTTGATGTTTATCTTCGTTTTGTTCGTTTTGTTCGTTTCGCTCGTTGCGGTCGATTCGGTCGTTTCTACTGATGAGCCGGGTTCCACCGTTTCACTGGACTCGGTCTCAGCGTCCTCCTCGTCGTAGTTCCCCTCGATGCCAGAGGCATCACCCCAACCGTCGCTCATGCTGTCACCTCCTCAGGCGCGGGCTTCTCAAACGTCTCGTCGAACAGGTCGGCGATTTCGTTGAACAAGTCGCGTGCATCCTCGACGCGCTGGTTCTCCTTGCCGAAGCCGAAGACGGACACCCCTTCGCCAATCGATTGGGAGAGGTCGGTCCGCTTCGGGATCTCGAACACTGGGAGGGAGTACGCCGACTTGATCTCCGCGATGGTATCGCGGTGCTCGCTGTTCTGCTCGACACGGTTACAGACAATCGCGAGCCGATTGATGTCACCGTATGCCGGTTCGAGGGAGCTCAGCTGCTTCGCGAAAATCTGGAGGCTGTTGGCGTTGAGCTTCTCGGGAATGACGGGGATGACGACGTTGCCGGTCGCGACCAGGGCGTTGTCGGTAAGGACGTTCAGGGATGGCGGCGTGTCGACGATGATGTAGTCGTAGTCCTTCTCGAGTTCGTCGAGCGTCATCTCCAGGCGCTCGCGACTCTTCGGCGCTTCAAGCAACGTCTGGATGTTCTTGTTGTTCGCGAGCTTCTCGCTGGCGGGGAGGATGTCGAATTCCTCGTGCTCGACGATGATGTCGTTCACCGACTCCATCTGATCGAAGTCGAGGACGTCGAACAGCGTCGTACGGTCGGTATCGTAGTACAGTTCGTTGTAGCCAAGCGAGCAGGTGAGCCCCCCGTGATAGTCGATATCGACCAGGAGGACGTCGTGGCCTCGGGCGGCGAGTGCGCCGCCTGTGTGTATGACGTCAGTCGTCTTCCCCGCGCCGCCCTTCTGATTCGCCACCGTGATTCGTGCAGTATTGGTGTCGGTCATTATCTTCGTTTCTCTCGTTATGTTCGTTTCGTTCGTTTTTATCATTTTGGTCGTTTAGTTCGGTGCGTTCGGTGAGGGTATTTCACTCGGTGAAAGGATTACTACGCTATTAAAACTGAGTGTTCGTTTCACTCGTTGAAGCAAACACACTCGTTGCTATCTACGAACTCGTTTCTATGCGTTTTGTTCGTTTCTCTCGTTATGTTCATCGAGTAGCGTTCAACACATTCGTTTTTCTCGTTCCGTTCGTTTTGCTCGATGAATTCATTATAGTCGTTCCGCGTGTTTTCAGCGGGGAGCTGGACTATCTTCAGAATAAGTGGGGGAGATCGTGCTTTACGGCCAGTCGAGTGAGAATTATTAACTGTTACCGGAGTATTGGTAACTACCAGATGTATGAGGTGCTCGACGACACGGCGGCACAGACTATCATTGCCATCGAGAGTGTGAAGCGGCAAAGCTAGGCTGTTCTCGATCGCGACGGTTCAGCCGTCGTGGTCGATGTACTCAGCTTCCCATTCTGCTCGCGCCTCAATTTCTCTGTTGCCCCGACGAGTGGTAGTGTACTCGTTGGTTCGACGGTCTCGCTGACTTTTCTCGACAAGTCCCTTCTCAACGAGTGTGTCGAGATTCGGATAGAGCCGACCATGATGGATTTCCTTTTCGTAGTAGTCCTCGAGCTCGTCTTTGATCGCGAGTCCGTGGGGGTCATCAAGTCCGGCAACTACGTACAGCAGATCGCGCTGAAAGCCAGTGAGATCGTACATGTCGCAATTTACTCATTCGGGTTTTGAAACACTACTGATCTGGCCCCGTATGGAGCTAATTGATTCATCACTCTCCCCTTGGGTCACCAACCGGTATTTCACCTTATTCTGGACATGAGACCCATCCCTGTCCGAATGACCCACCCATCCCTTGGTCCAGGCTCCATTCGTGTTCATCTCCACAATATGGACAGTCTACCAGTGGAGGGTCAATCTCCAGTGCCTTTTGCTGGATGAAATGATTCCCTTGGTAAGACTCACAGTGCTGACAGACGTTCCCCCAGACTTTCTTGCCGAGAGTATTGCTGTAAACCCGTTTAACAGGAGTTTCGTAATTCGCCAATATATCTCCGAGAGGCGTATCAAGATGGTCCCCCTCGGGGCCAGACCACAGGCGTTTGTTCGCTACACTGCCAGCAGTCTGTTTCCTACGTCAGCAATTTCTGGCGATCAACTGGGAGATCGTCTGGGAGCATGATGTTGAATTATACTCTAATTGACTATTTGAGTCTTTGTCTCTGGATGTGTTAGAATCAGTCAGAGGTTCGTTCTGAGACGGGAAATGCGGTGAGGTCGCTCACTGCGGCGGTAACGGTCACGCGTTCATTTTCGTGGAGTCCGCTACGATGCCGCTCGACGGTCACCGACTCGCCGGAGTCGACCTCGACGCACACGTCGTAGCGGCGCCCCACGTCGCGTACGTGTGCTACTGTCCCAGGCATCCTGATCGTTCCCAGTCGCTCGTTGGGTGCCCCACCATCGACCGATACGCCTGACCGGTCCGACATGCTCTCGATCTCACTTGACGACTTTCCAGACCGTGTCATAGATCTCACAGTCAGGTCACTGGGGCGCACGTGAATAGCTGCTCGGGGTGCATCAGTGAGCCTGTCCGTCAAAGCGTCGACCGCGAAGTCGGTCCCGCCGATTGTCACCAGTGACGACTCGCCGCTCTCGACCCTTGCTGAGAGTTCGTTCGAGCGTCCGAGAAACGACGCGACGAACCGGGTCGGCGGCGAGTCGTAGAGTTCTCTGGGCGGTCCAGACGCGACAACCTCCCCGTCGCGGAGTACGACGAGTCGGTCCGCAACCGACATCGCGTCTTCCTGATCGTGGGTGACGAACAGCGTCGTCACGCCAGTTTCCTGCTGGACTCGGATGATCTCGTCGCGGAGCCGCGCACGCAGTCCCTTATCGAGTGCCGACAGCGGTTCATCGAGTAGGAGAACATCCGGTTCGGGAGCGAGTGCACGAGCGAGTTCGATCCGGCGGCTCTCCCCTCCGCTCAGCGATTCCGGAGACGCGTCGTGTCGGTCAGCGAGTTCGACCAGTTCGAGGTACCGATCGACGCGGTTACTCACCTGTTCGGCTGAGAGATCATCGCTTTTCAGGCCGTACGCGACGTTCTCGCTGACAGTCATATGCGGATACAGCGTCGGCTGCTGAAAAACGAGTCCAACGTTGCGGTTCTCCGGCGGGGCGCTGGTGACGTCGATTTCGCGGAGTGACACTCGTCCAGCCGTTGGGTTGAGGTGTCCGGCGATCGCCTGGACGACGGTCGTCTTCCCGCAGCCACTCGGTCCGAGCAGCGCAACGAGTTCTCCGTCGTCGAGGGCAAGCGACACATCGTTGAGGGCACGTCCGCTCTCGTATCGATGGCTTAGCCCGTCAAGTTTGAGGGTCATCGTTCCACCACTGTTGGAACGCCAGCGAATTGTTGTACTGTAACAACTACGACAAGCGTGACCGCCAACAGAGCGAGCGCGAGTGGGACGATCGCGTCGATCCCGCCGGAAATAAAGTCAACCCAGATACGCGTCGGCATCGTCCGAGGGTTGTACGCGACCATCATCGTGGCGCCAAACTCGCCCATCGCCCGCGCGAACGTGAGCACAATCCCGGCGACGATCGCTCGGCTCGCGAGCGGAAGCGACACGTGTCTGAACGTGGCTATCGGCCCATATCCGAGTGACCGAGACGCCTGTTCGAGCCGTTCGTCGACGGCGCCAAACCCGGCGCGTGCAGTAATCACTACGAACGGCGCGGCGACAAACATCTGAGCGAGGACGACGCCAAGCAGGCTGCCCGTCAGCGGTACCCCCGCGCGTGCTGCGGCGGCGCCGATCGGTGTAAACCGCCCCACCACGCTGAGCAGCATCGCCCCACCAACAACCGGCGGGACAACGAGCGGGAGCACAACGAGCGCCTCGATAAGCCGTTTTCCTGGGAACGTTTTGCGCGCAAGGACGTACGCAAGCGGAACACCGAACGCAGTCGCGACCGCGGTTGCAGCCGGCGCGGTGAGAAGCGAGTTCCGGACCGCCGTGGTGCTCGATGTCTCCAGCAGTGTCTCGACGACAGGAACCGATCCGGTTCGGCCGAGAAACACTACGAAGGGAAGCGCAAAGTAGACAAGCAGTATCCCGCCGAGGAGTCCGAAGACCAGCAGCGGCGGCAGCCGCCGGGAGTTTATAACTGACCGGGTCGCGTCGACGAGGCTCATCCGTCCGTCACCTCGGCAGGAACGTCGCCGTGCGTGCTCGGAAACCCGTCTGTCTCAAATCCGTTCTCGCGCAAGGTGTCATCAGCGTTCGCGAGCAATCGGACAAACTCGTGTCCGGCCTCTGGTGAGTCCGCGCTTTCGAGCACCGTCGCATTGTACACGATCGGTCTCCCGGTCGCTGTGTACCCCTCATCCGTCGTGTACGAGGCCTCTGCGTAGTGATCGGCGTACTCTGGGTTCGAGAAGTTGTACGTCTCTGGGAACGGGTGAAACGGCAACCCGTGGTCAGCGGCCATGTTCCGGTAGACAACCGCGGCAGCGCGGTTCCCAGTCTCAACGCCGGCGAGTAGTTGCGGTTCCTCTGGCTCCTGGTACGCTGCGTTCATGACGTCCTCGGCAAAGCTATCGAATTCGTGTTCCTGCTCGGCTAGTTGGAACGCGTGGACGGCACGGTATCCGAGGGGATCGAGATTGGGATCGCTTATCGCAAGGTCGCCGTCGTCCGCGTCGCGTGCGATTTCATACCAGGGATCGCCCGCCTCTAGCCGTTCCCCAAACCGCGTGTCTGGGGCATAAGCGATCCCGATAGCGTTCGACGCGAACGAGATATCCCACGCGGTATGGGTGTCGTAGAGTCGGTCGCGCAATAACTCGGCGTCCGCGCTCACGACGACATCTGGATACTTCCGGCCGCCGGTTACCATTCTCATCACCGCGTTCGTGCCGTAATACTCCCCATGACAAGCGACTCCTGTCTCAGACTCATACCGCTCCCCAAGGTGGTCATCGACGAGGATTGCGAGGCTGCCGGCGGCGAGGACGGCAACAGAGTCTTTGCCACCGAGACAGCCGGCGATCCCGAGCCCACCCCCACCGGCGAGTGCCGTGAGGACCGACCGCCGGGAACGCGATTGCATGGTGAATACTTCAGTTACTGGCGGCATATAATCGACTCCCGTTACTATTTCGTGAGAAGTTACCATCTATAATTACTTCATCGCCGACTCCACGTCACGTGCGACCGATTTCAGTTTCGACACCCAATTTGGTGGCGATTGCTGTTGTTCGCTCTCCGGTGACCGGGTTGTGTGACTACGGTTCCGGTTGGAGGTCGGCGGCACCATCGGCGTGCGAACGTCGCCGCTCTCGACCGACTTGATCCATCGTCTGCTCAGCGAGATCGCGGAATGCCTTCGCCGGTTCCGAGTCACCATCGGTGACGACAGGTTCACCGACTTCACAACTCTCTTGGATCGAGGGATCGAGGGGGATCTTTGCGAGGAGCGGATGATCGAACTCGTCAGCGAGTCGTCGACCTCCACCGGTCGCAAACACGTCGTGTTGAGTCCCGCACTCGTCGCAGAGGAACCCGCTCATATTCTCGACAACGCCGAGTACTGACGTGTCATGTTTGTCAAACATCCTGACACTCTTTCGGGCGTTGTCCAGCGAGATGTCCTGCGGCGTCGTCACGGCGAGCGCACCCAAGACCCCTATCTGCTGGAGCAAGGTCAGCTGTACGTCTCCCGTTCCCGGAGGCAAGTCGACGACGAAGTAGTCGAGATCTCCCCAGTTGGTGTCGTGTAGTAGCTCTGTGAGTACCTTATTGACCATGGCGCCCCGCCAGATGACCGGATCGGCGTCACCGACGAGGAAACCGATGCTCATCAGTTTGAGTCCGTGGCTCTCGACCGGTCTGATTGTCTCGTCGTCCTCCGCCTTCCCCGGTTCACTTTGTACGCCGAGCATCCGCGGGATGTTAGGGCCGTACACGTCGGCGTCGAACAGTCCGACGTTGGCCCCCCGCTCGGCCATCGCCGTTGCGAGATTTACCGAGACGGTGCTTTTGCCGACGCCGCCCTTACCGGAGGAGACGGCGATCACATTCGGTGCGCCGTCCATCTGGCCGGCAGGTGTCGTATCGTCGATCTCGACCGAGAGAACGGGTTCGTATCCTTCGTCTCGAACGACGGCTCGAACGTCCTCGGTGATCCGTGTCTCAACCGGCGAGTGTGGGGCGCCGAGAGCGAGCGGGACATGAGCGGTATCGCCGTCGACTTCGACGTCGCCGACGAGTCCGAGCGAGACGATGTCGTCGTCGAGGATCGGATCCTCGACTCGGGCGAGCGCGTTACGAAGGGTAGAGGTCATTATTAGATCCCCGAATTAAATTGAGAGGCGGATAGTTGCGGTTCGCCCCCGTCGACTACGGTCTCGTTGGCGCCGCTTTCGACGAACGCCGCCCAGTCGTGGTGCGTCTCGAACCAGAAGCCGAACTTCGAATCTGTCGACGCCCGGCAGCCGCCACGGTGTCGATGCATATCTATCAATTATAACCCGACGACCCAAGACATACGCCTGTATATTACAGGGGTTTAAAATCTATCGGCAAATTCCGACCCTACACAGCCGCACCGACCAGAGTGAATCCTGCGAACAGGCGCCGCGCCGCGTGAACGTCATGTTCAGGGAAGCGATGACCCGTAAGATCTGAGAGAGATATTTAATGACCCACATAATTCACCAGATCTGGTTTGTTCTTTTCAGTACACCATAATGGCATAGATCTACCGATGGTCACGAACGACGCGGGCGACGACGGACACACGGTCGTGATAGAGATCGATCCGTGTGTCGACGTCGCGGCCGTGTTAGGTACTATTGCGGATCTCGACATCGAAGGGGTACGGATCCGTGACATCCGTGACGAGGGTCAGTCGACGGTCTCGGTCGATCCCGGGGAACTGACCGCGGTACAGCGCCGGACGTTACTTCGGGCGGTGGAGGCCGGGTACTACGCCGATCCGCGGGAGGTGACGCTCACGGATCTCGCGGACGAGTTCGACGTTTCCAAGTCCGCGGTTTCACAACGTCTCCATGGCGCCGAGGCGACTATTGTTCGGCGGGTAGTGCAGGAGATGGCCCGCGAAGAGCTACTGGATTCGACGATTGCGTTTGGCCGGAGGGAGTGATCGGTCGACCCGGCTGAACCGATCGGGGAGGTATCGTCACGTCGTGGAAACGTTCGGTTCGGTTTTTACCTCTGCTCTCCGGAAGTATGTGTATGTCTGATGCTGTCGAAGACACCGACGAACTCCCGGCAAAGGCTGGCGATCTCGCGGCCGAATTCCCCGAGGTGTGGGACGAGTACGCCGCTTTGGGAAAGGCTTGTTCGGAAGCCGGCCCGATCGAAGGCGAAGAGAAACGCCTCGTCAAGCTGGCGCTGGCGGCCGGCTCTGGGTCGGAGGGAGCCGTCCACTCCCACGTCCGGAGAGCGCTTGAGGAGGGTGCCGATCCCGAGGCGTTGCGACACGTCGCCCTGCTGGCCGTGCCAACGATCGGGTTTCCGAAGGCGGTGGCAGTGCTAACGTGGATCGACGATATTGTCGATGCAGAGTGATCAACAAGTTGACCTGTCTTGTCTTCTCGGCCGTTCTAAAGGCCGATAACCTGAGACAACGTCTTATGATCGTTTATCAAACACGCCGACTGTGGAAATGACAGAGCGATCGTCGAACGGAGAGAGTGGGGACACGGAAGAGACCCGTCGCCTTTACGTCGAGTTCGAGCTGTCTGCGTCTGGCGCGGTCGCCTGTCCCGTCGAGGTCTACGGCCGAGACGCTGACCGGATCGACCGACAGTCTTCCGACGGAGAGTGTCACACGGAAACAGCGCGGGCTCACGACGACGAAACGGAGGGAAGCTCGACTGACACCGAGATCCGTCACTCGAAAACCGAGATCACATCTGAGTGTTTCTGCCCAATTTTCTTTGATTACGATTGCATTCCGAAGATCACGGAGGTCACCGACGAGGCCGTTGTCATTCAGGCGTTCCTCCCGGACCGCGACCACCTCTCCGCGCTGATAGACGATCTCAGAGAGGCGACGGACGACCTCTCGCTGCGCCGTCTCACGCGGGTCGACTCCGTCGACGGCGACCGGTCGAACCGCGTCACCCTCGACCTCTCCACGCTGACCGAGACCGAACGGGAGACGGCCGCGATGGCGGTCTCGTCGGGCTACTACGAGACGCCGAGGAAGACGAGCGTCGGTGAACTCGCTGCAGACCTAGACATCACGAAGTCGGCGATGTCGCAGCGGCTGAGCTCGGTGGAGTCGAAACTCGCGCTCGCCGCCTTCAGGTAAGCTGTCCGACTCTCGGGACGGTCATCGATGTGCGGCGATAAGCGTGAGAAATACCAAGATAGTATTCTATCTGTGTCATAATATAATAATTGTTCACCGATAACCCGCGGTGTATATAAGATGCTGTAGTATACAGCGCGAGTCGTATCGCAGTCTACTCACAATATACAGATAGAGCCATGGATGACCCACAGCAGCCGAGACTGACGCCGATCGATGAGTGGGAAGATGAAGCTGAAGCGATGCTAGATGATGTCGAATATGACACTGATCTCGGTGTCCAGATGGCTCGTGATGCGATTCGGGTCTCGAATGGAGAGCTGACTGACGCCGAGTTCCACGAAAAGTACCACGAAGCGGTACTGGAAGAGTTCGGCGAGGACGCACGCCCGACGAAGCCGGAGGGGTTCGAGGATGACTGACGGGAAAGCGTACAGACGGGACGTACTGAAGGCCGGTGGAGCCGCTGCCGCCCTCGGAGTTGGGGGTGGCGGGTTTCTCCAGACCCTCGTCGAGAAAGAAAAAGACCAGCCGTCGACCTCCGGGATCGAGAGCTTTGTCGGTCAAAACGACGTCGTCCAGACCGTCTGTTCGCCCAACTGTAGGGGGAAGTGTCCGATCGACGTTCACGTTCGCGACGGTCAGGTGAAGAAGATCGAACCACATCCACCGGAAGACGAACAGTACAAGCGAGCCTGCGTGCTCGGGCTGTCGCACACCCAACGCGTGTACGACCCGACGCGACTGAAGTACCCGATGAAGCGGGCGGACTGGTCGCCTGACGAGCCCAATCCCCAGGGACGCGGTCCGGACGCGGAGTTCGAGCGCGTCTCGTGGGACGAGGCGCTCGACCTCGTCGCCGACAAGATGCAGTCATTAAAAGCCGACCACGGCGCCGAGAGCGTCCTCTTCCACGAGGGATCGGGGAACTACGGGCAGTCGGGGAAATCGTTCAAGCGGCTCGCCTCGCTCTTCGGCGCGACCCAGTCCGCTTGGGGTATCGACACCAACGTCGGTCGCGGGTTCAACCGCGTCACTGGTGTCGGTGCCTTCCTCCCACCGACGAACGAGGCCGAAGACTGGGAGAACGCGAACACGATCATCGTCTGGGGATCGGATATCTTCTCCAGTCAGTTCCAGATGGACGCCTCGAAGATCCTCGACGCGATCGAGAACGGGGCGAAACTCGTCGTCGTCGATCCGGTGTACACGACGACGGCGTCGAAAGCGGACCTGTGGCTCCCCGTTGAGCCCGGCAAAGACGTACACCTCGCGCTCGCGATGATGCACACCGTCTTCGAGGACGAGACGTACGACGAGGACTTCCTCCGAAAACGGACGACCGCACCGGCGCTGATCCGCAAGGACACCGGGGAGTTGCTCAAGGCGAGCGACGTCTTCAAAGACGGCGGCGAACAACAGGTCGTCGCCGTCGAACGGGGTAGCGGCGGCCCAGTCGCACTGGAACCCGAAACCGGCGGCGCGTACGCGCTCTTCGGAGAGTTCACCGTCGACGGCGTCGAGTGCGAGACGGCACTAACTCGGCTCCGAGACCACGTGGCAGACTATGCGCCCGAGAAGGTCGCAGAGACGACCGGTGTCGACGCCGAGAACATCCGGACTGCGATCCGGTGGCTGGCGACCCGTGGTCCCGGCGGTATCGCTCCGAGTTACGCACTCGGGCGGTACAAGCACGGCCACATCTTCGGACAGGCGTACGCCATGTTGATGGGGATGACTGGCGACTACGGTCGGCACGGCAACATTCACGCCCACCACTCTGGCGGTGCGACGCTCGCCGCCGGCAACTGGGCTAGTCCAGAGGATGCCGACCCCGGCCCATCGTTGACTTTCCCCAACTACCCCGACGCGATGATCGACGGCGACCCGCACCAGATCAGAGCCGTCTACTCTATCGAGTCGAACATGATGGGGAACCAGTTCCCGGACCGACAGCGGTTCAGGGAGGCCATCAGAAGCCTCGAGATGTACGTGGTCGCAGACATGCACCACACGGACACGGTCCAGCACGCCGACATTATCTTCCCGGTCCCCCACTGGTTCGAGCAGGAAGATATCAGCTCCGGCTGGGGGTCCCATCCGCATCTCGGCTACCGCCACAAGGTGCAGGAACCGATGTGGGAGACCAAAGACGACTACTATGCCATCCGCGGACTCGCGGAGCGGTTCGGGTACGGCGATCGCTTCCCGGAGACGAAACGTGACATGCTCCGGAAGCTCGCCGGCCGAGACGACGACATCGACTTCGACACGCTGTTCGAGCAGGGGACGCAAAAGAAAGAGAGCGTTCCGATAGTCAAGTACACCGACGAGTTCCCCACCGAAACGGGGCGCATCAAGATGTACGACGACGACGCCCCAAGCGAGGAGGGCGTGACGTTCGATGTTCCGCGACCGCTCGAAGATCGGACTGCCGACGACTACGAGCAGGCCGACGAGTACCCGCTGATGTTCATGCAGAAGCACAGTCGGTTCCGCATCCACTCGCAGTACGAGATGTTGAACTGGGTGCGTGAGATCAACCCCGAACCGCAGCTGGACATCCACCCGAAGGACGCGAAGGCCCGCGGTATCGGGGATGGCGAGTACGTCCGAGTGTACAACGACCGCGGCGAGATGGTCGTGAAGGCGAAATACAACGATGCCTTCCAGCCCGGCCTGGTCAACACCGACCAGGGGTGGTGGAGTCGCGACTTCGTCGAGGGTCACCTCCAAGACCTCACGCACAACGAGGTCAGCGAGGTCGGCCAGACGATGGCGTTCTACGACGTCCGTGTGGCGGTCGAACCCGCTCCCGACGACGTCGATACTGACAAATACGAATCCGGTAACCCGCTCGGAGCTGGTGCTGAAGCTGCCCCCACCGGAGGTGACTAACAATGACAAACTACGGGCTCGTAATCGACCAAGAGCGGTGTATCGGTTGTCAAGCGTGCGCAGTGTCGTGTAAACAGGAGAACAACGTTCCAATGGGACAGTTCTGGAACCGCGTTCTCACTGAGGGCGGCGAGAAGATGGATACCCCGTCGGGTGGCTATCCCGAAGACGGAGGGAGTGGATCGCTGGACATGCAGTACCAGCCGACGGCGTGTCAACACTGTGAGAACGCGCCGTGTGTGAAGGTCTGTCCGGTCAACGCGACGTACACCCGTGACGACGGCATCGTCGAGATCGACTACGACAAATGTATCGGCTGTCGCTACTGTATGGCGGCGTGTCCGTACAACGCACGGGTGTTCAACTGGGACGAACCCAAACACATGCCGGAAGAAGGGACGGGGGACGTCGAGGCGCGACCGCAGGGCGTCGTCGAGAAGTGTACGTTCTGTAGCCATCGCGTTGAGGACGGCCTCGATCCAGCCTGCGTCGTCAATTGCCCGGCAGACGCGCGTATCTTCGGGGACCTTGACGACGAGACCAGCACGGTCTCGAAGTATATCAACGAGTACGAGACGGATCAGTTACTCGAAGACCGCGGGACGAAGCCGAAGACGCACTACATCAGCGGTGAGATGAGCCCCGGACGCCCGCAGACGTCGGACAAGATGGAGAGCGAACTCGACGACGTCTCGCCGTGGTCCGACGGTGACGACGATGTTCCGTCGAAGGAAGCCGATAGTGTTGGTGGCGAGTCGAGCAGTAGCAGCCACTCGGTCGAGGGTGGCGAGATTCCGTACGCTACACCTGCGAAATCGGGAGGTGACGACTGATGGCAGCGAATACCGAGTCGTCGCGGGTCGCGATCCCCTCTTTCGGCGGAAAGGGCAAGCTTTGGATCGGCCTGCTCGTCGCGCTCATGGCTGCTGGAATCGCTGCGTGGGGGTATCAGCTCACGACAGGGCTGATCGCCACAGGCATGCGCAACGTCTTCTCGTGGGGGCTGTACATCATGATGTTCGTCCTGTTCGTGGGGCTGTCGGCAGGCGGACTCATCATCAGTAGCGCGCCGAAGTTCTTCCATTCGCACCGCTACGAGGGGTTCGCCCGGCTCGGAGTGCTGGTCAGCCTCGCGTGTATCATCGTTGCGGGACTGCTCATTTTGCCGGACATCGGTCGTCCGGGGCGGATATACCAATTTTTCACCTCACCGGACTTCCGGTCACCGATGGTGTGGGACTTCGGTATCGTCCTGCTGTACGGACTGTTAAACCTCTGGTACCTGTGGCTCTTGACCCGTCGTGACCTAGCCGCACGTGGGTCATCCCTCGCGCTCGGCTTCAAAGACACCGAGGCGGGCCGTGAGCGCGATCGAACGCTTATGTTCTGGACGGCGGCAGTCGCGCTTCCGACCGCGGTCGCGCTCCACTCGGTGACGGGCTGGATATTCGCGACGCAGGTCGGTCGCGGTGACTGGTTCAGCCCGCTCGTCGCCCCGGTGTTCATCGCGAAAGCACTCGTCTCCGGGCTCGGCCTGCTGTTGATCGTGTCGGTCCTCGCGGACCGGTACACGAACTTCGAAGTCGACCGAGAGGAGCTCACGAGCCTCGGGAAGATCCTCGGGATCTTCCTCGCCTTCCACGTGGTGTACCTCTTAGCGGCCGAGCGACTACCACACGCTTGGGCGGATCACTTCGAGTTCTGGGCCATCATGAGTAACTTCCTGATCGGAGACTCGGTGTACTTCTGGCTGTGGACCGTCGTCGGTGGCGCGGTCCCACTCGCTCTGCTGGCACTCCCGCCTCTCCGAAAGCGCGTGTCAGTTATCTTTACCGCGAGCGTGCTCGCGGTCATCGGGACGATGTTCGAGGGGATTCGCCTCGTGTTCACGGGGTACGAGGTCGCCAACATCGACTCTGCGCCCGGCATCTCGCTCGGCGGCGAGTACACCGGTATTACGACCGATATCTGGGCGACAGCAGGGGCCTACACCCCGACCCTCGTTGAGATCGCTGTTACCCTCGGCATCATCGCCTTCGGGGCGCTTATTGTCACACTCGGTCTGAAGTACGTGCCAATTCAGCGAGTCGACACAGAGCCCTCGTACGCAGCCGACGGCGGAAAACACGACCAATGACCGACCAAACCGACGCACTGACTGAACGCGAGCGATCGGCCGAACGAACCGCCGAAAGCGATGCGCTCCAGTCAGACGTAGCGGCGATGTACGCAGTCCTCGCCGAGTGTTGGCGGGAGCCCAGCCACCGGCTCGTCACGGCCGTTGAAGCGGGTGAGTTAGAACCGGTGTTCGGCGACCTCGGTTCGGTAGACCTCAAGGACCTTCGAACCGAACACACGCGGCTGTTTATCGGCCCGGCAGGACCGCCATGTCCGCCGTACGAGAGTGTCTACCGCGACCGCGACGACCCTGACGAACTCGGTCCAGTCAAGGGACCAGCCACAATAGCGGTCATGCGCTGGTATCAAGAGTTTGGCGTCCAGCCCGCCAAGGACCATTCGGACCTTCCAGACCATATCGCGACGGAGTTAGAGTTCGCCGCGTACCTAGCAGAAGAAGGGTTCGATGAGCGCCTCGACCAGTTCTGTGACGAACACCTCAATACTTGGACTAAAGAATTCTTGGGGCTTGTCGAAGAAGAAACGTGTGAACAGTACTATAAATCGTTGGCAGCGACGACTCGAGAGGTGTTAGGGTGATATCTCCCCACGAGTGAACTACACCACCCTACTCGCTCACGGCTGATGCCGGCCGTTCTTTGACGAAAAGGCATTCTCTCGCCAATTCTGGTAATTCACCTCCACGCCTTTCAAGTACTGCCCAATATCGACGATCCTGACGACGATCTTGAACCACTTGCGTATGCGCAGGTAGTCAGCCAGTGTTGACGAGTCGTTCGATTTCGCCACCGATCGCCTCGTTTGCTCTGACAGTGCCCTCTGCCAGTACTGCCAGATGAACGACGTCGTCACGGCCGTCGAAGAGCGACCGCTGGTGATGAACGCATGCCGCACAAACACCGTCTACAGAACGGAGGCGGCGATTGGCCGCTTCGATCTCTGCTGCCACCCCGTCGTCGGAGGCTACTACTGCTGCTGGGATAGTGCTTGTCGCGGTAGTTTCGTAATGTTTCGGTCGAAGCGAGTCCCGGAGCGTTACTACGAGAGATGCCGGCGTCTCGTAGGACGCGAGGTCTTTGACAATAGCCGCCACCTCGTCGAGGTCCAGAGCGTCGGCATCAGCGGCCGTAGCCACGACCGGGGACGCTGTCGATCTATCGCCGAGTGACACCTTCGGAAGGTGGCTTCCACTGAACCCCTCGACGATCACGTAGTCGCACTCTGGCGCAAAGTCGTCCAATACACCAGGAAGCGTCCAACCGTCTCCGGTACCGAACCATTCGCCACCGTCGGTGACCCCGACTGTGTGCGCTGATCCGGCGTCTCGGTGTCTCGCAGTATCCTTCCCGTCGGTGTCGATGTCCGGCTCGTGAGTAAGCCGTTTCACAGTCCCGACCGTCCCGCACTGGCTGAGTCGGGCAGCAAGCCCTTCAACGACGGTCGTCTTTCCGGAGTCAGACGGTCCGGCGACACCGAGTACCTTCATACAAATTCTCGGTTATAGGCTGATAAATAGAATCTGATAAAGTGCGTCAACACGCCGCAGGTCTGTCTAACCCGACGTGAAACGCGTGCTCGCCGGTTTCGCCGCGTTCGACTGAGCGGCTCAGCGATTCCGACCGCTGCGTCGTCAAGGTACAACGAAGCAAACACTGAGGAGAATAGCGTCGGGTACGCCCAAGTCTGTGCTGCGGATGGTGCTGTCGGCGGGCCGTCTCGGAGCAGCTAGTCCATGCGTCTCAACGGAGCCGAATCGGTGTCAGTCCACGCTACCAGATCTGCCGGGGTGTTGATGTCTACGAAAGTCGTTTTGTTAGTCTGTTCCAGCACTCGGGACTCTAGGATTTCACCGAGGTCAAGTCGATCGAGGATATCCCGCAGACTCCCGGACGCGGTCCTAACTGCGTCGTCCGCAGCTCGTCGAGTAGGCTCCGTTGTGAAGACCGCGTGAGTCGGCTGGGGTGTTCCGTCGACGTATGGAACAGTTCCGTCTGCGCCGTCCATTTTTTCGAACAACCAGTCTAAGAACGATGAGTCCAGGAACGGCATATCACAGGCGACCACGGCAACCACTGGTTCGGAGACGGTTTCGAGTGCGGTCCGCAGTCCAGCTGCGGGTCCCGAATCCGGCACCGGGTCACAGACGAACTCGACGTCTGCCGTTGTCGAATCAAGCGCGCTCTTGAAGTCTGCCTGTTGGTCTCGTCGACAATTAATGAGTATTCGATCGACTGTCGGGTCCACTCTCGTGACGACGTGGGTATTGACATCCTCCCGCGCCTGAAGACGCGGGAATCCCACGGCACCGCACCGCTGAGTTGGGATATTATGGTTCGCGGTTCACGACCTGTTCTCGTGGGGCGAAACGGCCCTCGCTGCGGTCGAACAGGTGAACCGCTGGCTGTGCCAACCAGCCGTTATCCCTATCGCCGCCATCCGTGGCGAGACTCGGGAGTACCTTTTGTCGAATGTTCTCCGCACCGTTCACGTCCGCGTTCGCAACCGTATCGCACGCCTCACAGACGTACAACCCACGTTCCACACGCTGATTGTCATCCGTGTGACCACATGCTGAACACGACTTCGACGTATCGCGTTCCGACACCAACTCCACGTCGATGCCTTCGGCTTCCGCCTTGTAGTCAAGTAGCGCCGTGAAGCGGTCGAACGCCCACCCGTGCAAGTCAAGATTGCCGTGGTCGCCCCAATTCCGAGACTCGCCGTTCTCGTCGTCCTCTCGGATCCCGCCGAGGTCGCCAACGACAAGAGTCCCGACATCTCGTTCGACGCACTCCTCGACAATCGCTTTCGAGAGTGCGTGCAAGAAGTGTGTCCGACGACCCCTCCGCGTCCGGTCAAGACGGGTGGCCACACGAGACGAGGAATCGTCGCACTTAGCCTTCTTTTTCGTGAAGTAGTATTCGTCCTCTTTGAGTGCGCCACCGGGATACAACATCGATTCACCGCCGAACGAGACGGCGGCGAAGTTGCACATCCCGAGGTCAACACCGGCCACTTCGTCGCCCGGTGGGTCCGGGTCGATAGTGGTGCGACAGACGAATTGTAGTCGCCACTCGTCGCGCTTGTAGATCGCGCGAACCTGCTGAATGTCCCACTCGGTCAGGTCAACATCCGGGCGAGTCTGGTACTCACACAGGATGAAGTCTGAACGGTGTTCTTTGAGGTTGAGGCCTTTCGAGAGGCGGACACGGGTGAACTGTGCGTCGTGCTTGAAGCCAGCCGCTTTGAACGACACGGTTGAACGTGGGTGGGAGTCTCCGTTCTTGCGGTAGCCGGGCGGTCTGGCACGGTCGTCGCCGTTCCGACGCTTGCCGAACCAGCCGTTGAACGCTTCAGCGAGTTCTTCGAGAACGCGCTGACTGGACTGAGAATGTAAGTCCGTGTAGCGTTCATGGCGTTTGAGTTCGGCTTTGAGTTCCCCGTCATCGGGGATCTCGCCCGTTTCGTCCCACTGTTCTTGTGCGTAGTAGCGACCGACGTTCCAGAGTTTTGAGGCGGCCCATCCGAGTTGGTCAAGGTCGTCACGAACCTGTTGCTGATTCGTGATAGTAGCCTCGAAGGTTCGGATGGTTCGACTCATTTCTGGCTTCATAACTGGTTATGGATGCTGTTTTATTAATAGTGTCGGCTGGCGTAGAATATCCGGCCTTGCTATCGACGGTGGGTTGTGCAGGTGTTGTCGGATTCATCCTGCGCCTAAAGGCGCAGGTATTCTCCTTGATTCTCTATAAGGGGACGTTTATTTAGTTCTGCTAGCGCCTTTTCTTGCTCGCCGAACCTGGTAGAGTATCCGCCTGCAAGCACAACGCCTACCCGTTTCTGGGAACTCATTCTAGATCACCTACGCTTCCGTGAGCATGTCGCGATATACTCTTAATCTTGTTTGATCCACGTCTTGCTGACTGCCCCCCGAATACACCTCAACGTCTCTGACACCGAGACGCTCTAGGTGTTCACTCCTCCTACCTCCTCGAGCTACCGGGACACGTCCCGGTCCGACGTCGAGACCTTGGCGTAGATCGCCACGGTCGCGGGTCCGCTCTCACTCGTATTTTCGAGTACACGCCGCTACATTAACCAAGTGGGGTTACTGCGGTTTTGTGTATAGCACTACCTTCTCGGCGCAGTTGAGAGATGTCTTAGGAATACAGGGCGGCTGAGCACCGGCTGCTCCGATCTTCTTGCTCCAAAGCGATCGGCGACTGCGCCCGTCTCACCGACGGTACTGAGTAGATCGGTTTGGAGTTCGTAGAGCTGAGACCCCACGAGATTATTGAACCCGGTATTCAACTGTACCTCGTTGAACTATCGATTTTTAATATAAAATACTATCTTGATATATTGGGTGTCAGACGACCCAGGACAGCAATTCACAACTTAGTTCAGAAGCCGATCGACAGCTAACTGACGGTGCGAGTCGAGTCACGTTCCGGTCGATAAGACTGCGATTCAGATCGGCACCAACAGATGCTGGCTGTACACTACTGTCGACCCCCGTACAAATAAATCCTCCACGTTGACGTATTTTTGACCCAAAATCAACGACTCCCGCTGTTGTTTCTCTCGAAGTTTGGTGATTATCAACACGTTAACGATGAACGCGTCTTCGTTGCTGATGGTCAAGATCCCGCAGCTACACTCGTGCGGATCTCACTCAGATTTTAACTCGCTCACCATAGTAATCGGAATGCGGTGAGACACATATTTTTAGAGGTAGAAAAATATACTTATTTGTTCCTATATACATTCAAAATGCGGAGCCGACGACAGAAGAATCATGGCCCCGAGCTGTCACCGTCTGCTGGAACCGATGCTAAACGTAACACAACCGGTCTGATGAGCGGCCTCCGCTATTAGAAAACGCCGAGCCTCACTTTGACCTCATGTGAACCGCCATGCAACTGCCGTTAGTGGTTGTCGTAGACGGTTTTCTCGATCGTGTAGAACTCCAAGCCCTCGTCGCCTTGCTCGCGCCACGTTTCCGAGGAGGACCGCTTGAACCCGCCAAATGGAACGTGAAGCTCCAATCCGGTCGTCTTCTCGTTGACCTTCACGACACCGGCCTCGGCCTTGTCGATGAACTGCTTGGCCTCGGTGTGGTCGTCGGTGACGACGCTGGCCGAGAGTCCGTACTCGACGTCGTTGGCGACGTGGACCCCCTCGTCGAAGTCGCTGACCTTGATGACGGCGACGACCGGGCCGAAGACCTCCTCGCACGCGATCGTGTCGTCGTTTTCAACATCGGTCAGGACGGTCGGTTCGACGAAGTGGCCGGTCTCAACCGCCTCACCGGTCGGCTGGCCGCCCCCCGCGGCAACCGTCGCCCCCTCATCGCGAGCGATGTCAATATACTCCAGCGTCGACTCCAGTTCGTCGGCGCTGACCTGCGGCCCCATCTCGTGGTCGACCCCCGGACCGATGTCGATGGCCTCGGCCGCGTCGACGAGTTCGTCGACGAACTCGTCGTACACGTCCTCGTGAACGACCGCGCGGGAACACGCAGTACACGACTGGCCGGTCGTCCCGAAGCCGCCGGTCGCGACGATCTCGGCGGCCTCCGCAGGGTCGGCTGAGTCGGTGACCAGCGTGGGGTTCTTCCCGCCCATCTCGGTCTGGACCCGCTTGCCGGCGTCCGTGGCCTGATCGTAAACCAGCTCACCGACCTGTCCGCTGCCGGTGAAGGAGACGGCGTCGGTGCCCTCGCTGGTGATGAACTCGTTGCCGACTTCGCTTCCGGGGCCGGTCACGACGTTGAGCACGCCGGCGGGGAGCCCGGCCTTGTCCAGCGCCTCTGTGACCGCGAGGACGACCCCCGGGGCGGCGCTCGCGGGGTTGATGACGACGGAATTCCCCGCTGCGAGCGCAGGGGCAAGCTTCCAGGCCGGAATCGCGATAGGGTAGTTCCACGGCGTGATCAGCGCCGCGACGCCGACCGGCTCCTTGCGCGTGTAGAGGGTCGTGTCACGGCTGCTGGAGGCCTTCATCGTCCCGCCGAGGTCCGACGCCTTCCCGGCGAAGTAGTGGAAGATGTCGATCGCGCGCTGTACCTCGCCGGCCGCCTCGGGACGGGCCTTCCCCTCCTCTTCGACGAGCATCGTGGTGAGCTCGTCTTTCCGATCAGCGAGGATCATCCCCGCCTGCCGGAGGATGCGACCGCGCTCCGGGCCGGGCGTAGCCGCCCACTCGTCCTGCGCGTCGACCGCCGCGTCGACCGCCTCGACGGCGTCCGCCGCGCTGGACTGCTGGTAGCTCGCTATCGTCTCATCGGGAGCTGCGGGGTTGTGGACCTCGAACGTGTCGCCGCTTTCCGATTCAATCCACTCCCCGTCGATATAGTTCTCGTGAGCTGTCGCCATTCCATTCAATTACCCTCTCTGCTGGTATAGATTAGTTGCGGTGTCACGGGTATTCGCCCCTTCTGGCTCCGGCGAATCGCTAGACTGCCGCTTTCGGGCATTAAAACGGTCGGCACCGCCGATACAGTGACGCGAGTGTGTCCGTCGATCACCGTCCGCTCCAGGACAGTCAGTACACCTAGCCGGGCTGCCAACTCTCCGGTCGCAATCTCGGTGAAAAGTACTGAGCCGACGGTACCGTCCCGAAGCTGTCTGTGACCGCCGTTTTACCGCTCAAGTACACGCTCGGGGTCGCCGTGCGCGAAGCTGGGAGGCTGTAAAAATGTCTTGCTGTGTCTCGCTAACTGCGACGACCTGGCTGCATATCCCACGACGATTCACAACGGCCTCCTGCCGCGGCTCGTCGCCACCTCTCAGTCGCTTCAGTCTGCGCTATGGAGCGGTATGAATCCGCAACTCGGACAGCCATTATGCTTTGTTGTCCTGTAATCCATCTCTGTGCCGCAGTTCGTACACTCGTAATGGAATGGTGCCATCAGACGTCTTTTGATCGATCCTACATATATATATTTTGTAGGTATCCTCATTAAAAACGGTACTATGAGTGTTAGTAATCTCGAAGATTCACTTCGATTCGGTTCTTCGTCACGAGTAATCGGTCCCGAAGGGTTTCACGATACCATTCTCCTTTCATGTCGGCTGCGGGCCCCGAGAGACTAATCGCGCCGATTACTGCGTCGTCGGAACCGAACACCGGTACTCCGACGCATCGGAGCCCGGGACCATACTCCTCTTCGTCGAACGCGACGCCGCGATCACGAACCCGTTTGAGTTCGTCCAGTAGCTTTTCGCGTTCGGTGATAGTGTTCTCAGTGTAGCCGACTAGGTCCATCGATTCGAGTAATGTCTCGAGCCGATCTGACGAAGCGTGAGCGAGAATCGATTTACCGGTAGCCGTACAGTGTAAGTCATGTCTCTCGCCGGCCCGCGTCGAAAAGCGAACGTCGTCGCTTCCGCGAGATCGGTACAGGTAGACTCCTTCACCATGCTCTTCGGCACTCAGATTACCAACTACGTCCAGCCCTTCGACGAGGGATTCGATTTGCGGTCGCGCTATCTCGAACAGGTCCGTCTGCATCCGTGTCGTCTCGCCGATGCGAAGGAAACGGAGCCCGAGTCGATATCGACCGTCCTCATTTACGACATACCCGCGTTCGCGAAGCGTTGTCAGATGGTTGTGCACGGTGCTTTTCGAAACACCGACCGAATCGGAAATTTCGGTCACACCGGCCTTATCCGCCTGCTCTAGGTATTCTACCACTGATAAGAGGGTGGTAATCGATTCGACAGGGGCATTTGTGCGGTCCATGGACGAAGCGTACTCACCGGGTGCACTTGTAATTAGCTCAAAACTGTTTTGTACGACAGAACGCTTGCATTATTTTTGTTTCTGCTACCGTAGTGCTGTCAGTACTCCCTTCTCCGGTTTAATTCGAGTTCCGTGACGATTGCTCATGCGTTCGTGTGGAGGGCAGTACTATCTGACCGTTCCGTTCTGTGGGACAGGAACGTTTCTCTGAGCGTTCCTTTCGTGCGTATTCTCTCCTGACCAAGCGATTTGCCGTGCGGAATTTGGGAAAGGGATTACAGTAGTACGACTGTAATACCGACGGTGCCCAGAGCGACCGACAATTCTTTGTTCTGGTAGACAGAACACTGAAGGATGTAACCAGCACACTATCTATTACTGTGCCGCTCAATCGAATCAGGTTCGGTGACGAACACCCGACTCGATACTGATTCGACCGAAGAGAACCTGAATCGCCCTATCAGTGGCTCTGAAGGTCGTTTGAGATGACAGAACGACCGATCAGCGGGTCGATCTCCGAGAGTATTTCCGCGGGGGCGACTCGATTTAGCTGGTCGCATCACTCGAACTGTAGTTTAGTTCGATTATATTTCTGGCCGAGAGGAGCTCCTTTCGAAACTCCTCTTCGACATCGGGTTCTCGCAAGCGGTGCGCAGGGCCGGTGATACTGAGGCCGCCGAGAACGCCACCGGTTGAATCCTTGATCACCGTCGAGACCGACGCCATCCCCATCCTGTATTCTTCGTGGTCGAAGGAGATGCCGCTCTCGCGGATCCGTTCGAACCGTTCTTCGAGTTCGTCACGCTCCGTGACCGTGTTTTCCGTGTGTGCGGGCATTCCGTGTCGGTCGAGTATCTCGGTTACGCGGTTGTCGGAGTACTGTGCGAGGAACGCTTTGCCGACGGCAGAGGCGTGCATGTGAAAGTGCGTCCCGTCGGTAAAGTCGTACGAGATGCTGAGATCGTTCTGAACGACATCGAGCGCGACGCACATTCCGTTCTGTTCGACGGACAGCGTGACGAATTCGCTGCTGGTTTTTTCGGCGAGGGCATTCACTTCCGGCTTCGCTACGTTGTAAAGCGTGACGTCGTCGCGAACGGATCCCCCGAGTTCCAAATACCGGAAGCTGAGTTCGTACGCACCGTTGTCCTCGTTCTGTACCACGTACCCCAATTGCTGAAGCGTGCTCAGGTAGTCGTGAACAATGCTCGCCGGTCTGTCGATCGTCTCTGCGATCGAGGTCACACCACGCTCACCGTCTTTCTGGAGTGCCGCCACGATATCGTCCATCGTCAGTAACGCCTTGATCGGACGGTTAGCTTCGTCATCCATACCCTTGCTATCAGGGCCATCGCACATATACATTCGGAATTGTCGAATATAGTGATCGGAGCAAGCGGCCCAAATCGAGGAAGCGAAGATATATCCATAACTATTGATCATGTTCGTGCTGGTTCATTCGATAATACCGAATTTAGCGCCCGTTTTTTAAATCATGAAGGTTCCGCTCTTCTGGCGAATAGCCACTCTAGAAGCGCTCTATGGCTACTTTCGCTATTCAAGATGAGGAAAGAGTTATTAGGGGGAGTCAGTGTATGTCTGTGTAGAGCATGGCACAAGATACCCAGGGGACGAGACAAGACCGTCGATCGGAGTCGGAACTAACGCTAGTCGACGCGGATGTCCACCAGCGGTGGGCGGACGACGAAGCGATCGCCCAATACCTTCCGGACCGCTACAGAGACGATGGGCTAGTGCTCCCAGAGCTGCTGTACCGAAACCCCGGGGAGTTCCTCCGGCAAGACGAGAAGACGGAGGACGGGAACAAACCGGGAACCGATCTTCAAAAGATCTGCGACGATCACCTAGATAAGCACGACATCGACTACGCGATGTTGACCGGGAACTCGTGGTTCAACCTCGCGGCACTGCCTCACCGCGATTACGCGCACGAGCTCGCTCGGGCGCACAACGAGTGGTTGGTGAACGACGTTCTTCCGGTCGACGACCGGTTTATCGGATCGATGTACGTCGCACCGAAGGCGCCAGAGAAAGCCGCGGAGCTCATCCGCGAATACGGCGACCACCCACAGATCCGTCAGGTGATGCTGCCCGGCGGAGCCGAAGTGCCGTACGGTCGGCCCCAGTACTGGCCGATGTACGAGGCCGCCGAAGAACAGAACCTCGCCATGGCGGTCCACCCGTTCTCGGAAGGGCACGGAACGAGCAACCCGCCGACCGGTGCCGGCCATCCGAACAATTACATCGAGTGGCACACGCTCCTCGGCTCGTACTACATGGGACAGCTCGCCTCGATCGTCACCGAGGGCGTCCTCGTCGAGTATCCCGACCTGCGGTGGGCGTTCATCGAGGGCGGTTACGGGTGGGTCCCCCACTTCATGTGGCGGCTTGATAAGAACTGGAAGGGGCTCCGCTCGCAGGTCCCGTGGTTGGAGGAGAAGCCGAGCCACTACATCCGAAACAACGTCTGGTTCGCCAGCCAGCCCGTCGAGGAGCCCGAGCAGCCGGAGTTCCACGACTACATCCTCGAGATGATGCACGCGGACGAGATGCTCATCTACGCGTCGGACTATCCACACTGGGACGGTGACGATCCTACGTGGGGGCTGCCGCCAATGGACGACGACATGGAGCAAGCGATCAAACACGAGAACGCGGCCGAGTTGTGGGATCTCCCGACGGACGGAAGCAAACTGAAGTGATTCCAATGACGAAAAAACGATTCGAGATCTGTCCGGCTGCCGAATTCGACGCCGGCGAGCGGCTCATCGTCGACCTCGACGGATTCTCGGTCGGCGTTTTCAACGTCGACGGGGAGTACCACGCGATGAAAAACGACTGCCCGCACCAGCGCGCACCGCTCTGTGAGGGGAAACTCGGCGGCACCACGGAATCGGACAGCCCCGGCGAGTACGAGTGGGTTCGGCCGGGACAGGTCGTTCGCTGCCCGTGGCACGGGTGGGAGTTCGACGTCACGACGGGCGAGTCGGTTTTCAACCCGCACAAGGTGAAAGCCAAAACGTTCGAGACGCGGGTCGAACCGTCCGAATGTGAGGACACCGTCGCCGACGGCGGCTGTGAAGGGTGTGGTGCCGACTTGGAGGGGGACGAACCGCCGGTCGAGACGTACGACGTGGAAGTCGAACAGGGAACGGTTGTGGTCTACCTATGAGCGCAGATTCGGAGAGCGCCATCGCTGCCCTCCGCGACGAGATTGACCCGTTCGTCTTTCTCGGCGGAGCGATCGCGACCATCATCGCGATCGGCTACATCGCCGCCCGTCCGGGTGCAGCGGGGGAGTTCCTCACGAACGCGAATACGTTCCTCTGGAGCGAACTCGGATGGGTGTTCCTCTGGGCGATGTTCCTCGCCGTCGCGTTCTGCCTGTGGCTGCTGGTCGGACCGTGGGGGAAAATCAAGCTCGGCGGACCCGACGAGGAACCGGAATTCTCGTACACCTCGTTCCTCGCGATGCTGTTCTCCGCGGGCCTCTCGACCGGGCTGGTCTTCTACGGCCCGGCCGAAGCGCTGTTCCACTACTCTTCGGGGCCGCCGTATTTCGGTGCCGAAGCCGAGAGCGCCGCTGCTGTCCCCGACGCGATCCAGTATACGATGCTCCACTGGGGTATCTCCCCGTGGTCAGCGTACCTGATCGTCGGTGTGACGATTGCCTACTACGTCCACCGTAAGGGCGCTCCGATCAAACCGTCAACCGTGTTCGCCCCCTTCATCGGCGTCGAGAATCTCGACAAGAAATGGGTGAAGCCGCTCGACCTCTTGATGGTCATCGTCTCAGTTGGCGGCGTCGCCGTCTCGCTCGGGTTCGTCGTCACTCAGTTCCTCGGCGGGATCTCCTACAACTACGGCGTCGAGGTCGGAAATCTCGGAACAATACTGGTGACCGTCGGCCTGACCGTCGGGTTCACCATTTCCGCAGCTCTGGGTGTCAAACGCGGCATCCGTCGCGTCTCGACGTTCAACATGTATCTATTCCTGTTCCTCCTCGCGGTCGCGTTCGTGTTCGGTCCGACATCGTTCCTGCTCAACACCGGAACGGAGGCGCTCGGCGGGTACATCAACAGCTTCGTCGACATGAGTCTCTATTCGAACTCGGCGAACGGCGCCGAGTGGGTCGGTAGCTGGACCGTCTTCTACTGGGCCTGGTGGTTCTCGTTCGCGCCGATGATTGGTATCTTCATCACGCGGATCTGTCGCGGTCGAACGATCCGGCAAGTCGTCTTTGCGGGACTCATCGGAACCACCGCAGCCTCGTTCCCCTGGTTCATCGTCATGGGCGGGTCGTCGCTGTGGGTCCAAACGAGGGGCACCGTCGATCTGCTCTCCATCGTGTTCGAGCAAGGACGCGAAGTCGCCGCGTTCCCGCTGTTCGAGACGCTCATGCCCTTCGGCGGCATCTTCGCCGCCGCCTACTTGCTTCTCGTCCTCACGTTCCTCATCACGACCGTCGACTCGACGACGCTGAGTCTCGCGATGTTCACCACGGACGGGAGCGAGCATCCGTCGACGATCAATCGCGTCCTCTGGGGCGGACTCGTGGGCTTGCTCTCCTCGCTGCTGCTCATCACCGGCGGACTCGAGGCGCTCCAGAACTTCGTCGTCCTGCTCGGGTTCCCGATCGCGTTCGTCATCGGGCTGTGTTTCATCGGACTCACCATCGAACTCGAGCGGACTCGTCCCGTCTTGTTGACCGAACGCCACAAGAAAGCCGACCGCGAGAGCGAGGATCAGCAGACGGTCGTCGATTATCTCTCGGATCGCCGTCCCGCCTGGGCGGGTGGTTCCGACGACTGAAGTTCGGTTCACCCGACGATTTCTCCCGGTCCGTTCTCGAGACTACAAGTCGGCAGTATCTTTCCTCAGTACGACCACCTCACCGGCGATCGTGCATGGACCACCAGCCGTTCCGTAAGAATGAGCCGAGAGCGACGTTACGGATCAGTCGAGAGCGACGTTAACGACCGGCGTAGGCGATTCGAACATCACGTCCTGTGTGACGCTTCCGAACAGCGCCTTCCCGGTCGGTGACCGCTGCCGTCCACCGATAACGACGTAGCGCGCATCCTGCTCCTCAGCGTACGCCGAGATCTCGGCTGCTGGGTCGCCGACGCGGACCGAGACAGTGGGTTCTGGCAGCGTCGACTCGCCCGTCGCCCGGGACACGATGTTCTCACCGATTTGTTGTACCTCATAATTATCGGTCAGATCCTGTCCTTCGATGTCTTTCTCGAGGACTTTGACGAGTTCGGACCGTTGGAGGACGTGAACCGCGTGTACCGCTTCGTCGAAATTGGTCGCTATCGTCTGTGCTTCTTGGAGAACGGGTGCTGCTCGCTCCGAATCGTCAATGGCTGCCACAATAACCATACTCCGATGTTCGATTCGATCCACAAAGAGATTCCGGGAGGAAGACAGTCGCGAGCAACCGCTGCACAGAAACGCGGCGGGTAACGACCGAATTATTCCGCATTTTCCCCTAGTTTTAAGCCGGTTCGGCCAAAATGCTAAACTGCTATATGAGTAGCAAAACTGTCGTACTAGGCGGTTCAGGAGCGATGGCAGCGGGCTGCGTCTACGACCTCCATCAGACGAGCGACTTCGACGAAATCGTCGTGGCCGACGCTGACGAAGAAAACGCGCGTCGCCTCCTCGAGGTCATCGACGACGATCGATTTCGGTTCGAATCGGTCGACGCGACCGACACGGACGATATCGTGCGTGTTCTCGAGGGCGCCGACTACGTCGTCAACGGCTTGCCGTACCCGTTCGAGGAGAACGTCCTCGATGCGATGCAAGAGGTGGGCAACCTCACGGGCGTCGATCTGAACGCGTTCGACTTCGAGGAGGTACTCGACCGGTCCGAAGAGTTCGCCGAGGCGGGGAACTCCCTCTGGTTCGCTAACGGAGGCCTCGTAAGCACTATCGCGCTCGGAATGGCTGCCTGTGAACGGTTCGACGACGTCGAGGACGTCAACTTCTACTGGGGGATGTGGCGCCTCCTCACCCAGACGACGCCGGGACTCACGGACACGGTCACCTACGAACACGACCCCGACGTCGACGAGCGAGCGAAGTGGGAAGACGGCGAGGTTATCAACGATCTCCCGGCGTTCAGCGAACAGCGGACGTTCGAGTTCCCGGACCCGATCGGCGAAGAGGATACGTACGTCATCTCCCACCCCGAACCGGTCACCTTCCCGAAGGCCCCGGTCGCTCAAGCGAAGAACGTCGACAGTATCATTACGCGCGGTGCGTGGCACGAGGAATGGAAACGCTACGAGCGGACCCTCCACGCGTCGAACGCGTTCGAGACGGACAGCCTCGAGGTCGACGGAGCGGAGGTCGACCCCATCGAGGTCATGCAACAGCAGGTGAAGAACCAGGGACTGGAGCTCGAAACGCAGTGGAAGCCGCCCGAAGACCTGTCACCCGAGACGGAGTGGACGCCTCAGACCATCCTTTCGGCGGAGGTAACCGGAACCGTAGACGGCCAGGACGACCGTGCCGTCTTCCACTTAGAGCAACCGTCTCCGTTCTTCGACGTCGACGAGATCACCGTGATGCGCGAGTACGGCTGCTACGTCGGCGTCCCGCTGTCCGTCACGCTCCAACTCATGGCTGACGGTGCCATCGATGAGGACGGCATCTTCATTACCGAGACCAGTGGTCTCGACGCGGAACGGTACCTCGAGGAGATGGAGGAGCGCGGCTTCGACTTCGTAACTGAAGAAACGCCCAGCAAGTCGATTGCAGCACAGAGCCGATAATTGATAGAAGTTCGAACCCGATAAGTGGAGATTCCAAACGGTAGTCGCACCGAGAACGGCCTGACGCGCGTCGCTACCCGCTCGCGCTCTGAGACCCTTCTCAACCATCACATCTTCTGAGCGGAGTCGCAAGTAGCCGCGTAGTTTCGTGACGAACCTGTTCACGTCTTGTCAGCTTGGCTACGACATTACCAGACGGAGCGGGCTTATAACCACGTTTCCGTGGTCGGTGAGTCGACGGAATAATTAGTTTGCAAACAAATACTTTTGCTATTCTATTTTTCTGGTTATATGTTTGGCAGCATTTCTGAATCCGGTTGTTCAACGCGGTAGCTGTAGTTCTCCTAGCGGAGTCCACCGATCAGATCGTCGGCACCATCGACGAGAAACAGCGCGTCGTCCGTGGTTCTCTGCTAATCTAGAAAGAAACGCTCGTATGATCGATTATATACGTTGAAAACAGCCGTTAATGGATGGCCGTTTTGGTTTCTGGATCGACAGCAGCGTACAGCGAGTACGGCCCACCGTTGGTTCGGGTTTCTGATCGACCGCAACGCGTTCCGAGATCCCACCGCTAACGACCTGTAAATCCGTTTTCTGTAACCAGTTATGAACAGCCGCACGGATCCGATTTACTCCCAATTAATCAAGAAATATAACTGTATGCGTAAATGGTTATTCTGCTGTAGTAGCAGATGCTTTTTCGTCCCGCCTCCTGCTTAACGTAACACGACGGATCGTTGGCCGATATATTTATAATGATTGATTATTATATTCAACAAGTGGTATGTATGAGCACACCAATAAAACTGAGACGCAGCATGCCTCAAAGCGTAATGTCGGTTCCGATGACGGTGCCGTTTGGCGGCTGTTAGAGGCGATCACCGGAGCTCTCGCGGCCGTGACTGTCTTTGCACTCTCGCTGCCGATGTTCGCTGAGCTCGTGAGTCCGTTTCACTCGCTGTTCCCGGCAGGTCTGTTTGTATCGATGTACCCGATGGGACTCCTATTCATGTACTCATCTGCCACGTCACGACGAGCAATCACTTCGGGTGAGTAGTAAGACAAAAATTCGGGGAGATCTTCGATGTGGTCTTCATCTGGATGGGTGAGAACTAGATAATCAACTGAGTCGATATCTCAATAACGAGGACCTCGAACTATATCGCACGACATCTGAAACAGCCGGTTGATAAAAAGCACGAACTGGCTGTGCGGACCGGACTACTAATCCCGCAACCGTCTCTTCACGACCTCCCCAAGTTCTTTCGAAGGAATCTCTTGGAGTCGCTCGTCTTCGCTCAATGTATCTAGAACAGCCCCAACGGGCTCGGTGAACTTGAAAACCAAGTGGACACCCGATTTGAATCCACCACTGACCCGTTCGCTTTCCAGAACACCGTACGTTCCGGCCTTGTTGATGTGGCTGTTGACTGTTTCTTGTGTGTATATTTCCATGTCGCTTCCCTCACAGAGAATTTTGTAGATGTCGTACACCACGGGGCTCGGAGCCGCTCCTTCATTCTCTTTCGCGACAAGTGCGGCAGCGTACAGAGATAGTTTCTTTTGGACAGACATCCCGCCAACGATCTCGAGGACCCGATTCTTCACCACAGAGTCGTTTGCCGATCTGACGTGGTCCTGCGTCACCACCGGGTCGCCCGCCCGGTTCGCGATCTCTCCAGCATCACGGAGCAGATCGATCGCGCGACGCGCGTCACCTTCGTTTTGAGCACCGTACGCAGCCACGATCTCGATTACTCCGTCTTCGAGGGCGTCGTCTTTAAACGCATCTCGACGTCGTTCGAGAATTTCGATGAGCTCGTTGGCGTCGTAATCGGAGAAGTGAATCCCGTTCGGGTTGTAAGAGCTGTCAGTCCGGCTGTCCAGGTTCTCGCGGAACTTCGGGTAGTTAGTGACAACCACCGTTGACAGCTGTGTATCAACATGCTGTTCCGACATGACTCGGCTCAAACTATAGAGCAGTCGAGAGTAGGCCGGCTCGTCTGCGCCCGTACTGCCGGTCAGCGCGTCGATCTCGTCGAGGATGAACACGAGTGAGTCGAAGTGATCGTCGACGATCTCGTAGAGCCGGGTGTATTTCATATCGGTCGAGACACCCGACCGAGGGACATCCCAAACCACGCCCGCTTTCCGTGCCGTCTGGTGGCCTAGCTTCCACACGGCGCGGTCGAGCGTGTGGGACTCCATCGTTTTGAAATTGACTGCCACAAAGTCGAACTCAATACCGCTCTCCTGAGCTCGTTCTTTGACTTTGTTCGCGACGGCTTTCACCGTCAAGGTCTTGCCTGTTCCACTGGGACCGTACAAAAGCAGATCCGGCGGTCGCTCACCATCGAGAGTATCCCGAAACGCCCGAGCTTCGGCAGCGAGTTGCTCGTCCCGGCCGTAGATCCGATCCTGATCGACAATCGTACTCGAGTCAACGAGGTCCTTGTTTTCAACTGAAGCGGTAGCGCGGAGTCCCCTTCCTCAAGGAGCGACCGAAGGGAGTGAGTAGGGAGAGGAGGAGCGCGTTCGTATCAGTCATAAACACTACTTATATGTATCCTTCTATATACATTATATATGTGGCAGACGACTACGTGCGTCGGACGGCAATCACTCGTCTTGAGGTTACGGACGAGCAACGCGACCTCCTCGAAGAGACGATCTCCGAGTGGAAGCGCGGGTGCCAACTCACCACGGACATGGCGTGGGGCAACTGTAACGCGAAAAGCGACGTACAGCCCCTCGCTTACGACGACGTGCGCGAACACACCGACCTCGGGAGTCAGCACGCGATTCTCGCCACACACCAAGCAGCTCAAGCCATCACTGGCTGTCTCGAACGCCGCTCGAACGGCAAACAGGTCAGTAAGCCGACGTTCACCGCACCCACGATAACTTACGACACTCGAACGATGACGCTGTTCGATGACGATACAGTGTCACTCTCCACGACGGAGAGTCGCGTCCGATGTGACCTTGCGCTCCCTGAAGCCGAGGATGGCTACCAACGGCAGTATCTCGACTCCGACCACTGGAGCGTCACGGAAAGCACGCTCACTGCTCGTGACGGTGACTACTTTTTGCACATTAGCTTCCGCCGACCCAAGACCGACACCGAGCGAGACACCGCCGAGGACGGAACGGTTCTCGGGGTCGACCTCGGTATTGAAAACCTCGCCGTCACCAGCACAGCACGATTCGTCAACGGGCGCGAATTCTCTCATAACCTCCGCGAGTTCGAGAAAGTCCGTGCAGGACTCCAACAGACAGGCACGCGAAGCGCCCACAGAACGCTCGAACAATCAAGTGGACGCGAACTACGATACGTTCGTGACGTGGTTCACCAAGTGTCGAACGCGATTGTGGATGAAGCACTTCGATACAAGTGCGACGTAATTGCGTTCGAGGACTTGACTGACATCCGCGACCGAACGGGTGCGTCGTGGGGGCACAAGTGGGCGTTCCGAACGCTGTACGAGCAAGTGGAGTACAAAGCCGAAGCAGTCGGCATCTCTGTGAAGCAAGTGGGTTCGGCGTACACGTCACAGCGGTGTGCCGAGTGTGGATTCACAGCTGAGGAGAATCGCCGAACTCGCACGGATTTCCGGTGCGTGAAGTGTGAGTCGGAAGCGAACGCGGATTACAATGCGGCGAAGAACATCGGGATGCGGTACGTCCATCGAGGCCAACAGTCGTCTCGGCGGACGGGCGACAGTCAACTCGCCCTCAAGTCTGGAACGGTGACGCCGAGTGGCGGATTCACCGCCCACCCGGACGGGTTCGAGGCCGAGCTCACGGACAAGCCCCTCCCTCAACGAGCGAACCCGTCAGGGTGAGCGAAGTAGGGTGGGGTTGTTGACAAACAGTCTGTACGTCGCCATCGAGGATGCTATCCACGACAGATGATCCGGACTCTTGTGACCCACCAGACTCGGTATCTGGCTGCCCCGAGTCGGTTTCGTCGCCTTCCATAGTGGTCATTGTGATCTAACCGCTAATAACCTTTGTCGAAATGAAGGGGGCTGAGTCGAAATGAAGGGAGCTATGTCGATATGAACACCCCTCCGTCGAAATGAATTTCCTGCTTCTTTCATATCATGAAATCTCATCTCAGAGTCCTGGCCGCGGTAGATCTTCTTCGAAGTGAGCACCCCTCAGTCGATATGAAGTCATTTAGTCCGGAAATTGTCCCCGTCCACACACCCCGTCATCGAAATGAAATACAAAAACACTGTGTCCGAGCCCGTCAACGAGATTTCATCGTGAGGAGTGGCAGCAGGTTCTTCGAGATGAAATGCTCGAACAAAACACGAATACTGCTGTATTAGACCGTACAAATTAGGTTTAGAGCAATTTTCTCTGTGGAAGAACCAAATTCATATCGAAGACGGTGTGTGAGAGTCATCTTACTACTACGTCAATCTCCGATTTCATATCGAATATGGGGTGTGAGAGCTACCTATATTATCTCCCGTTGTCCGCTCACAGTAGATATCCCGTTTGTTTCACATTATAAATTCTTTTCAAAACTCTTTTTGAGAATTCTAGTCTTATAACGGGCTGCGTATTGCCGCTCTAAGAGTAGTATCGAGGTGGTCTCACACCCCTCGTTGCCGCTGTAAACACGAATGATGTGTGACCTCCAGATGAAATTGCGGGTGATTCGGAGAAAGTCGAGCGAGAGCCGGTCAGCTACGTGAGTTGGGGGAAAACACCATGACGGTGAAACATACGGTTCAGGTCTTCGACGCCAAAACAACATGGCCTCTCAGTATGCCAAAAGCGTGGTACGGTAGCAAACAACACGCTTTGGTATAAAATTACTGGTCGATGTGGTGTTGATAGTAGAACGTGTGAGCGGGCAGGTGGATATTTTCCATAAATACACCGCTCTACGGTGGTTTTACAGCGGCAACGAGGGGTCCATCTCTTTCGAGCCACCATACCATTTCCCGGGAGATGTTTACAGCGGCAACGAGGGGTGTGCGACAGATGATCTCTGATACCTCGAGCATCGCGACGCTGAAATCAACCACCCCTCCAACGTCCTCGATTCTACCATGAACGGGAAACCCGCCAACACCGCCATCGTCACCGGAACTACCGGCGCAGATGATTCGCTCTTATGTAGAAACGCGGAAAGCCCGTATAATTACACTAAGTCGCCGGTAATCGGGAGATATGTCCTCTACTGAGTCAGCGTTCGGTCGTCTGTTTCAGCAACTGATCGAGTTAGATGTCATCAAGATTTAACCAACAAAATCCCGCTACTGTTGGTTAATCGTCGAGAGTGCGGCCTTTCCTGAGACGGGTCTTTATCCGTGCGATGGACCAAACTAAGATATGAGCGACTCGGCGTCTCCAAGCGCCTCTGTCTCGCTATCTGAGCCCACTGACATTCCGGCAGTCCTAGATCGGGCTGGTATCGATTATGTCGGTGTTCATGATCAGCGACTACTTGCTATCTATCATACCGGTATCTTTAATATAGTAACCGACCCGGAGCCGGTATCGAATGCACACACACTCCAGATCGACTGCTGGGAAGCACCACTTCCGTCTCAGGGTGATGAGCAATCACCTCAGGAGCTTCTCGAGGACTTTGCCGCCGTATTTGACGCAGGCAACCAGAGCTAAAGCTGTCTGTCTGTATCTACGACCTAGCGATCTCGATGAGCACGTCAGACAGTGCTCTCCATGAGGTCCAGCCGGCTCGAACTACTGTGATCTGTATAGAGCGAGCTCTACACCGTAGACTGGGTTTCTGGACGTTTCCGGAAGCAGTGTGGTTACACAATCAGAATCGAGAGACGGCGGGGCAATCGAGGTGAAGATACCACTGCGATCAGAGCGTTTCCGGAATCTCCCCGGTCACACTTATATCACTCACGCTGAGAATAACTACCCACGACCGATGATCCGTGATGCTCGCGTCCTCCGCGCTGGGTTCGTCCCTCGAGAAGTCGAGCATCGCGACGCCGAAGTCAACCACCTCTCAAGCGTTCTCGAGCCGATCACGAACGGCGAGCCAGCTGACACGGCCATCGTCACCGGCCCGAGCGGTGTCGGTAAAACCTGTGTCTCGAAGTTCGTCACTGAACGGCTCCGCGAGGAAGTGCTCGACGTCGAGGCCACCTACGTCAACTGCTGGCGAAACTACAGCCGCTTCCGGACACTGTACCAGATCCTCGACGACATCGGTGCGACGATAGACATTCATCGGCAGTCGACACCCCACGACGAGCTCATTGATCGGCTCCAACAGTACGACGGTCCTCGAACCGTCGTCATCCTCGACGAGGTCGATCAACTCGAAGACCCGAGCCTCATCTACGACCTCCACAGCATGGAGCAGTTCGCGGTGATCTGTATCGCGAACAAAGAAGAAGAGCTGTTCAGCCGCGTTGACGACCGGCTGGTGAGTCGGCTGCGCTCCAGCGAGCACGTCCGGATGGACAAGTACCACAACGAGCAACTCTACGACATTCTGAGCGCTCGAACGAAATGGGGGCTTGAAAACAGCGTCATTACCGACGAGCAGCTTTATCAGATCGCTGATGCCGCCGCTGGTGATGCCCGTCTGGCTATCGGGATGCTTCGCAGCGCAGCCAGCACGGCTGCGCGGGAGAACCACGATCGGATTACGACTGAGATTCTCGCCGATGCGGCTGACGACGCCAAGGCACAGATTAAACAGAAGAGCCTCGATTCGCTCACGCCACACCAGCGGGTCGTGTACGATATCGTTCGCGATCACGGTCCGCTCGCCCCAAGTGAAATTCACAGCCGCTACACTGCGGAAGTTGATGAGCCCCGAACGAAGCGCACCGTTCGAACATATCTCTCGAAGATGGCCCAGTACAATCTGATTGAGGCAGAAGGGACGAGTCGGGACCGGGAGTACTCGCTCGTCGACTCAGCGGCTGCGTCGCCGGTTTCGTAATTTGGCCAGTTCACCACCAGAGTTTTCATACTGTTTCCTAATAGGAATCATATGCCTAATAGGAAAGAGTCGATCTCAATAGAGCTACGCTATCCGTTTCCGGAGGATCGGGTATTTCGATACCAAGCAATGCAAGACGTTCTCAACGTTCTCATAGATCAGCCGTATGCGACGTACTCGATGAGCGAACTCGCAAGCCTCACCGGGGCAAATAAGGGAACGATCTCAAAAGCGGTCACATTACTTTCCGAGCTCGATGTCATCGAGATCGCACCAGACGGGCGGACTCAGCAGGTCCAGATCAACCGTGAACGGCTCACAAAACCAGATCCAATTCTCTCGATCCCACAGAGTGAGTTCCACCAACCAGTTCAGGCATTTCTACAACGACTTCAGGACGAGTTGGATGGATTAGTCGGGGTCGTCCTGTTCGGAAGCGTCGCTCGGGGCGAGGCAGATAGGGCCAGCGACATCGACCTATTGGTGATCGTCGACGAAGACCGAACGGCAGCTCGCCGGACTGTCCAGACGGTTGTTAGCGATCTCGAAGACCAACGGTTCGAAGGGAATCGGTACACGTTCCAGCCGCTTGTCGAATCGACGGACAGCGTCCAACGAATCGGTGATCAACTTCGCCCGCAGTTCGACGACGGGATCACGTTGGTCGGGTCCGACCAACTCTCCGAACTCCGAACCGAGGTGTATGCCGATGAATGACGATATCCGAGACCAATTGGGGGAAGCCGAGCGAACCTTCGAGGGCAGTCCCGGAACGATCGAGGAGGGATTGGACGTCGACGATGCGGAGTTGGTCCAACTTCGCCGTGCCTGCCGGCTGCTGGAGGTCGGATCGAATCTCCTCGAGCAAGGGTACTACACGGTCGTAATTGAGTCGGCGTTCGTCGCCATCGAGCGCACTATCCAGTTCCGGTTGATTCACGATGGGGCCATGTCCGCAGCGGAGGTCATCAGTAGCCACCGCCGGCTCTACCAACGTGGTGCCGAGATCGGCCTCTACGACGACGCGTTCGGAGAGGAGCTTGCCGAGCTGTGGAACCGAAACCGAACGAAGACCTATTACAGACTTGGTATCGCAACGAAGGAACAGGCTGAGGCAATGTACCGGCTCGCCGACGACATCCACCGGCACCTCATCGATATGACACGGGTGTCACACGAGTGTCTCTGTCGAGGCTGACCGGTATGATGCGTTTCCTGGGTCGCGGGCAACAATCAGGACAAATGTCTTCGAGACCAGGAACCGTGTCGGCCGCAGCTTCGACGAGCTGTTCCAGTCGGAGCTCCCGTGGCTTCTGTCGTGCCTGATGAAAATATTCTGAATAATCATATTCTAGAATATCATATCTACAGATATCATCGACGGGGTCGGTACAATAAGAATAGCTAAATCAACCAACAATCTGCCGGGACATACCGAAATGTTGGTTAATCCGACGATCAAGGGTGACGGCCACCTCGGAAAGAGTCTTGGAAACAGTCGACCACTCCTCAAGATCCGGTGACAGAGTCCGAATTGACGTTTTGTAAAGTCCTTTCTGGAAGTCCGGAAGCACCGCGCCGTCGCTTATTGAGAGCGTGACTAGTTATCGAGTATGGGAGACCACCCACCATCGAACCGAATGGCGGCCGACAAGCCGACACGGGGCGCAGACCGCAATCTGGGCCTGGCAGAGCAAGCCGACCCAACCACAGAAGAAATGCTCCTACCGTCACTCGACGACGGCATCACGCTGCTCGACATAGACGGCGGCCGTGGCGTCCCAATCCTCCAGTCGCTCGTACTTGACCATCTCCTGGTACACGATGGCCCCACCTTCTGGGTTGATGCGAACGGCCACGCGACGACGACGACGCTGGCTCAGATCACACCGAGCCAGCGGTTGCTCGACCGGATCCACGTCGCACGGGGATTTACCGCGTACCAGCACTACGGCGCTGTCGATGATCTCCCGACGGCAGTAAACCAAGTCATCCAGAAATCGACCGCTGTCACCGGCACATCCGGTCGACAGTCATCGGGTCAAAGCGAAGACTCGTCTTCACACACCCCGTCGCTCATCGTCGCGCCGGCCGTCGACACCCAGTACCGCGCCGACGATACCCTCGGCGAAACCCACGCAAAAACCCTCCAGGCCCGCACCCTTGCTCGGTTAGGGACCTACGCCGAGGGGTACGACATCCCGGTGCTCGTTACGCGAAACGAACGAAACGAATTCACCGAACCAATTGCGACGGTCGCCGACCACCATCTGGAATGTGAGCAGACCCGGATGGGGCCACGGGTCGTCGGCGAGGACGTCGAGACGCTCGTCTACCCCGTCGACGACGGCGCGTACTACCAGACGACGTTCGCGTACTGGCGGCAGCTGCTCGCGGCACGCGCCACGCAGGTCGGCGTGGAACCGACGACGCCGGCGCCGTCGACGCCGACCCCGGAGGGCGTCGGGACGAGCGTCACCGCTGACGGTGAGACGGTGGCGGCCACCGCCGACCCCTTGCTCGATGCGTGGACGGCGAGCGATACAGGAGGTCAATAGCGATGGGGCGGACGAACCCAACCTACCGGGATGCACTGCGGGCCATCGAAGAGCGCTGGGCGGAGTTCCGGCGGGCACTGCGGCGTCGCGACCAGCCACGATTTGACCAGCTGTTCGAGTACGCCCGCGAGCACGCCGACGCGAGCGGGCTGTTGAACCACCAGAACCCGCTGCTGCCGGCACTGTTCAGCATCGATCTCGAACAGGAGGCTAAATTGGAAGACCACGAGGAACGCCTCGAAGCGCTCGAACGCCGGCTCAACGAACAGAGCACCGATGAGCAGTTCCCCGATGAAGAAGCCAGCGAGCCACCCGAATGAGTACACTCGCCACGATCGCATTCGACATCGAGACGACGGGATTTTCGACGACTGACCAGCTGACCGTTGTCGGCTTCGACGCCGAGATTGGCTCGCGAGTGTTCCTCAATACAGACGGCAGTCCGTGTGCTACAGATATCGAACAGCACGTGAACGACCATCTCACCACACCAGTGACGCTCTCTGTTCATGATGATGAGGGCGCGCTGTTGGACGCCGTCAAGACGTTCGTCGACACCACGATCGCACAGCGAGACGTCAAACTCGTAGCCTACAACGGGGAAACCTGGAAGGGCGGGTTTGATCTGCCATTTCTTCGAACGCGGTTGAGTCATCACGAACGCGAGTGGCCGTTCGCCGAGCTGCCGTACATCGACGTGATGGAGGTCTTCGCCTCACGGTTCAATACGAGCGAGAACAGCCTCACTGGAGTGTATGACGAGCTCGTGGCGTCCGGCCACAGCACAGTCGATCCATTTGAAGAAAGTAGCGAAGCCGTCAACGCGTGGCAGACCGGTGATTTCGAAGCGGTCGTACTGCATAACATCGCCGATATTCGGCGTACACGAGCGCTAATGGCCGTTGCAGAACGGTACTGCTCAAAATCAGACTTTTCGATGAAATCGCTCGATCCGGTGATGGGTAGCCAGTGACTCGATCAACGTGGCGTCCTCCTTGTCGTGAACGGTGAGAAAGATATCACGGTGGGTTTTCTGCGTCGTTGAGTCCCTCGAATGTTCCATTCGTGTAGGCGTATCGCCACCGTTGGAGAATCGCGCGCGTCACAAGGCTGGTCTCAGACACAGCAATACAGGATGGGTCAACGGGACGGCTCGGCGCATCAGGGGGTGGATGGAAGTGGCGGCGCGGCGCGTCAGGTTTCGGGTGGCAGTCGAACCGAAAATTCCGGTCTCGGGCATCTGTGTAGTGTGCGGCGTAGTTCCCGGTGAGACTCCACCGGACGTCTATCCGCGCGGTTGACGCCGCTCCGACGCCGTCAGATAGTTCAACCGAAAGTGTCTGTGGATTCAGCGGGTCGTCTAACGACGCGGTCCGGACCAGCGGTTCGAGGTCCACAAACAGGTCTCGGATTTCCCGTAGTGCCCCGGCGTCGATAGGACCAAACACCTCAGACTGCTCGTCTGGCTGAGTATGGGGAGTGGGGTCTCCGTCGTCACTCATACGACGACGGATGTATCGCCGTTACCATCGTCGTCCGTATCCGTGCCAGTGAGGTGACCAGTTTGACTCACTTCGCCGATCGCGAGTGTTGCCTGTGCGAGCGCGAGGTTACGCCGCGTCGTTTGCCATTCTGTGAGGAGCGCACCGTGGTCGCTGTCAGCGTCGTCGATATCCAGCTCTCGGGCGAATTCCTCGGGTGAATCAACACCGTATTCCTCGCGCCACGCTTGTATTTGCGCCTTCATATCAGCGATGCCGGACGCGATCTCTTCGGGCGTCCGTTCCGCGAGGAGCGACTGGGCGTGTTCGGTGACGATAGCCGTTTCCGACCGTCGGTAGTGCGTCGTCTGACCATCCTGAGATGTCGTTACCTCACCAGCGCTCTCGAGCGTTCGCAGGTGCTTTCGCGCCGTGGTCGATGAGACGCGGGCACGCTCGGCGATCTGTGCTGCAGACAGCGGATCGTACACACGAGAGATGACTTCGTACACTCGTTCAAAGGGCGTCGTCTCCTCGATCCATTCTGCTTCGACGACGTCGTTCACGTCACGGTGGTCGGTGCCGCCATCCGAGCTCATTCGGTGGGGCGGGGACGGCTCCTCGGACATTATGTGCCAACCAACGAGAGAGCGGTATAATAATCTGTGGGGTAGTATATTGATCACCGAATCCAAGATATGGAGGACTGTCCACAGCAGTCTTAACCAACAGTCATCAGTGAGACGGTCGTTCTGTTGGTTAACACGCTACCGGAGGTTCAGCTAACAAACTCGGAAACGATTCTGGAAGTGGGGTTAACAGCGCGAATCCGCGAGAGTACGCTGTTTCTGTCAAGACGATCTCCATTCCCTGAAATCCGGAACAGACACGCCGGCGATTATGCGAGACTCCGGTGTAGAGACGGGAAGGTGGGTGACTTGCACAAATGCCGTTCACAATCGATTTCCTTGACGATGGTCGCGTCCTCGAGTGGGAAGCGACCAACGACGGCGCAACCGCGACCGACCGCGACGACTACACGCCCCGGTTTTACGTCGCAGCACGTGACTCTGAGACCGACATCGATCTCACACCACTTCGCGCACAATATGAACGACACCCGGATGTCGTCGCGACCGAGATCGTATCCCGGCGGTCCGGATTTCGTCGTGACGGCGAGTCTGCTCTCGCTGTCGACGTCGACCACGTCGACCGCGTCACACCGCTTGCGCGACAGACACGCCACCTATCAGAGCATCCAGTCGGCGATCTCGCCTGTTTCAACGTCGATTTCTCGCGAGCGTTCCGGTACTGTCTGGAGACCGGCATCGATCCGACGCCGGCGAGCGAGCTGTCGACGCTCCGGCTCAGCGTCCCAGTGACCGAAACGAGCAACGACGTCTACGAGGAACTGTCCGTCGCCGGCGACACTGTCATCGGCTCGCCGACGGATCTCCTCACGGCTGTCCAGAGAGCGCTCGACGCACACGATCCAGATGTCTTGGTTTGCTCGACGAGCGAGATCGTCCCGACCCTGTACGAGATGGCGACGGACGCCGGCGTCGACGACTTCTCGCTGAGTCGGTGGCCGGACGTCGGCTACCAGCAGCTTGCGAGCCGGTCGACGTACTCGAGCTACGGCCGCGTCGGTCACTCGCCGGCGCGGTACAACGTGCCCGGGCGGGCGATCATCGACGAGTCGAACACGTTCTTCTACGGAGAGACAAATCTTGAGGGCGTCCTCGATCTCGTGTCGCGCTCGAACAAGCCCGTCCAGGAGCTCGCGTGGGCGTCGATCGGGAACGTCCTCACGGCGATCCAGATTTGCGAGGCCCACGACCGCGGTGTCCTCGTCCCGTGGAACTCCTGGCGTCACGAGTTTTACAAGCCGATGGGGACGCTCCACGACGCCGACCGTGGCGGCTTCATCTTCGCGCCCGAGGTCGGCCTCCACGAGAACGTCCACGAACTCGACTTCTCCTCGTTGTACCCGAACATCATCTGTACCCGGAACGTCTCACCGGACGTCATCCGGTGTGACTGCCACCGCGACCGCGACGACGTCCCCGGCCTTGGATACTCGATCTGCGACGAGCGGGGGTACCTCGTCGACGTGCTACAGCCGATCATCGACGCTCGCGACGAGATCAAGGCGGCCATCCGTCGCGAGACGGATCGAGACGATCCCGACGAGGACCGTCTGGCGGAACTCGAGGGACGGTCGGGAGCGCTGAAGTGGATCCTCGTCGCCTGCTTCGGCTATCAAGGGTTTAGCAACGCGAAGTTCGGCCGCATCGAGTGCCACGAAGCAATCAACGCGTTCGCTCGTGAGATTCTGCTGACGGCGAAACAGCGACTGGAAGCTGGCGGCTGGCGCGTCGTCCACGGTATCGTCGACTCCATCTGGGTGACCCCGGACCCCGACGGCGACGACGAGGACCGCGAGGACCTCGAGACGCTCGCGACGGAGATCACGGAGCGCGTCGAGATTCGGCTCGAACACGAGGCCCACTACGACTGGGTGGCGTTCGTGCCGCAGCGCGAGAGCGACGCCGGCGCGCTGACGAAGTACTTCGGAAAGGTCGCCGGCGGCGATGACTTCAAGATCAGAGGTATCGAAGCCCGGCAGCGCTCAACCCCGCCGTTCATCGAGGCCGTCCAGCGGGAGTGTCTCGACCGGCTCGATGCCACGCGGTCACCGGACGCCGTCCTCGACTGTCTCCAGGACGCCATCAAGCGCCTCCACGCTGGAACGGTGCCGGTCAAGCAGCTCGTCGAACGAAATCGTGTCTCCAAGCCGCTGGAAGGGTACACGCAGAATACCCAAAACGTGGCTGCGTTGAAACGGGGTCGCGAGCAGGACCTCGCTATTCACCCGGGACAAGATATCGAGTACGTAGTCGTCGACGACGAGAAAAGCTCGCGAGCACGGGTCGCGTTAGCCCACGAGGAGATAGCGTCGTACGATGCGTCGTACTATGAGACGCGACTCGTCAGAGCTGTCGAGAGTGTGCTGGCACCGCTCGGCTGGGATCGGACGGAGATCCGACGTGAGATCGCAGAGACGCGGATCCCAGAGTTGTCGGCGTACACGAACCCGGCGAATAATTAACCAACAGAGGAACCGTTCAGAGCGGGGAACTGTTGGTTAACAACAGCGACCACGACACGATATCGACCAGACATGAGCCGGAAGACAGAGCGATCTGGCCACATCGCTACCAAGCGTGTAGCTCGATCTCGCAGACGGGCACCAACCAAGAGAAATAGAATATCCCGCGTGATCGAGATGGTCGTGTACCGCCCTGGGATCGCTATCGAATCGGTTGGGGCGGTTAATCCGCCGTGTCGCGATTGATGTACTGGTCTTCCCACTCAACGCGGGCTTCGATTTCTCTGGTCCCGCGCCGAGTGGTGGTGTACTCGTTGGTCCGCTTATCGCGTTGGCTTTTTTCGATGAGTCCTTTCTCGACGAGGGTGTCGAGGTTCGGATAGAGCCGCCCGTGATGGATCTCTTGGTCGTAGTACTCGTCGAGCTCATCTTTGATCGCGAGCCCGTGGGGGTCGTTGAGCCCGTCGACCAAGTACAGCAGGTCGCGCTGAAAGCCGGTGAGGTCGTACATAGATGCGGGTGATTTATCGAGACTTGAAATACTACGCTTTCCAGAACATCGTAGCTCGGTTACAGTGCCATGTCACCGGATATTTGTGCGCGAAAGCGTGATCGAACACAGTGACAGACGACCACGGCGGGTTTGAACACGCTCGGGAGAACGTTGACGGCCACCCGATGGTGAGTTTGCTCGGCTACGCCAAGCGCTATTGGCCGACCCTCACGCTCGGCGTGCTTGCGGCGTTTCTCACGAGGTTTGCCCGGCTGGTCCCACCGATTGTCGTCGCGGCTGCAATCGATCGAGCGATCCGCGGCTCGGCCGACGCAGGCCTGTTGACCGACGTGGGCTTGCTGCCGCCGGGTGAGATCACCGGCGAAGCGGCTCGCCTCGCGGTGCTCGAACAGCTCGTGCTCATCGCGGTGCTCGCGTATCTGGTCCGGTCGGTCGCTCGGTTTGTGTCCCGGTATCTGCTTCAAGCGACTGCCCAGAAGGTTCAGCGTGATCTGCGAAACGACACGTACGACCATCTCCAGCGGCTCTCGATGGATTTCTTCGCCGATCATCAGACCGGCGGTATGATGTCGATCCTCAACAGCGATATTAATCGGCTTGAGCAGTTCCTGAACACGGAGTTCCGGCAACTCATCCGCGTGATCGCAACGGTCGGCGGGATTGCCATCATCCTGTGGACATACTCGCCGAAGCTGGCACTCATCGCGCTCGCACCGGTCCCGGTCATCGGATTGGCTAGTAGCCAGTTTCTCACCTGGATTGAGCCTCGATATAAGTCGATTCGCGAGACCGTCGCTCGACTGAACACGCGACTCGAGAACAACCTTGGTGGCGCTGCGGTGATTAAAGCGTTCGACCGGTACAGTTTTGAGGAGCGTCGGGTCGCTGCGCAGAGCGAGGCGTACCACGACGAGAAGGTCGCGGCGCTGCGAATCCGACGTGGATTCTTTGCGACCCTACGGCTGTTAACCGGCGTCGTGTTCGTCCTCGTTCTCTACATCGGTGGCACTGATATCATCACCGGCGTTCCTGGCGAGGCAGGGGTGCTGACCCTTGGCGGGTTCGCGCTCTTTTTCCTCCTGTTACGGCGGCTGTACTCGCCGATGCGCCGAGTCGGGAAGTCAGCAAATAAGTACCAGCTTGCGAAATCGAGTGCTGAGCGCGTGTTTGGGTTGCTCGGCCGCGAACCGACGATTACGAGCCCCGACTCGCCGCACACCCCTGCGTCGATTGACGGGGACGTCACGTTCGAAGATGTTACCTTCGCCTACGGGGACCGCGAGCCGGTCCTACATGATGTCTCGCTTGATGTGCCGGCAGGGACAACGATCGGGCTTGCCGGGGCGACCGGGGCCGGGAAGTCAACACTCCTGAAACTTATTCCCCGATTCCACGATGTCGATGACGGGGCCGTCCGGGTTGACGGAACTGACGTCCGGGAGTATGATTTACAGTCGTTGCGGGACGCCATCGCTATTGTCGAGCAGAATCCGTACCTGTTCTCGGGGACTGTCGCAGAAAATATCGCGTACGGCGACCGCGAGACACTCGAGGCCGAGTGGGCAGACGGGCCTGACAAAAGCGCCCGCGCTCGGGTTGAGCGGGCGGCTGAGGCCGCCGCGGCTGACGAGTTCATCGAAGATCTTCCTAATGGGTACGACACGCAAGTCGGCGAGCGAGGTGTCAAACTCTCGGGCGGCCAGCGGCAACGTCTCGCCATCGCCCGGGCACTGCTTAATGATCCTGAGATCATCGTTTTTGATGAGGCCACATCAGATGTTGATACGGAGACGGAAGAATTGATTCAAGAAAGCCTTGAGCGGCTGGTCGAGGAGCGAACCGCGTTCATCATTGCCCACCGACTGTCGACGATTCAGAACGCAGACGAGATTGTTGTAATGGATCAGGGTCAGATCGTCGAGCAGGGAGGGCACGAAGAACTGGTTGCGGGCGAGGGAACATATGCGAACCTCTGGCAGGGGCAGGCAGAGACTGCTGCTGCCGACGACTGACGCTCGGCGAGGTCCTGTTGTATTCCCCAACATGCTTGATGACGGGTTGGTGGACGAGTCGCCAGCTAAGTCGAAGCATTCAGATCGAGATTCGCGATCCATATTTTCAAGCGGGGACAGGCGCCACCCAATAATGTGGAATCGAACGAATTGTCGCTCCGATCCTACGACACGCGGGATGACGATGCCATTTGGTCTCTTCATGAATGGGCGATACGGGAAACGGGTGTCAATCCGGCTGACGTTCCAGGAACAAGGGATCTCCGGACAGTAGAAACAGCGTATCTTGAGACAGGAGGAACGTTCATTGTCGGCACCGTCGACGGCGAAAAGTCACAAGGCGATCTATCAAATGAGGGTGAGCAATCGGCTTACACAATATCTGACCTCACAACCTACGACGGGTTCCTCGTCGTAATGGGTGGGATTCTGCCAAATCAAGCCGGTCACAGCGACGAACGTGACAGACCCGGGGCCGCAGAACTCCACCGAATGCGTGTCGCCCCGACGCATCAACGACGGGGGTATGGCAAGCAAATTCTTAGGGAACTAGAGCGGCGAGCGGCTGCTACTGGCTTTGAGACGCTTCTCGCGACGACTTCAACACGGCAGTCTGCCGCGCTTGAATTCTATTCCGAGCAGGGGTATGAACAGACAGGGACATCAACCGCTGGATCGTACGAGCTCGTCCATTTTGAAAAGGAGCTGTAGTCAACGGACAGCGGCGAGTTCCCAGAGAGATAGCTCAGTCTGCGAGATCAAAGTGCTCCGCAGCCGTTTGCATGTCTTTATCGCCACGGCCACAGAGGTTCACGAGCAGTGTGTCGTGTCGATCTTCCTCAGCCAGTTTGGCGGCCAGCGCAAGCGCATGGGCCGGCTCCAAGGCGGGGATAATCCCCTCTGCTTCGCTCAGTTCACGGAAGGCGGCCAGCGCTTCATCATCTGAGACAGCGTGGTACTCAGCCCGCCCCATCTCTTGGAGCGCGGCATGCTCGGGGCCAATCGCCGGATAATCAAGCCCAGCCGAAATCGAGTGGTTTTCAGTATCGTCTCCGATGGTCTTCGTTTTCATTCCCTGGAAGATCTGGGGTTCCTCTTGCTTTGTCTTCGACAGCGGCGCTGAGTGGTTCGCGTCATCAGTACCACCCGGCTCAGCGCCGTAGAACGCGACATCGTCGTCTTTGAACGCATGCCAGAGGCCAATTGAGTTCGAGCCGCCACCGACACACGCCACACACGCATCCGGTAGGTCGCCGTGGAGGTCTTGGATTTGTTCGCGTGCCTCCTCCCCGATGACGGACTGGAACTCCCGTACCATCCGCGGGAACGGGTCGGGACCAACGACACTCCCGACGAGATAATGCGTTGACGCGACGTTCGCAGCAAAGTCTTCTAACGCAGCGTCGACCGCTTCCGCGAGGCCCTGGTTGCCACGATCGACCGGTTTCACCTCGGCACCCATGAGCCGCATTCGGAACACGTTCATTTCCTGCCGCTGCATGTCGTGGCGGCCCATGTACACGGTCGTATCCAGGTTCAACAGGGCACCGACCATCGCGGTTGCAGTACCATGTTGGCCGGCGCCTGTCTCTGCGATCAGTCGGTCTTTCCCAGCCCGTTTTGCCAGCAGCGCCTGCCCGAGCGTGTTGTTGAGTTTGTGTGCTCCGCCGTGGAGAAGATCCTCGTGCTTGAGATAGATATCCGCGCCGTACCGTTCGCTGAGGGTTTCTGCGTAGAACACCGGTGTTGGACGCCCTGCAAAGTGTTCCAGCAGATCCCGGAGTTCGGCCATGAACGCGTCATCAGCGATCGCCTCTTCGTACGCAGCAGCTAATTCTGCTAACGGTTCCTCAAGCGGTTCTGGAACATGTCGCCCCCCGAATTCACCGAACTGGCCTGGCGTCGCCATAGGGTAACCTCGTACTCAATTCTCAAAAAACCATACAAAAGAGCAATCCCCGATGACGGTCACCGTGGCGTCACTACGCGCCAGTATGTCCCACGCAGCGCCCGCCACTTCGCGGCGATGAACCCTGCCAGAATGAACACGAACCCGGCGACGGTCGCCGGCGTCACGTCCTGCCCGAGCACGAGCCAGCCAGCTAGCGCCGCAAAGACGGGAATCACATACTCAATAAAGCTCATTTCGATGGGGCCAAGCTCGTCAAGGAGTGTGAAATACAGTAGAAAGCCGCCGACACCGGCGACCACGGAGAGGTACGCGATGGCGCCGAGCGCGGACGGCGTCCATGTGGCGGCCGCGAACGACTGGCCAGGGAGGACGAGCACGGCTGCGTGGAGGACGATCGCGCCGACGGCCATCATCCACGCCTGCGTGGAGAGGAACGGCATCGACGGCGATCGGCTGTGGGTGACGACTGCGGCGACGGCGAACGCGAGCGCGGACGCAAGCACGAGCGCGACCCCGAGGACGCTGTCCGCGATATTCGCGGGGTCGGGGTTAGCGATGACGACGACGCCAGCGAACCCGAGCGCGACGCCGAGCGCGGTGGCAAATGTGAACTCCTCATCGGTGGAGACGAGTCGGGTGAGCGCGGGCGTCACCACGGGGACGAGCCCTAACAACACAGCGGCGACACCGCCCGTAACGTATCGCTGGCCGGCAAAGAGGAACGCGTGGTGGGCGCCGATGATGAGAGCACCGCCGACGAGCACGTAGACGTAGTCATCCCGAGTCCGGGGACGGATGTCCGCACCGGAGACAAGAATGGCGGCGAACAGCAGCACGGCAGCGAGATCAAAGCGCACGGCGGCGAACGGGACCGCGGGGAGATCTGTAAGGCCGACATCCGTCGCCATGAACGCCGTCCCCCAGACCGCACACAGCAACAAGAAACGGCCGGCTGTCCGGTAGCGACTCATTCACGCGGAAGTTGCCGTCAACGGCGAAATATGCGTCGAACCGCCCTGACGCTCCGAGCGTCCGGATGCGCTTGGCGACGGCGGCGACGGCGCGGTGTGGTAAATCAAAAATCGATAGTGTGCGTCGGAAGCCGTCAGCTCTGCAGTCAGGTGTTGTCCGACGGCGTTTTACACCGTTGCCCGTGTTGATACACGTGGATCTTCATTCCGTCCAAAACACATGGACAGACCGGGCGGGCGAATACTCACCAGCGTACTACGCACATCACGGTCCGAATGACACGAGTACCGTAATTCGCGATATTCTCAGCGGACACCTTCCTCGTGACGCAACGGTTCTCGAACTCGGGTGTGGGTCTGGCCGTCACCTCAAACACCTCGCTAGCGGCGGCTTCGAAAACCTCTCAGGCGTCGACATCAACGCCGAGGCATTCGACACGATGCGAGAGACCTATCCCACACTTGCCGCCGACGGAACGTTTCACTGCGGCCCGATAGAGGATATAATCGGTGACTTCGACGATGGACAGTTTGATGCGGTGTATTCGGTCGAAACGCTCCAACACCTCCATCCTGATGTCGAGTGGGTCTTCAAGGAGGTCGCTCGAGTCACGAACAACGTCTTGGTCACAGCGGAGATCGAGGAACCAATTCGTGACTCATCGTCGCCTGACCCAGACGTGAACTACGTCGACAAGGAGACTCCCCTATACTACCGAGATTGGAGCCGTATCTTCACCGCGTTCGATCTCGTGGAGGTCGACGTCGTCCATGGCGACAGGGACACCATACGAACTTTTCGCGTGTCCGACTAACTGCTGATCGCCGTCGGACGGAGTACTGTACCGTGATGGTGACCGATCTTAACCAACAAACTGTCGGAGTATGCCAAACTGTTGGTTAATCTGACGACGGAAGGTGACGGCCACTTCGGAAAGAGTCCAGGAAGGAGGCCATCACGGTCTCAAAACAGCGACTCCAGTTCTCCGTCACTATCCATCAGCTCCGCAAAGCGGTCTGCGCTCTCGTCAGTAATCTCACCGAGATTCTGTTGAGCCTCAATCGCGACCTGTTGGAGTTCTTTCACCCGCGGGACGTTCGTCACGCCGCCGAGCAACACGAGCGCTGCGACCGTCCCTTCCCCACGCCGCGGATAGTCACCACCACGGACCTCCATCGAGCCGGTCTGTTCTTCGAGCCACTTGCGACCGTGTTCGATTCCTTTCCGGTTGAGGTACGCCGGTGGGCCGGCGACGACAAGCAACGCCCGCTCTGTCCCGTTCACTTCACAGGGTAAGGTGAGTCGACCCAGCGTCGCCTTCCGGACGAGACTTGTAATCCGGTTTGTGGCTTCTGTACTGTCTATCCCATCATCCATATCGCCACGGAGTCGCGAGAGCAACCCTTTCCGCTCCGGTTCGTCCACGCTGACATCGGCGTAGCCCAACGAGGAGATCCCGCCGCCTTTGAGCGTATTGATGATCTCTGAGGAGTCGACGACACTCTCAGCGACGTCGCTTCCGTTCGTTATCTCGCCCGCACTGAAGAGCACACCAAACCGCTGGACGAGCTCGTTGTTGATCGCATCGAACCCCTCGCCGACAGACTCACCCGAACTGCGCCACGCGTCGTTGTCAAACAGCATGAGATTGTCCACCTCATCGACGAACGTTTTGAGCGATCGGGCGGCGTTCAGTGTGTAGATCCCACCCTCGTCGCTCCCGGGCAGGATACCGAGCCCATACACAGGTTCGGTGTAGATCCGCTTGAGGTTCTTGGCGATGACGGGCGCGCCACCCGATCCCGTACCCCCACCGAGTCCCGCGACGACGAGGAACGCATCAATCTCGTGGACTGGCACCGAGTCGAGTGCCCCTTGAATCTCGTCGATGTCCTCTTCAGCAACCTCTGCGCCCAGTTCGTTGTCCGCGCCCACGCCGTGGCCCTTTACTCGTGATTGCCCGATCAGGATGCGGCGGTCCTTCGGGAGGCGGTCGATGCCTTGGAGATCCGCTTTCGCCGTGTTGACCGCGATCGCTCCACGAACGATATCTGCACCGGTCCGTGCGTCGTAGGCCAAGAACTCGTCGACCACCTTCCCACCTGCCTGTCCGACCCCAATTAATGCAAGTTTCATGTGAACACACCACGTGAAACTACGCGTGTAGGACATATAAAGGTTAGATGCCCGAAATATCAACTCACGAGTAGCGCTGATGCTCTTCTCACATACTGAACTACCTCGGGGTGAGGCTCCAAAGCACCCGGCTTAAATTGCCGATAGAACGAAGGGCTGTGTTGGTTGATTTCAACACCCCGATATCTCTCGTCGAGCGTGATGACAGCGTCGTCGAGATACTCGATGTTTCCTTAAATGCAGCTCCTCATCGATGCACTGGAAGACAAACGTGAGGAGCTTGCGGCTGACAAGGAATCGAGTCGTACTATGAGACGTAACTCATCAGAGCTGTCGAGAGTGTGCTGTCACCGCTTGGCTGGGATCAGACGGGGTTCGTCGAGAACTCGCGGAGACACAAATACCAGACTTGACGGCATTCGCGGGCACGGCTCGTTCTTAACCAAACGAACGGTTCCTAGAAGAATTTGTTGGTTAACCACAACGGTAGTGTTTAGATAAGCTGGTTCCATGCGAAGGCGAACGCCTGGAGCCAATTTTCAGCGGTACTCGGTTCGACGTGGCTAAACATATTTGAGAACTGTTTTGTTTGTCGTTTTACTTCGCGAAAGACACGTTCGACGGCATTCCGATTCCCATGTGTAACGTGTTGGAATCGGAGCCCATGACGATGGCAGGCCGCCTGCAGCCACGGAGCACCGTCAACGAGAAAGACCGCGTTGTCAACCTGATGTTTCTCACGCAGTTCCGAGAGAAACATCGAGGAGATCGCGTTGGTTTTCGTCGGATGCAGTCGGACGTGGAGCAGGCGGTTGGTGTCGGGATCGACGGTAGCGTACAGCCAATATCGTTCAGAATTGAGCTGAATCACGGTTTCATCGACCGCGACGTGATTCGGATCAGCACCGTCTGTCGGCTGTAGATCAGCTTTCTGTACCCACCGATGAACGGTGGTCCGATGGCGATCGACACCCAACTTCTCAAGAACTAAAAATATATCCAAAAATGGTAATTCAGCCGAATGGGGTCGAATACCGAGCTTCATCGCCTGCTCGGGTGTCGCCTCTCGCTCCAGAAAATCTAACTCGGTACGACCGCTATCGCCGCTGAGGCGATCGAACGAGAGCATGAACCACTCAATTTTTTGACCGCCTCATCCTTCGACGTTATTTCAACACCACCACCACAACCGCTAGCAAGCACCAATTGACACACCCTGTCTCGGTTGTGTTGGACTCAAAGTCGAGGAGACACCCCTCTATCGATGTGTTCACACCGCGTTGTAGTAGCCGAGTGAATGGTAGGGATCGTTCAACGGTGTTATCAAAACAGATCCGTTTATATCGGTCCTGTCTCACGGGCATGACTGCCTACTCGTGGGGAGTTGAGACACACACCCCTCTATCGATGTGTTTCTGTGCAATACTGGAGAGAGGTTTCCTCGTCATGTGAGATGCGTATAGTGAGTACCTCTCGAAAACAGGAATATAAGGTCTTTTTGAGCGGTTTTAGACGACAGTAAAGGCACGCCAAATATAGTTGTCTGTAGAACCATAGAACACTGACGACAAAACACATCGATAGAGGGGTGTGTGTGTGTGTTGTATGTTTGTAGAAAGAGAAGAAGGGAGGTGAGACAACTATCGCTCATCGTTTGAAAGACGTTCTTATAGGATATCCCGCGCTTTCGAGCCCGAACAGTCATCAAGCGGTGACGATTCGACTCAAAGGTCCCGCCTGACCCCCCGCACCGTGAAGACATCGAACACATCGATAGAGGGGTGTGTCTCCGATAGGACGCTTTCGAACACATCGTCACCGGCTAGCGGATAACCGACACGAACTACATACTCTAATCGATGGTATTGAGCGAATAGACGTTCTAAACGTTGAATCACACTTCGATAGAGGTGCGAACCTTTTTCATACGGGCCGGTGTCACTCCGAGTATGGATATCGACGATTCCGATGATCTCTCTGAGGATCCGGGATCGCTGGAGGATGAACCTCCGGCACACTCTGATGTGGTGAGCACCGCGGAGGTTGAATCCCAATCAGAGTCTGCTGCTGGGAGTGATACCGATCAGTCGGCGACCGAGTCGACTGACGCGTCTCAACAATCAATCGAGGACATGCTGCTAGAGTTCGACGAACAACAGGGGCTCATCCGCGATCGATCACTGCTTGATCCCAATTTTGTCGTTAAAGAGGACCGCATCGTCGGTCGTGACGAACAGCTCCAAGAGGTTACGAAGATGCTCCGTGTCGCGCTCGGCGACAACCGTCCGCCGAACTTGTTTTTGTATGGCCCGTCGGGAACGGGGAAATCACTCATCACCAAAGCTGTCTGTCACAACATTAGCCGCATCTGTGATTCCCGAGACATCCAATTTGGGACGATCGAGGTAAACTGCCAAGACCTGGATACGCTCGGTGTTGCCGTGTATGAACTCGCCCAACAGGCGGCAGACGAGGCTGGCGTCGAGGTCCGCGTCCCGAAACACGGTGTGGCGACGAAAGAAAAATGGGATGAGTTGTACCGAATCGTGAATGCAAACTTCGACTCAGTCGTGTTCGTGCTTGACGAGCTGGATATGCTCGTCGGTCGGCGTGATAAACAGGACCCTGCGTTCTCACGCCTGCTGTATCAGCTCTCTCGAGCCGGTGCGAACGACGACCTCGACGCGTACATTTCGGTTGTTGCTATCTCAAACGATACGAAAATGATGGAGGCCGTGGGGAGTCGGGCAGTCAGTTCCTTCACCCCGGAAGACGTCCATTTCGATGATTACGACGCGGACCAGCTCAAGGCTATTCTACGGCGACGTCAAGACGCGTTCCACGATGATGTCATCGATGACGACGTGATCCCGCTTGCAGCTGCCTTCGCCGCGCAAACGCATGGTGACGCACGGAAAGCCATCGATCTGATGCGCGTGGCCGGCGAGCTTGCGGAACGGGAGGGTGACGCTCGGGTTCGTGAAGAACACGTTCGTGCCGCCCAGGCGAAAGTCGAAAAGAACCGTGTGTTAGAGGTCGTCCGCGGGATCAGCACCCAAAAGAAACTCTGTCTGTACGCGACAGCCGCCGTCGCGTCACAGGCACCCGATGGGACGGCACGGAGTACGACGGGATACCGCCTGTACCAGTATCTGACTGACGCGATCGACGCCGATCAGTACCATCAAGAAACGTACGTGAACAAAATGAAAGAACTCACGACGTATTCTCTCGTCGACTTCAAACGGCGGAGCCACGGCCCCAGCTCCGGAATGTTCCTCGAATTCCAATTCGGCGAACGGCCGGAAACGATCCTTGAGACGCTGCGTGAGGACTCTCGGATTGAAATAGTCTCTGAAGACGAGGTCGACTCTGTCGTCAAAGCACAGATCAGAAACCAGACGTAATTATGACAAATATCTAGCAACGAATGGCTCACCAGACACCCCTCTATCGATGTGTACAACCTGTTTGGTAGCAAATACCAATTGATGCCAATCCAACTTTATTTACTGAACATGTCTTCTCTGAATTTCCTCGACGGTCTCCCCTCTATCGATGTGTAAACCACGGTTAAAGCCTTTAAAATACCATATTTGCTCTTCTGTAGGAGATTGTTGATACTGCTGAGCTGTCGCTGTGAAGCCGACGAGGGCAAGGGCACCGCGTCAGCGGTGCCCGACACGGATGATTCCGCTCGATGTGTTTGAGTCGAAATCGGTTGCAGCGGACCTGTTACAGCAGATTCGCTGGCGTGACGGTGTGACTTGTTCCCGCTGCCGTTCTGACCTGACGGTCAGAAACGGCAGCTATGGGCAGTTTCAGCGGTATCTGTTAAGGATTGCGGCGGCACATTCAATCATAAAACCGGCACAATCTTCGCTCATTCGAAGATTGCGCTCCGCAAGTGGCTGTTTTCGATCTACGCCTTTCACCGGTTTAACGCGAGTCTCAGGCAGTTACAGTGTAAAATCGAGGTCACCTACAAAACGATCCACAGGCGTGTCGAGCGCTTCGGTAAAGCGCTCGACACGCCGTCACTCGATCTCGCCGGATCTGTCGAAATCGACGAACTGTACGTCTCTTCCGGCCTCTCTCAACGCGGGTGCGGGACGTATGAACAGGACAAACCGCCCCCTTTCGTTCTCACAGACCGCGGCACCGACAACGATACATTATGCCAGCGAAATCCGCAGATGAACTGACGATTCAGCTTTGCTGGCTGACTGCCAGCAGAAGCCTCTCACCGTCTATACCGACGGATTTTTGCGCTTACGATCTACTTGAGGAAGATGAGAAATTCGACCGTGAATACGTCGTTCAAGAAGACGGTGAATACGCCGATGACGCAGTCCACGTGAACACGTGCGAGAGCCACGCGTAGCTAGCGCGACGGTGGCTCTCGCCGCCCGAGGCATCTCAAAAGATCGCCTCACACAGTATTTCTGCGCGTTCCAACTCAGGCGAGAACTCTACCGTAAACCCGGATGAGATGCGCTCAAACATGCAATCGAAGCCACGCTCTGGGATCAATAATGTGCTACACACCTATGAAAGCCTGCTAGCTCAACAAACCACGTCTGCGGTACTATATTTTTTGCCGGGACCGATCCGATCTTGATTACGAGAGAGAAACCGCAAGCAGGCACGGTAATAGCTCAGGAACCAGTCGGCAGGCGGTCAGAACGTGAACGCGTTAGCTGTGGCTCACGACTGCTGCGACCGGCCGATGAGGGCCGCCGGACCGGCGGCCCTCAGCCACTCACCTCTGGTGGATTATACACCTCCTCACGCTCCAGCATGTGTAAGATCGACACGAGTAGTTTCCGCGCTGTTGCGACAATCGCTATCTGGTGGTTCTTCCGCTGTTTCAACCGAGCGTAGAACCGGCCAAGATATGGATCGTTACACCGGTGAACCACTGTTTGAACACACTGAACGAGGACCCAGCGTAAGTCTCCACTTCCACGCTTCGAGATCGATCCTTCAGTCCGCGAGTCGCTTGACTCGCGGACGACCGGATCCAGTCCCGCATAGCTCACCACCTGCTTTGCCTCGTCGAATCGGTCGATCTCACCATTCTCCGAAGTGATCAGCAACGATGAGTAGAAACTCACGCCGGGAATCGTCATCAACAGCTGCGTCTCCTCCAGAGACGCAGCGGTTTCTTCGATCAATTCTTCGAGTTCCTCGATTTGAGCGGTTAACTCGTTGATGATCGAGAGGAACGACTCCATCAGCTGATCCCCGACTACACCGAGCGAGACATCCTCGATAGCGAGGATGTCTCGCCCGTTCACATTAAATGGATCCCAGTCGGAGGTGATCCCGTGTTTGTCGAGGAGAGAGTGGACTTCGTTTTTGAAGTCCGTACGTTTCTCAACTAATCGCTTCCGGCGGCGCACGAGTGCGCGGCACTCTCGGAGCTCCTCGGACGGGACGTAACTCTCAGCGATCATGCCGGCTCGGCGAAGTTGCGCGAGCAACTTCGCGTCGAGCCGGTCGTTTTTCACTTCAGCATAGCCAATCGCCTTGGTTTGGCTCGGATCTGCGACAACCACGTCAAGATGTTCGTCGAGGGTGTCGTAGACCGTGTAGTAGTTGCTGGTTGCTTCGATTGCGGCTTTGACTCCGGCGTATTCTTCGGCAACTTCGTCGAGATTCGCGTTTGCGACGCGAATCTCTTCGACAACCTCGGCATCGTCGTCCAAAGCGGCGACGTGTGATTCGTCCTTGTGAAGGTCGATTCCGAGGTAGTACATGGTGACCTCTGGAGTGGGAGTGCATATGGAGTAGAGACACACTTATTCGGGCTTGCCGCCCGTCTGTCGGACAGACAGACGGGCGGCGTCCCATGATGCGGCTTCCTTGGCACGTAGACCAATCAAGAGCACGCGTTCGAAGACGCTTGTGTAGCATCGGCCTTTACCACCCCATTCTTACTCCATGCGCTGGGGACTTAGCAGGCTTTCATCCCATCAAGAGCGATTGTAGCATATGACAAAATAACTGACCGCTAGTTTCAAGAACAGCCTCGTCAACGACGACTCGTCGCCGGGGCAGCCACCGAGGGTCGGCAACGGTATCCGCAACTCGAGATATCGCTCAGAGATCGCTTGACGCGGCCGTTTGATGTCGAAGAGGCGAAAAGCTTCGTGTATCCCTCGAAGCAAACGATTGGTCGTGTAGAGGCGGGCAGAGACGCCCGTTCGGGCGTTCGCCGTCCGCTCCCGAACTAGACGGTGCGGCGTGGATCTACTCAGCTAGGATAGATCTGCCCAGTGTAGGATAAATCAGCTCTCCAGCGGTGATCCGTCGAGACTGGGGTTTCACCCTGAGTTACACGAGCCGTCACGGTGGCGGCGGGAGTGCTGGAAGTGGATTCAGCTGCCGTCGCTGATCCGGTTGCTGGTGCAGTCGAGATTGGTGCGAATGGTGGCGGTCACGTCGGCAACCTGTGACAACACGGGGTGACGGGGGCCGTCGGTGCCACCATACAGGTAGTCGTAAAACGCCATCTCGCCGGCATCGGTAATCCCGGTATCTGGCCGCATCGGAGGGTCTCGAAGGTCTTGTTGGCGCTCGATCGCTACCGATTCTGCTTCGGCTTCGAGATCGTTGAGCCGGTGCCATACGTCAATCGCGGCGTCCGTCTTATTGCTTCCAACCTCCGCGAGATGCTCCATGAGATGGCGGCGGCGTCGGTCGATCGCTGTCAACTCCGCGTCGGCATCGGATAGGGCGTCCAGTTCGGTCTCGACGGCCTCCGCCAGCGACTCGCGGGCGGCGGCCACCTCGCGGCTGCGGCGCACAATCTCGCGCTGAGCGGACGGAGATAGCACTTTGTTAGCTGACAGCGACGTCGCCAAATCAGGTCCCAGCTCGGCCGCGAGACTCTCGCTGACTGTCTCGTCGTACTCCTCCTCGTAATGCGGGACGGACATCACCGTTCCGTCGTAGATCAATAACAACCGCTGCAGCGTGACGTCCCCCGTGCTCGTCGGTCTCACGGCGTGGTGATCGACGGTGGGAGGGTCGGCGGCGCCCGTGGTCGCTGACTCCGGTGCGACGGGATTCAGTGCCTCGACGCGCTCGGCAAATTCCACGAATGCGTCGCGTTCGTCCAGCACACGGCGACGCTCGCGCTGACACGTCTCGCTCGCATCTTGCACGTACGCGAACGCCACCAGCGCCGCCAGCCCCACGAGAACGACACCGGTGACGATACCGGGATCGGTTACGACTCCGGCGAGATCACAGGCGGGACCCTCACAGCGGTTCGCCACTGGATCCGCGTCCGCGACCCGGAACACCACCGCCTGTCCGGTTTGGAGTCCCATGCGCCTGGATACCATGTTACAGTCATACAAATGACTTACGCTTAGTGATGTCTGATAATAAATGCGATCGCGGTTGCGTCGTTCGCTGGTCGAGGGAAATTGGCTAGGAAACGGAGACATTCCGCGTGTACCCGTTCGAATGTTCGCGGATAGAGAGCGTGGGACGCAGCGAGTTACTGGTCGGGCATGAAATCGTGGTCGGTGTCGCCGGAAAACTTCCCAGCGGTCACATCGTGTTCGAGCGTGCTGGCACCCTCGACGGTGACTTCGACCGTGTCACCGTCCGTGAGCGGGCTCACCTCCGCCGGCGTCCCGGTCGCGATAACGTCGCACTCCTCGAGGGTGATCAGGTCCGTGATCCCGGCGATAAGCTCATCGATAGAGAAGATTAGGTTGTCGATCGACGAGTATTGCTTCCGCTCGCCGTTGACGGATAGGGACACGGTCGCGTCGTTCGGGACGTGTTCGGGCGTCGCGACCACGGGACAGATGGGGGCGGCGTTGTCAAAGGACTTGCCGCGGACCCAGTTTTTCTCTCGGCGTTGGTCGTCGCGGTTCGAGAGGTCGTTGACGCAGTTGTAGCCGGCGATGTCGTTTTCGGCATCGGCGGCGTCGACGTTACGACACTATTCGCCGATAACCACACCTAATTCCGCTTCGTGATCGATCCGGTCAATATGCGCGGTAAGCGTGAAACGCAGTGGTTCCTCGTTTCGCTTCTGAGTGGTAGAGACCGTCTGTGTCGTCTTCGTCACCGTAGTAGGGCACAGGTGGAGATCTGCGCAGATCTCCACCTGCTCGGGAAGCAATTCGACGATATCCCGTCGAAGGAGCGTGTTAGCGACTTGTTCGAGCCGGTCCGGCTCGAACTTCGTCCGCAGATGGTAGAGGACCGTGTTTGCTGATGGTGAGTCTTCGCTGGAGTTGCATAGCGTAGAGATCGAGGTCCCGTCGGCGGTCGCACCGACAAGGACCTCGTAGATATCCTCAGCACCGATTTCAGCGTTGTTCGCAAGGTTGAGAGAGACTTCCTCGTCAAGCCGGTTGACGAGGAAGTTAAGCAGCTGGTCCTCGTGGATTTCACTATCTGCTTCCTTAGTCGTAGACACACCATCAGCAAGCAGACGTTCTCACTAACCAGCTTTGTGAGGTACTGATACTCATCACCCAACAAAATCTAGTAGTTGTGACGGCTGGTCAGCGTACCCAGCGTACCATCTGAAACTACAGAGATATTGAGGGCATCTGCTACGGGAGGCAGAGTTCGTTTCTGAACAATACGACGAAGCACAATAGTTGTGTGATGAGTCACATGATCTCCACGTGGATCTGACTATGTTTACCGAAGGAGATCAATCCGCCTCCGCCCGCCATGAGAAACGGGCGGAGGCAATATTACATTTAGAGGAACTCACTCGGAAGGGATACGTCAACGATGAGGTTAGTAAACTGATCGAGAAGATCAGGAATGAGCTCAGTCACTGGCTGACATTCGTGACAGAGCCAGACGTTGATTCAACGAATAATCGCGCAGAGCGCGCTCTGCGCGAACAGGTTGTCCTGCGGAAAATATTCCGTAGCCTTCGATCAGCGGATGGTGTCCGAATCCATGAAACGAACACCACCTCTGGGACCTACTCGATCAGTAACAACCGCAAGTCCATCACGTTCGTGCCGGTGGTCCCAGTCCGGACGGCGTCCCCGAGTTCCTCAAGAGCGGGCGAACTGTCGTGGTGGTGTACGTGGTCGAAGAGGCTGATATTGCGCTCCAGCGCTCTGCCCGCAGTCGTCCCATCAACGAGTCCCCCAGCGATGTCGGTAGGTCCGTCAGTCCCGTCAGTTCCGATAGCCATGAGCGCCAAGTCATCTCTTTCGGCCGTCTGGATGGCAAACTGGAGAGCTAGTTCTTGATTAGGGCCGCCTCTCCCGGCTTCGTCCTCAACGGTGACGGTCGTCTCGCCACCCGAGATGACGACACAGGGCGTCTCTATTGGCCTGTCACGTTCGGCAATTTCACGGGCTACGGCCGCAAGGACAGTCCCAACCGTTCGGCTCTCACCCTCGAGAACGCTGGAGAGCACTGTCGCGTTGAACCCGAGTTGCTCGGCTTCAGTCATTGCGGCATCACAGAGGTCAGTTGCGCCTGCCAGCACCACGGTTTGCCCTCGAGCTGCCTGTATATCGGTTGGTCCTGGCGTCTCGGTCACGACCCCATGCAGACCACCCTTTAGATGAGCCCGGATTGACTTCGGCGCGGCATCCCACAGCGAACGCTTGCGCAATACCTCAACAGCATCTTTGTATGTCGTCTCGTCTAGGACAGTCGGCCCCCACGGCTCGCCGGCCACCTCGTCGACGATGACCAACGAGATACACGTTGCTGGCAGAATACGTTCAAGCAGACGACCGCCCTTGACGTTCGAGACGTGTTTTCTGACGGCGTTGATCTCCTCGATAGGCAGGCCAGCATACAACATTGACTCGGTGAGAGTAGCTAGATCCACGAGCGAGACGCCATCTGGCGGTGCCACCAACTGTGCGGAGGTACCACCCGTGATACAAACGATTACCAAGTCGTTCTCGTCGGCACGGTCCGCTAGGGCCAACACTGATTCTGTAGCAGTGAGTCCGCTCTCGTCTGGTATCGGATGGCCCGCCTCTACCACGGAAACACCGGCAATAGATGTCGCCTGTCCGTGCTTCTCTACGACGACTCCGTCGGTCAGTTGGTCGCCTATCTGACCTCTGACCGCGTTAACCACGGCCGCCGACCCTTTGCCCGCCCCGATGACGAAGATTCTATCCAAGTCAGCCAAGTCGTATTGTTTCCCGTCGACTACGAGTGTATTGTCGTCCCGCTCAACTTGCGCCATGACGAGCGACTCCGGATGGATCCGTGTTAGGGTACCCTCGCAGACCTCTATCAGCGACGAACGCGCGACTCGGTTCCCATGATCCGTGAGCATTGCTCCGTTCTCGATCATATATGACTTCCTCTTCGTGTCAACTGGTGAGGATTCATGTCACTGGTATCCTGGGAGTCCGGCCGCATACTCCGAACCCGTGTCGTTTGATTCGATCTCGAGGATCCGATTGTACTGTTCCGTCCGTTCGCTCCTCGTCACGCCGGTCTTGATCTGGCCGGCGTCAAGGCCCACGGCTAGGTCCGCGAGCCAGGTATCCGGCGTCTGGCCGGACCGTTCTGACACTTGGACCCCGTAACCGTGCCGGAAGGCCATTGAGGCCGCGTCGAGCGCCTCGGTCACCGTTCCCACCTGATTGACCTTCAATAGTAACGCGTTCGCTGCCCCCTGATCGATACCATGCTGGAGTCGGTCGGGATCGGTGACGAAGAGATCGTCGCCAATCACCTGTATATCGAGTGCGTCGGTCAACGTTTGGAAACCGTCGAAGTCAGCCTCTCCGAGAGGGTCCTCTAGCGAGACGATCGGATACGTATCAGTCAACTTCTCATAGAAGTCGATTAATTCGCCGCGAGTATACGCCTTCCCCATCAACTCGTACGTCTCCGCGTCCTCGTCGTAGAAATGGGTCGCGGCGACGTCGGCCGCAAGCATAAACTTGTCTTCATAGCCGAGTTCTGCTATCGCCTGTAGTTCGGCTTCGAAAGCATCGCGCGGGTCTGCCATGTCACCCGGAGTGTACCCGCCCTCGAAGCCGACGTTACGCGAGCGAACGCCGTAATTCGCCGCGAGTTGATCACCAAGTTCATAGTACACCTCGGCACTGATTTGGACGGCATCAGAGAACGATTCTGCGCCTGTCGGGACGATTTGGTGCTCTTGGAACGCAAGTTCACCGGCCGCAAGTTCCCCGCCTTCGATGAGGTCGAAGAATGGAACTGGCAAGGTGTGTGCGTTCGCACCGCCGATATATTTGTATAATGGGACCTCTCGGTCGTTCGCCGCACACTTGAGGATCGCAAGCGAGACGCCCGTCGTCGCGTTCCCACCGAGGTTCGATTTCTGCGGCGTCCCATCGAGTTCGATCATCAACTCGTCGAGGAGTCGCTGTTGTAAAACATCGTGACCGATTAAGACTGGTGCGATCCGCTCTTCGACGTTCTCGACCGCGGACTGGACGCCGAGACCGTCGTATCGGTCGCCTCCGTCACGGAGGTCAACCGCTTCGTGTCGACCACGCGAGCGACCGCATGGGACATCAGCGCGTCCGACTGTCTTATCTGTTGCTACTGTCACCCTGAGCGTGGGTTCTAGACGACAGTCCAAAATCTCTGTTGCCTCCACACGTTTGATTTCTGCCATCGTTTACATCCATTCTTTTAACCTGTTACAAATATCTTCGCCCGCACACACCCGATGCCGTTTTCGCGGAGTTTGTCACGAAAGGATTTCGCGTCGTATCCGCGATCAGCGGCGAGACTTCGCAGGTCGCCGGCGTTGCGCCGGGCAACCTGCGGGCCGATCTTCGCATCGTGTCTCTTTGAGGTCGTCAAGTGGATGTCGGTGATGTACAGCGTCTCGATCCACGAGAACTGTGACTTTCAGCACTCGAACGTGGTAGTTCGTGCGGTTGGCGTAGTGGCGGCTGGGCTGATCACGGTCAAAGCCAGTCGAATCGATAGCAGCGTGGCCGGTGCGTTTCTCGGCGCGTCAGCCGAGAAACGCACGCCGTGTCTTGGTCAGAATCCGATCAAATCACGTGCGAAGCACCGTGTAGTGTGGAAATCTGGTGAGACCGATCTCTTCAAGGACACCGGGCATTTATGAGAGCAAATCCACCGCAACGCGGTAGGATTTGGACAACTCGATGCAGAGTGCATGCACGGTGAGCTCGCCCGCTCGGCGAACCCGACGACCCCAGTGGGGGAGGCGGGTTCATCCGGATTAGCGACAACTGATTTAGCCTTAGCCACCGTAACACGCGTGAAGAGACGGATTTCGGATCTCACACCGATCTGTCTCTTCGCTTTCTACAGCAATAACGGAGTCGTCGGCTTCATGTCTAGCGAAACTACAGAGCCAATCGTTACAATAGCCACTCCCAGATCCGATGAATCCTCACGTATTCAGATAGACGGTCTTCGTCTGAGTGAAGAAGTCCATACCGGCGTCGCCCTGCTCGCGATGGGTATTCGTCGAAGAGTCCTTCACACCACCGAACGGGACGTGTAAGTCCAATCCAGTCGTCTTCTCGTTGATCTTAACGACACCACACTCGGATCGGTCGACGAACGCGTGTGCTTCTTCGAGGTCATCGGTGATGATGCTCGCAGAGAGACCGTACTGACTGTCGTTGGCGACTTCGACACCCTCGTCGAAATCTTTGACCTCCGTCACTGCGAGAACCGGTCCGAAGATTTCCTCCTGAAACAGACGCGTCTCGGGGTCGACTTCGGTGAAGACTGCCGGCGACACGAAGTACCCGTCGGATAGATCGTCGTCCTCCAGGCGTTCGCCCCCGGTTTCGAGCGTCGATCCTTCGCTGACCCCGACGTCGACGTAATCTAGCGTGGAGTCGAGTTCGCTCTGGGTGACGTGCGGCCCCATACCCGGATCGTCCAGTCCGGGACCGACATCGATCGATTCGGCGTACTCGACAATTCTCTCGACGAACTCGTCGTAGAGGTCGGTGTGAACGATAGCGCGCGAGCAAGCGGTACACGCCTGCCCTGTCACGCCGAACGCACCGGCGCCAACGGCTTCGACAGCTCTCTCGAGATCTGCGTTCGCCGTGACCAGTGCAGGGTTCTTGCCCCCCATCTCGGCCTGTGCACGCTTCGTATCCTCGGTCGCCTGCTCGTAGACATGGTGGCCGACGTCGGAACTCCCAGTGAACGAAACCAGGTCAACGGTTTCGTGAGTCGTGAGGACCTCGCCCACGTCGCTTCCCGAACCGGGAACGAAGTTGATCACCCCATCTGGGATACCGGCATCCTCTAGAGCGCGGACGATTGCCGCGGCGGCGCCAGGCGCGTTCGAGGCCGGCTTGAGCACGACCGTGTTTCCGGTCGCTAGTGCCGGCGCAATCTTCCAGGCGGGGATCGCGATCGGATAGTTCCACGGCGTGATCAACCCAGCGACACCAAGCGGTTCCCGGACCGTGTAGAGGGACGTGCGACCGCCGCTCGGGTTCTTCCGGGTCCCTCCGTCGTCGAAGGCCTTCTCCGCGTAATAATAGAAGATGTCGATCGCGCGTTGGACCTCCGGATCGGCCTCCGAAAGCGTCTTACCCTCCTCGTGAGTCAACCGCTCGGTCAGGACATCTTTTTTGTCTTCGAGAGTTGCGGCGGCGTCTCGCAGGATCGATCCGCGTTCGGGTGCCGGTGTCGATTCCCAGTCCGGTTGTGCCTCAGACGCCGCCTCTACCGCCCGTTCGGCGTCGCTCGTCCCGCCTTTGGCGTACTCGTTTACCGTCTCAGTCACGTCTGCCGGGTTCTCGACAGCGAATCGCTCACCATCCGCCGCGGGAATCCACTCTCCGTCAACGTACAGGTTGACAAGGCTCATAGTATCCCAAGTCCATCCCGGAATCACTTACACGTTTTGGATCCGGGCTTTACGGTACATTCCTCGTGTTCCCGGGCGGCGGTCACCGATCGATCGGCGTTGGGAGAGAGGATCCCTCCGGAGGAGAACTCACGAACGTCGAACCCCATCGACGAGACAGCGGAGGTAGCCAGCTCCGTAGGCGCGGGAGCGATGGCGCCACTCGGTGTCGCCCTCCAGTTCCGGAACGTGATCGAGTAACAGCGGACCGTCGAATCCCACCTCCTGTAGCGCCTCGACCGCCTCGAACTGGTCGAAATTCCCCTCGTCGAGGAATGTCTCGGTAAACTCGGGGACCGTCTCCACGACGTCTCGGAAGTGAACGAACACGATGTCGTCACCGAACGTCCGTATCACGCCCGGAATGTCTTCACCCATCTCGGAGAAACAGCCCAGACAGAGTTTGAGCCCGTGAGCGTCGCTTGGGACCGTTGACATCGCTCGCTCGAAGCCGGCGACGTTCCGGAACAGCCGCGGGACGCCGCCGATCTCCTCGTACACCGGCGGGTCGGCCGGATGAAGCGCCATACGGACTCCGGCCTCCTCGGCGACCGGAAGGGCGGCTTCGAGAAACGCTTCGTAGTTCTCCCAGCACTCGGCCTCCGTGTACGTCCGCTCGAGTTCACCCGGTGGCGTCTCTATCTCGCCGAGATCACTCTCGTCCCACCGAGTCGCCGTTGCACCGCCCCGCACGGACGCCTCGAACTCCGTCCGCATCGGAACCACCCCGCGGGGATTCCACTGGTACCCCAGCGTGTCGATCCCCGCATCGCCCAACCGCTCGAGCAGCGTCGTGATCGCCTCGAGTTGCTGCTCGCGACCCGGCCGGTCGAACATAATGTTCCCGTACATCCCGTAGTGAAGCGAATGGATTCCGGCGAACCGGAGATCGAACTCCGCGAGGTGCACTTTGAGCTCTCGAAGACGATCGACCGACGGGATCGACTCGGGCGACAGTTCGAGATGTCTCGCCTCTTCGGACTCGATGTCGTCGGGGTACGCGTCCGCCTGGTATCCCGGGGACACGACGTCGACGAAGACGTCTTCGACGCCGAGCTGGGACATAAACCGGAGCCGTTCGTCGTTCAGCCATCGGGTTCGGAACCCGACACTCATCTCGTCGGTATGCGCGTCCGGAGTATCCGCTTCCGTAACACCTTGTTGCGGCATATATGGCCATTATACACAGCCCATAATGGATGTTGGGAATTGGACGCACCCCGACCACAGCGACCGAACATCTATTATGGTGCCGTCCGGGGTAACGGATGTATGCCTACAGTAGTGGTAGCTCACGATTTACCGATCGCGGGAGCGATCCGGGGACGTCGCGACAAACTGTCGGTGACGGGCCTGACCGAACTGGAAGATACCGTTTCAGCCCTTCGAGACGCAGAGATGCTCATTTGTAATCCGGTGAGGTGGGACGACCGTCTGCTCGAAGCGCTCGAACCTGGCGACTGGGTTCAGGTCACTAGTGCCGGATACGATGCCTACCCCGTCGACGCGTTTCGGGACCGCGGTATCAAATTCTCCAACGCGGCCGGAATCCACGACTCAGTAGTGGCCGAACACGCTTTCGCGCTCGCGCTCTCGTTCACGCGGAACATACCCGAGTTCTCGCAGCGACGCTACGAGCGGACGTGGGGGCCCAGGTCAGAACTGAGCCTCGAACTGGGCGACTGGAAGAACAAGACGCTGACCGTGTACGGAGTCGGGAACATCGGTGAATCGATCGCAAGACGAGGGTTGGCGTTCGAGATGGACGTCTACGGGATCAAGCGCAATCCGGACGACTACGACGGCTGTCTTCCCGATGGGCACGTGCTCCCGGCCGACGACCTCCGGAGTGTACTCCCCAAAACCGATCTCTTGGCCGTCATCGTCCCTCTCACCGCGGAAACGCGTGGATCGATCGATGCGGCCGCCTTCGAGGCACTTCCCGACTCGGCAGTACTCGTGAACGTCGCTCGCGGTCCGGTCGTCGACCAGGACGCGCTCGTCGACGCACTTCGGGACGACAGCATCGCTGGCGCGGGTCTCGACGTATTCGAAACGGAGCCGCTTCCGGAAGAGTCACCGCTCTGGGGTCGCGAGGACGTGTTGATAACGCCGCACGTCGGCGGTCGATCCGATACCTTCCCCGACCGGTTCGGAGACCTGTTCCTGGAAAACTACGACCGCCTCCGGGCGGACGAGCCACTCGTGAATCAGGTCGTCTGATAGGGACTGTCGTCGTTTCTGTCGATACTCTCCGGTGAAACGGGTGAACACAGTCACAGCCGCCCGTATCAGACCAACCGTCAGGAAGCCGTGTCGTGTCTTCGATGCCCTATTCGTAGACGAACTCGGTCCACGGTCCGTCCACGTGCGGGTAGTTCTCGATCACGCTCTCGTTGACCTCGACGCCCAGTCCCGGCCTGTCCGGAAGCCTCAGCTGTCCATCTGCGATGTCGAGGTCGGTCGAAAGCACGTCTTCGGCCAGCGGGAACGGATACATTCCGGCGACATCGCTGCCGAAAACGGGGTACTCCAGTAACGGCGACTCCGGCGACGCCGTGATGAGATGCGCATTCGCGACCAGCCCGAGATGCGTCCCGAAGTTGTGGGGAACGAACGTGATCGAACCGTCATCGGCACACGCCTCGATCAGCTCCCAGCAGCCCGTAAATCCGCAGTGGTGACGGACGTCGCCCTGAAGGTAATCGACGCCCGTCTCGCTGAGTCGCTTCAGTCCTGCCGGGGAGTCCTCGCTTTCCCCTCCGGCGAGCGGGACGTCGGTCGCCGCGGCGAGACGTTCGTACGCGTCGTAATCTGCGGGCTGGACCGGCTCTTCGATCCAGTAGGGATCGTACGCCTCGATTTCATTAAGCAGTTGCTCCACCTGCTGGAAGTCGTAGGACCGCTCGCCAAGTTTCCACCACGTGTGTGCATCGATCATAATCTCCATCTCATCGCCGACGCGCTCGCGGATGCGACGAACCGTCTCGATGTCTTCCTCCGGCGGACCGGCCGGTCGATATTTGTACGCATCGAACCCGCGAACCGCGATCACGGACGCCTGTTCGGCGTACCCTTCTGGGTCCATATACATCCCGGCGCTCGCATACATATCCAGCGGTTCCGGCTGGACATCGCGGTCTGCGAGCAGTTCGTACACGGGTTCGCCCACACGTTTTCCCCACAGGTCGTGATACGCGACGTCGAAGACGCTGATCGCTTCGGATTCGAGCTTGGTCGGCAGGTCGAGATTGCGGATCGCCGCGCTGATGTCGCCAGGGGCGTCGATCTCCTCCCCGATGATGGCGTCGGCGATGCGTGTCTCGAGCAGATCAGCGAAACTGTCGTGAGAAGCGTCCTCGAAGTACTCGCGCATCGCCGAACTCGACGCACCCGCCGGCGCGTATCCCACCGCGCCGTCGGCGGTCTCCACGACAGCGAGCACGAAATCACGCTTGTGTAGACGGCGGAAACCGCCGTAGAACGGACGAACCTGCTTCGGCTCGATCGGACACGATAGCGAGTATACGCTTACTTCGCTAATACGCATACCGGCTGTTGGACTCGCCGGGATTATATATTTTGCGTCGGGTCGTTCACCGGATTTTCGGGCTCTGACCCCGTCAGAACGCGACGGACGTCTTCGGCTGCCCGACGTCGTTTCGTCTCTTCGGCTGCCGCCGAAAACCACGCGACGTGCGGCGTCAACAGGACGTTATCGGAGCTCCTGAGCGGGCTCTCGAAGGAGGCGGTCCCCCCCGCGCCCAGTCTGTCTGCGGGTTCCTCGACGTGCACATCGAGCGCCGCCCCCCCAACGATGTCCTCCTCGATAGCGACAGCGAGCGCGCGTTCGTCGACAATGCCGCCCCGCGAGACGTTCACCAGATACGCGGAATCTTTCATCCGGTCGAACGCGTCCCGGTCGAACATCCCCCGGGTCTGGTCTATGAGGGGTACGTGGACGGAGATGACGTCTGCGGTTTCGAGGAGAGTCGTGTGCTCTCGCTCACCCACGTTGAACTCGGACATCGTCTCTACGTCCACTTCGGGATCGGTCGCGATGACGTCCATTCCGAAGGCGTTCGCGCGTTCTGCGACCCGACGTGCGATAGATCCGAACCCGACGAGACCGAGCACCTGCGTACTCGTCCGTTCGATCGAGGCGGTCGCGAGGCGTCTGTCCCACTGCCCCGCGTGTAATGCGCCATTATATACAGCGAGGTCGCGCTGGAGCGCAAGAATCAACAGAATCGCGTGGTCTGCGACTTCCTCCTGACAGTACTCGGGGACGTTGACGACGGACATCCCTCGCTCGGCCGCCCACTCGTGATCGATCATATCGACGCCGATGCCGCACCGGGCGAGGACGCGACACCCCTCCGCAGCGAGTCTGTCGATGACATCGCGAGGGTACGGAACCGAATTCAACCGATCGATCACCGCGTCGACGCCGGCAAAGGCCTCGACGACATCGTCGGTCGTTTCGACATCCGCCGTCCGGAACGTCACGTCAAGTTCTCCGAACACGTCCGATTCGATCGACTGATTGTACAGCGTCTCGGCAGTGAGACCAACTTCAAGGGTATCCTTCGTACTCATTTCTCGTGTCCGCGCTTGTCTGAACTCAGACGGTACTGACCGACGACCTTCACTCAACTGCCGCTATCAGGACCGTAGAGCAGCGAATCGCCGGTAGAGCCATCGAACAGGTGGCATTTTTCGAGGTCGAGTTCGATAGTTGCCCGGTCCTCGCGTTCGAGGTCGGCGTCGGGTTCGACAATTCCCTGGAATTCGACGCCGTTGCGTTCAAGCGTGAGGTGGAACTCTGAGCCCATCTCCTCGACGACGAGGACTTCGGCCTCGAAGCTGCTCGTCGAAGCGTCCGGTTCCTCGCCGGTCGATTCGGCGTACAGATCTTCCGGACGGATCCCGAACGAGATTTCTTGTCCCCCCGGTTGATCGAGTTCGATCTTCTCGCTCGTCACTTCCGGAAGCGTGATTTCGAACGCCCCGGTATCGACGACGACGCGATCGTCCTCGATCCGTGCCGTTCCGTCGAAGAAATTCATCTGCGGACTCCCGATGAACCCCGCGACGAACTGACTGACCGGCTGGTCGTAGACGGTCTGAGGCGGTGCAATCTGCTGGATCTCTGCGTCCTGCATCACCGCGATCCGATCGCCGAGCGTCATCGCCTCGGCCTGATCGTGGGTGACGTAGACGGACGTCTTGCCGATCTGGCTGTGGAGTCGGTTCAGTTCTGTCCGCATCCGCACGCGTAGTTTTGCGTCGAGGTTGCTCAGCGGTTCGTCGAACAGGAAGACCTTCGGCTCGCGGACAAGTGCGCGACCGAGCGCGACCCGCTGTTGCTGTCCGCCGGAGAGGTCTGCAGGTTGGCGGTTAAGCAGTTCCGGAATCTGGAGGAGCTCCGCCGTCTCCTCGACTTGTCGCTCCCGGTCCTCACGGTCGTATCCCCGGACCTTGAGCGGGTACGCCATATTCTCGCGGACCGTCATGTGCGGGTAGAGAGCGTACGTCTGGAACACCATCGCGATGTCACGTTCTCTCGGTGCCTGTCCCGATACGTCCTCGCCATCGATGATGACCGCACCATCAGTGATGTCTTCGAGTCCGGCGATACATCGCAGCGTGGTCGTCTTTCCACAGCCTGATGGACCGACAAAGACGAGGAACTCCCCGTCCTTGATATCGACGTTCATCTCATCGACAGCTAAGACGTTTTCGTCCCCCTCGTCGTATATTTTCGTCAGGCCCTCGAGCTGCAGCGTCGTCTTTTTGTCAGCGCCTCTATCCTGATCGTCCACCTGTTGACTCATCGCTGTCTCAGACATACACGTTGCTCTGTCACTCACTCACAAAAAAGTTCCCCAAACAAACAGTAGTTGCCGAATCAAATCCTGCTCCGCACCAACCAAGCCGTTGAACTCATCGAATCTCAAGATCTTGGCAGATTCCGCTGTGACAGGTTCTTTGAGAGATCGGGGAAACGCCGCGTTAGCGGCGTTCCCGAGCGATACCTCTCCACAATCGGCGTACTCTCTGGTCATCCCAGTCGAATCCGAGTACGTACTCAGCCGTATTCTGTCGAGAGAACCAATCTACGGAAGATCCGTGTTGAGATCTGTGGTGTCTTTGGACCTGTTCTAGGTGCGGCTAGGACGTTGGCTAACACCCACAGATTATACAGCGACACCGCGAATAAAAAGTAGAATAACCTCTCAGAGAACGTTGGCGACGAGGTTCTCGGAAGAAGATCACCGATCTGTCGATATGATGTTTTGATTCCCCAGCGGCGGCGAAACGCCGCCGCGTACGCTTTCGCTGTCGACGTATCTACGTCCGAACTTATCACGAACCATATGTTATCGTCTTCGCTTGTGCGGTGCGGAACCGCAAAGACCGTGACATCTACTGACGCCGTTGGTTTGCGCTTTCGCTGCATCGTATACTCGTCAGCGACCGCCTCAGCGCCAGCGCTAAGACGTCTTTTCATTTCACTACTCTGACGCGCACGCACGATATAACCGACATCGAGCCGATCTAACTCTGCAACGACGTGAACTTGATAGAATCCACGGTCGAGGTTCACATGTCGAATTGAGACATACTGTTGAGCCGTTTCGAGCAAAGAGCGAACGGCTTCGCGCTTGGCGCGAAAGCCGTTCGCGTCTATTGGTATCACGTCAAGGGTAAATCAAGTGTGTGGCGCAACGATACACAACGTTGCGAAGCAAAACGCTCTATTCGTTCCCAGAGCAGGATACGTCGTAATTACGTGGTCAGTGTCGGCAGAGCCGTAGAATCGCCACTTATGGAGATCGATGGCAACATCGACGAATGGAGGAAGTCCGCGCCGTGATCGGAGGGCTTCGAACAGTCGATCTCGAACGCCATCGAATTGATCGTTAATGGCATCTGTCGAGAGATTTCGCAAGTGGTACAGCAACGATTTGGCGAGAGGATTCCGAACAAGTAGACGTCACGTCCACTTGCTCGCTACGGTCAAGCTGGAGCGTTTTCCTGCCAGTATTTGCGAGATCCTGCTCAAAAGCGATGCGAGAAAGGATTCCGCAGAAATCCTCTCTCGTGTACTCACCGCACGGTTTGACGCCGAATTCCAGTTCCGGAAACAGGACCGTCGACACAGCACGACAGACCTGTTTCGCCTCAACTGTCTGGACTATTGGTCAACCAACGTAGCCTAGCGTGAAGAGTCTCAGCTAGGTTCGGCAACTACTGAAAAGGCAGGACACGTCGGCCGTAGCTGGGACGTCTCTATTCGACCGGCGTGATTGTCTTCAAGCGAAACAAGCGACGGAACGCGGCGCCGAGGTGAAGGATAGAGAGCGGGGAACGGTATTATCCCTTGACCGCGCCGGCAGTGAGGCCGCTGACGATGTGGCGCTGGAACAGGATGACGAAGAGAAGCGCCGGGAGCATCGCCAAGAATCCGGCAGCAGCAAGATAGTTCCAGAGCGTGACGACGTCTTCGACGAACAGGACGGATCCGACCGGAAGCGTCCGCGCGGAGGGTGAGACGGTCAGGACGAGCGCGAACAGGAACTCGCGCCAGGAGAACAAGAACACAAGGATGGCGGATGCGGCAATCCCCGGCCGAGCGAGCGGCAGGATGATGTCCTTGAACGTCTGGAATCGGGTCGCGCCGTCGATATAGGCCGCTTCGTCGAGATCAGACGGAATCGAGACGAAGAAGTTTCGCATCAGCCAGACCACGAGGGGCAGGTTCATATACGTGTACACGACGATTAATGCGATCCGCGTGTCGAGAAGGTTTAAGTCGCCGAAGACGGTGAAGAACGGAACCAGCATCCCGATCGGCGGGAGAAGGCGAGCGCCGAGGATACCGATGAAGACGTAATCGTCGTACGGGAACCGAAAGCGCGAGAACCCGTATCCGGCGAGCGTCCCGAAGAACATCACGATCACCGTGGTCGAGACCGCGATGACGAGGCTGTTGATCGTGTAGCTATCGAAGTTACGTTGCACCCAGATATCGACGTAGTTCTGCCAGAGGGGAACGATCGTGTCCTGCGGGATGAGCGTCGGGGGGAATCGATGAATCCCTTCGAGAGTTTTAATCGACGACACGAACGTCCAGTAGATGGGGAACGTGAAGTACAGCGTGATAAGTAGTAAGACCCCGATGATGAAGTATCGGGACTTGACGACGCTCGCAATCTGTTGACTGATCTCGTATCGGCGATCCGAACTGACGAATGTGTCCAGTAGTGCCATTGTGTTATCTCCAGTTATGCGGTTTCGAGCGCTTCTTGCTGTATTCGTTTGACGTACAAGGTCACGAACACGAGCGTGATCAGGATCATAATCACAGACAGCGCGGCGGCGTAGCCGAGCCGTCCCTGACCGATACCGGTTCGGTAGATGTACGTCGCCAGGACTTCGGTCGCGTTACTCGGCCCGCCCTGAGTCAGCGCGAACACGACCGAGAACGTGCGGAACGCGAACATCGACATAATGAGGAGTGCGACGCCCGCAGAGGGTTTGAGGTGCGGGAGGGTGATGTCTTTGAACATCTGGAAGTCCGTCGCTCCGTCGATCCGTGCTGCCTCGTAGAGGTCCTCCGGAATCGTCTGGAGCCCCGCGAGGAGGATGATTGTGGCGAACGGCGCCCGGGCCCACGCGTCCACAACGATGATCGCGAGGAAGGCCGGCGTCGAGCTAGTGATGAACCCGATGCTCTCTGTGATCAGTCCCGCCTGTATCAGGAAGGCGTTCGCAATTCCGTAGTTCGCGTTGAGGATGAACCGCCAGATCAGTCCGGTGACGACCAGCGGGACTGCCCACGCGAGTAGAATAAGAACGGTGAACGTGCTCCGTAACCGTTCGTTTCGTAGCTGATTGATCGCGAGCGCACTGATGAGTCCGAGGAGGAACGCGATCACAACCGACCCAACTGCGTACAGCGTCGAGTGCTGGAGCGTCATCCAGAACATCGGATCGTTGAACGCCTGGATGTAGTTCTCCAGTCCGACGAACTGCGTTCCCTGGACGTACCGTCCCGTCCGGTGAACGCTCGAATAGAGGAGGTACCAGAGCGGGAGCACCACGAGTCCCCCGAGCACCAGTAGAGGGAGGAACAACACGACCCCCATGAAGTGGTCGTTGATGAACTCTCGTACTGGTCCGATATCTTCCGGTCCGGTCTGTCGGTTGAACAGCTTCTCGTAGGTTTCTGCTATTCTGTTAGCAACACCCATGGTATCTACTCCTCCTTTGCGGACCATAATAAATTTGTCCACTATCGATCCGGATATACGAGACGTTCCGCGGAATTATCGTGGCTGTGGCAACACGACTAACTGCACGGTATGTCAATCGAGTCTCGAGACGTACGGGACTCCCTCTCAGTTTTGGGCACTTGCGCCTCGGGTACGACTCTCTGTTCGGTCCACCCGCGCGAGTCGTAGTACACGTCGAGGGGCGCCTCGAAGTCGGGGAGGTCGTACGGGAGCCTGTCGTCGTCCCCGTCGAAGCCCAAGCGGTTGTTGAAGTGCCGTTCCAACGTGACGGTTCGCCCATCCACCGCGAGGAGTTCCTCGTAGTCGATCCCGAACAGCATCTCGTACCGCTCGGGAGTCATATAGTCCCGCGAGAAATTACAGACGACGCCGCTGTCGTTGAGTGCAATCAGATTCTCCCGTTCGATCAGCGTCTCGGCCTTGCCGAGCGTTCCCTCCGGATCGACCGCCTGCTCTTGCGGGACGAGAGAATACTCAACCGGAGTAGAACGTCGCGTACATGTGATCCGCACCGCGGTTCGCGACGGCGTAAGAGGGCCCCTGACCGTGAAAGACGCGCCCCTCGTGAGCGGTAAAGTCCATACCCTTCACCGACCAGTTGTCGATACCCAGCTCCCCGTGTACGCGATCGATGCCGCCAGCGAGGGCGTCGCCGACACCCTCGCGGTGGGCGATCTGCTCGACGAGATCCCAGACGGGTTCTCTGTTACCGAACTCGTCTTCGGCCGCAAGGTACGCGGCGACGACGTTTCCGGTCGAGATGGCATCGAGTCGGTAAATGTCATACATCCGGTTAGACTTCATCATGTGCACGATATCGTCGACGCCCTGATTCGATCCGAACGCCATCGCCACCCCGAACTCCGGGCCCTCCGTCTCGATGCCCCGTTCTTCGTCTCGCGTCAGCAGTTTGCACGCAAAGACGCACGCAGAACACGTTCCTTTCTTGTATTTTTTCGAGGCGACAGCCTCGCCGTTGATTCCCTCTGCCCCCTCGAACGACTGCTCGGAGAAGTAATACGACGGCAGTCCGTTCACCTCATTCGCCAAATCCATCACCGCAACCGTCCCCTGCTCTTTCATCACGCGATCGTCCGTTGCCGCCTCGCGGTGGATCTCCATCTGTCCGGCCGGGATCTCGATGTCGGGCGGCGAGTCGCCCCCGAAGGTGGACATCCTTCACGTTCTTCGAACCGAGGACCGCACCGATCCCACCGTATCCAAACGCGCGTTCCGTCGAGGTTGCTCTGTTGAATCCGCAGAAGGCGGCGGGATAGCGTCGCTCTGAAGGTAGTAGCGAAGCGGAAGAGTCGAATGTGACTACCCTACTTTTCCGCTTCGTTAAGCAAGCCGCGTCGCTGGCTCAAAAGCGCTGTGCCGCCAGTCCAACGGCGGTGAGTGATCCGACTGGCCACGGATTTCCCGGCTGGAAGCATGTGACGCTCCACTTTTTGCGGGTTCACATGGACGCGACGTACCGCGAAATCGTGGACTGGGCGAGTGAAATGGGTCGAGTTCGCGGGCTGTTACAGCTGGCGCGGACGGCATTTCCCGCACCCTCAACGCTGTATCGGTCGTTTGAGAGGGTGCCCATGTCGATATGGCGTGGGTTCCTTCGTGAGTCCGCGACCATCTGCGATCCGGGTTCGCACGGTGCCATCGATGCCACATTCTTCGACCGCGAAACGGCATCGAGACACTACCAACACCGCTCGGATCGCCACATACGCACGCTCAAAACGACGGCCCTCGTTGATACAAATTCGTGTGCCATCATCGATATTCACTGCTCGGCACACTGGCCGCACGACACCCAAACTGGCCGTCGAGCCGCCCTTCGTAACACCGAGAAAATCGAGAGTCTCGCCGGCGACAAGGGCTATGACGACCAATTGCACCGGGACGCCCTCTGGTCAGCGGGCGTCCCGCCCTTGCTGCGTCAACGGCTGTTTGCTGCGTACGATCACGCACACAACGCACGGTTGGACAGCGAGTGATACGGCCAGCGCTAGATGGCCGAGACCGCCTTTTCGACCATCAAGCGTCGATTCGGCCCCACTGTCCACCCTTGCATGTGGCACCGCGAGTTCCGCGAACTCGTGGTGACCGCCGCAGTCTACAACCTCGAACAGGCTCTCAAACAGTGATCCCGACGCCGTCATCGAATTCAACAAAGCAGAGCCACACCTATTCGGCCTCCCATGATAGTGCGTCCTTGGCAGGTAGGCCAATCAGAGCCACGCGTTCTGAGACGCTGTTGAATCATAGGCCTTTGACCACCCCCATACCTTCCACGCACGCTGGGGACTTAGCAGGCTTTCATCCCATCAGAGCCGGCCACCCGTATCAAGAGATTCGCCATTTCGTGGTGACGAAATGCGTCACAGACTCGTTTCTGACGGTATCTGCCAGCGGTTGCAACTGATTGCTCGTCCGCCGCACGCTGTCGTGCGATCGGGCGAGTGAAGACGTGCAAACGCTACTATATCAGTCGCTGAAGTTCGCTGTCTCCAACGTCGAGGAGATTCGGTCGTAATACTCCTCGGCGCGCTCTTTGTCCTGATCATCGAGTTCCACGAGCGGCTCGCGCACCGGTCCACCGTATAGGCCGGCGAGCTCCATCCCGTATTTGACTGCGGGAATATTGTTCGCCGCGCCGAACGGGTTCTCAGAGCCGGCCTCTTGCCGGAGATCCTCGTAGGGGCGGAGCAGGTCCCGGATTCCACGCGCGCGCTCCCACTGTTCGTTTCTGAGAGCGTCTTGTAGTTCCAGTGTCGGTTTCGGGACGAACGAACCGATGCCAGTGGTAAACCCTTCTGCTCCCTCCAGAGCGAACGTCGGCGCGAACCGCTCGGCGATTCCATCGAGCCAGACGAGATCAGCGTCTGTAGCCGTAATCGCTTTGGAGAACGCCCCGATGTCATTCACCGCGTATTTGACGCCAACGACGTTCTCTCGCTGGCCCAGTCTCGCGATGACGTCGTCGGAAAGCTCCGGCCCCCGTTTGTAGAGAACGATCGGGAGATTGGTCGACTTCACGATGTCATCGTAGTACTGGAAGATCCCCTCTTTGTGGAGGTACGTGTGGGCCGGGTGCATAATCATCCCCGCGTCGACCCCGATCGACTCGTACTCGCCCAGGAGTTGCTGTACGTTCTTTGTGCTGCCACCGGCACCGGCGACGACCGTACTACTTTCGTCGACCGCTTCGACCGTCGCCTCGACAACGTTTGCTCGCTCGGCGTTCGAGAGAGAATAGTACTCGCCGGTGTTCCCACACGGAACGAACAGTTCCGCGCCGGCGTCCTCGATAGCACGAACGTTCTCTTTGTGGACGTCGTACCGTACGTTCTCGCCCTCTTCGTCGAACGGAGTCGTCACGGTAAAGGCGACGCTACGGAGCCCGCTTTTGACGTTTTCGTAGCTCATTATCTGTGTCCATTTCGCTTCATTAGCAGTAGGTAAATAAATCTTTGTGACAGGATTACGACAAGATGGGTCTCAGACAGAGAAACCGCCCCACAGTTCAGCGAGATGATCGTCCATCCGGATCGCATTCTCGTCGGACGGGACGGCGAGCATCGATTGACGGAGACGATACTCCCCATCAGTTGCGACACAGTTTCTGGCGCGAGAACGGGACGTCTGCGACGCTGCCGGCGAAACGGTTCTGCTGGGCGTACGGCTGTGACCGACACAGACAGCCGCAAAAAGAATCAGTTCGTGCGAGAGAGACAATAGCGGAGAGCAGGTCAGTTCTGCTGCAGGATTCCGTCGACTTCCGCCTGTGCGTCGTCGAGCGCTTCTTGCGGCGATTTCTGTCCGGCCCACGCTGCCTGCAGTTCCGCGACGAGCACCTCAATCGTCTGGATCTGTCGGGGCCACAGCCCCTCGCGCGCGTTCTCGATAGATTCCTGCGGGATCTCCTGGAACGGCGCCTCCGACTGGACGATATCGAGGTCCCACGCAGCGGAGTTGGCCGGCATGTTACCTTCCTGAACGAACTCCTGTGCGGACGCCTCGGCACTCCGGCAGCCGTCCATGTAGACCAGCGCGGCTTTCTTCTTTTCAGGCGGCGCGAACCGGTTTATGCAGATGGTGTCGGTGCCGAGGAACGTCGCGTGTTCGCCGTCAGACCCGTATTTGGCGGGAAGCCCGAGGTCGTATGCCTCGCCGGCCTCGCCCAGTTGTTCGAGTGCGCGCGGGATCATTTTCGACCCGCCCGTGTACCCGACGATCTCGCCACCGAGGAAGAGGTCCTCCGGACCTCCCTGTCCGAGCGACAGGACGTCGGGGACGAGTCCGTCCTCGATGAGCTGCCGTTGCCACTCGAGCGCCTCCACGCCAGCGTCGCTGTTGAAGATGACCTCACCGTCCTGCACGATTCGCTCGCCCTGCGACCACACCTTCAGCATCCACGGGTAGGAGGGGTAACGGACGCCGCCGCCGTACCAAGCGTGGCCGTAGTAGTCGACGTCCTGCGAATCGGCTTCCTCACACACTTCGCGGACGTCCTCCCACGTCGGCCGCTTGAGGAAGTCTGCGTCGAAGCCGAGTTCCTGCAGGAGGTCGGGACGGTAGTTCTTGACCGAACCCTCGGCAATCGCGACGCTAATATATTGGTGCGGCTCGTCGGCCGTGACGTCCATATCGGTGGCGAACTCCGCCGAGAACGCCTGCGGGAAGTACTCGTAGGCGGCCTCCGTCCAGAGCTGATCGACCGGTTCGAGCCATCCTGGTTCGACGAAGTCCATATACATCTGCCGGTCGATCTGCATCATCGCCGGCTCCTCTGCCCGCGAGGAAAGGACCGTCGTGATCTTCGGCGTGGCCCGCTTCGACGGAACGACGATCGGTTCCACGGTGATGCCGGTCCGCTCGTCGACCCGGTCCTGGAACCACGCGGTCGCCGGATCGTTTTTCATCGATCCCATATTGAAGTACTTGACCGAATCCGCCACGGCTTCCTCGTCGAACTCTGGCGGAGTCCACTCGGCTCCGGTGATCCGCTCGTCGATCGGCGCCGGTTCGTCGACGCTGATGAAGTCCCAACTCGCTAGCGTGTTGGGAATGTCCGGCCCCTGATCTGCTTCAGTTTGATCGTCCGACCCCGGATCCGATCCACTCTGATCGTCGCTGCCGTCACCGCCGGAGTTACCGGAGCAGCCTGCGATGCTCGTCAGCCCAAGCGCGGCAGCGTATTTCATCACCTGCCGCCTCTCCATGGTATCTTTTGGCATTCCGGTTCGGTGTCTATACTATACCAATAAAAAAGTAATGATTGAATATGAGATAAGTTCAGATTCAGGTCATCACGGCTCGACCGCTGAAAGCACACGCCATTCACCCGAAGATCGACCTGACGTTTCCGAGCAACGAACATCGACCGTCCCCCCTCCTAGTGATAGTCATCTGGGCGCGTGTCCGAACGCGATCGGGTTTGGCATCCCCAAATCTTAAGATAAAAACGGAGAATCGTCCGTGTGTATATGGCTGAGAACGCAGAAGCAGACCGTAGACTCGAAGCAGACAAGCTGGAGACGTTCGCGACGTCAGTCCTGGATCAGGCGGGACTCGACCCGGACTGTGCAGCGATCGTCGCAGATAGCCTCGTCGACGCCAACCTCCGGGGGATCGACACGCACGGGGTCGTCCGCCTCGATCCGTACGTCGAGCGCCTCGAAAAGGGAGGAATGAATCGTGACCCGAATCCGACCGTCGCGGACCACGGCGAGGCCACCGCTATTGTCGACGCCGACAACGGTCCCGGACAGGTCGCCACCCGGCGAGCGATGGACGCGGCTATCGAACGCGCTGACACGGCGGGAGCCGCCTTCGTCGGCGTCCGTCGGAGCAACCACTTCGGCACGGCGTCGTACTACACCAACTACGCGGCCGAACAAGGGTATATTGGGATCGCGATGACGCACGCGGGGCCGAATGTGACCCCGTTCGGTGGCTCCGATCCGTACTTCGGGACGAACCCGATCGCCTTCGCGTTCCCGTACGACGACTTCCCGGTGTCACTCGATATGGCCACGAGCGAGACGGCCAAGGGAAGCGTCATTCTAGCTCAGGAAGAAGGAGAGGATATCCCACCGGAGTGGGCGATAGACGAGGAGGGCGAACCGATCACGGATCCGGAACAGTTCCACGCGCTCCGACCGATGAGCGGGCCAAAGGGATATGGACTAGCGCTCGTCGTCGACGCGTTCTGCGGGCTTCTGCTGGACACAGTGTACGGGAACGACGTGCCGACAATGTACGATGATATGACGGAACCGGAGGGTCTCGGGCATTTCGTCGGTGCGATCGACGTCGAGGCGTTCTCGAACCTTGATAGCTTTATCAGCCGGTTCGATTCGATGGCCGCCGATCTGAAACGAATGGACACGACGGGTGACTTCGACGATATTCTGTTGCCCGGCGAACCCGAAGCCCGCAAGAAGACGCGCCGTCTCGAAGATGGGATCCCGATCGGAGAGGGAGTCTGGGAGACCCTGACGGAACTCGGCGAGGACTACGGCGTCTCGCAGATCGAGTGAGTTCTTACCCCGGCGTTAGGACCTGATTTTCGAGGTTCGTGTAATCGCCGCGCTTCCGGATCCGCTCGAGATTCCGGGCGAGAATGTCGGCACATCGTTCGTAGTATTTCGGCGTATGTCCCGCCATGTGGGGTGTGATGAGGACGTTTTCGAGCTCCCACAACGGATGCGACGCCGGAAGTGGCTCGGGGTCAGTCACGTCGAGAGCGGCCCCCCTGATCGAGTGACCTCGAAGAGCGTCGACGAGCGCATCTGTCTCGACGAGCCCGCCCCGACCGACGTTTACGAGTATCGAATCCGCCGGGAGCGTCGTCAACTCGGCGTCGCCGATCAACCCGTTCGTGGTCTCGGTAAGCGGACAGGCAAGGACGAGATAATCGGTCTCGCCGAGTGCCGGCTCGAACTCCTCGGACTCGAATCCGACAATCCGGTCCGTCGGGCCGCCTTTCGATGGCGTGTACCGGACACCGATCGTGTCCACGTCGAACCCCTCGAGACGCTCGACGACTGCCGTGCCGATCGCACCGAGTCCGACCACAGTGACCGTCGAGCCGTTGAGTTCCCTCGCCTGGTAATGACGCCACTCGGCGGACTGCTGGCGACGCCAGCCTTCACGGAGCCTCCGTGTGAACGTCAATACGTACCCGATGACCTGTTCTGCGATGTTCGGTCCGTGGACGCCGGATGCGTTGGTGACCGCAACTCCACGGTCCTCGAGTTCGGACAGTGGCAGGTGCCCATAGCCCGCCGAGATACACGAGAACAGCCGTAGCTCTTCGGCCCGTTCGACCAGTTCGGTGTCGATGGCCCGGTCCGTAATGATCGTCGCGTCCGCAGCGAGTCGTAACTCCTCCTGCCGACTCCGTGCGAGAACGACGTCAGCGTCCGGCACTCGCTCCTCGATGGCTTCTGCGTACTGTTCGATCGGAATGCCGTGGACCCCGTCTCTAAGGACCAGTATCTGTTCAGATGACACAGGAGAGTACACTCCGGTGGGTCGCATAAATGTTCCCCGCGAACCCAGCGCAAGGAGACGAGTAATCGGGGCAGCGTCTCCCCTCAGACGGACTGCTGTACCGTTTTCACGGTACTCGCCACCCCCGAGACCGGCGAGCATCGCGAAGAGACGGCAACAGTCCGGATCAATCGACGGGTTCCCCGGTGACGTCCGGAGTGTGACTCTCCACGAGACGCCGGGCGACGAGAACCGCACTCCCGAAAGAGAGGAGACTTGCTACCGCGAACGTCGCCTCGTAGCCGACGAACGTGGCGCCGACGCCGAACAGCGGAGGACCGACGACGCCGCCGAACCCGCGAGCCGTAGAGCGGAACCCGATGAGTTCGGATTCGTATTCCTCGGGTGCGACGTCGCCGATGAAGGCGATCACACCTGTCTGCAGCCCGGAATAGGCGACTCCCAATATAATGAGCCCCGCCCCTGCGACGACGGCGCGAGCCGGGGCCGTAGGTAGAAATGACGCCCCGGCCACGACGAGCGCGAACGCGCCGCTCCCGACGAGTCCTCCAGTGATTATTCGCTTTCGCCCTCGCACGTCGGAGAGTCGTCCGAAGCTGTACATTCCGACCACCTGCACTGCGGGATTGATGGCGAGGATGACGCCCATTACGACGGCCGAAAGCGCAAGATTCGAGACGAAATACACCGGCAGCAGGCTCGTCACCCCGAGAACCGTCGTGTTCCGGAGAAACGAGGCAACGTACAGCCAGTGGAGTCCGTTAACGTGAAGGTGGGTAGTACCGCCGCTCGGTGTGGGGGTCAGTCGGTCCCGTACAGCCGTCACGAACGGCTCGCCCGTCTCGGTCTCCCGGTCGTTCGGCGTCGGATCCTCGACGAAGAGGCACGCGACGACGACGAAGGCACCCAGGATTGCGATGAGAATATAGACGGACTCCCTGACGAACAGGTCAATAAGCGGACCAGACGCCGAGCGACCGAACATCGATCCGATCGCGGCCGCGCTCCCGAACAGTCCCACCTCACGCCCTCGGTTCGTCGTCCCGCCGCGTTCGTTCATAATCGTGAACATCACCGGTAGGAATCCGGCGGCGAACACCGCGAACAGTGTTCGGAAGGCGAGTGGCCCCCAGACGCCCTCAACGATGGTAAGCGGCGGAATCGCCAGCGCCGCCAGCGCCGACGATGCGATGAGAACGCCCCTGCGACGGCCGGTGACGTCGGCGATCGCGCCCCACACAGGGGCGAACACCATCTGTCCGAGGAAGAAGACAGAGAACACGAGGCTCACCGCCAGCGGCGTACCGTCTCGTCCGATGTAGACCGCCATCACCGTCGCCATCAGGATGGCGGTCCCCTTATTTCCCACCGCGGCAGCGGTGACGATCAGCCGTTGACTGGAGAGACGTCCACCGAGCATCTTACCGGTACGTGAGAACCGTCACTCCGCTGTCCGTCACCATCGTGGCTTGTTCGGGAGCCAGTCCGTTCTGCCGATGTCGGACATCGCGTCGGCGTATTCGGCCGCCATCGACTCCACCGACGAGTACGCGAGCGGGTCAGATTCCCGATACTTCTCATGGAGTCGCTCGAGTTCGTCCTCGTCAATTTCGACGCCGAGACCAGGCTCGTCGCGGGGTTCGAGACGGCCGTTTTCGAACTCGAACGGTCGCAAAACGACGTCGTCGGTCATCCACGGATAGTGGGTATCGCAGGCGTACCGCAGCGTCGGCATCGCCGTCGCCACGTGCGTCATCGCCGCCATACTCACACCCAGATGAGAGTTCGAGTGCATCCCGACGCCGATGTCGAACGTGCGGGCGATCCGATCGAGGTCGACGTTGCCGGAGAGACCACCCCAGTAGTGGTGGTCACTCAGGACGACATCGACGGCGTCGGCCTCGACAGCGGGAGCGATCTCCTCAAAGTCGACGACGTACATATTGGTCGCGACCGGGAAATCGATCTGACGCTTCAGTCGGGCGTGAGCGTGCATCGTCGGAACCGGATCCTCAAGGAACTGGACGGTGAGATCAGACTTGCGTAGCCGGCGAGCGACGCGTATCGCCGTCTCGACGCTCCACGTTCCGTTAGGGTCGATTCGAAGCGGGGTGTCGCGGCCGAACTCCTCGGCGAGGAGTTCGAGCGTCCGCAGCTCCTCGTCGGGTTCGAGTACGCCACCTTTCAGTTTCAGCACCTCGAATCCGCCCCGGTCGACGAACGCTCTCGCCTCGTCGACCATCGCCTCAGGAGACATAACCTCGCCCCCCGCGACGGCGGCGCTCTCGGGGTCGGCGTCCTCGTGTTTGTAAAAGAGGTACCCCGAGAACTCGACCTCGTCGCGGACCGCACCACCGAGCAGCGAGTAGACCGGCTCGCCGTGGACCCGGCCGATTAGATCGTACAGCGCAGTTTCGAATGCGCCGAAGGTCATCGGGTCCTGCAGCTGTAGTTCGAGTGGCTTCCGTTCGTAGGGATCCATTCCCTCGACGAGTTCGCTTCTCCGATTAAGATCAGAGATCACCTGTTCGTCGCCGTACGTCTCGCTCACACCGACAAAGCCGTCGGCGGTGGTGAGGCGAACGATCGTTCTGGCGGCCACGTCGCTGTGACCCCCCCAAGAATTTCGCAGCCGGGGTTCACGGTGTGCAACGGGGATAATCTCCACGTCAGTAACTCGCATATTCGAGAGACCAGACGCCACTATTATTAAGCTTCGGGAACCCTGACAGGTGATCGGCCGTCAACAGTTCGCTCGGTTACGAGTACTTGGTGTTGAGTTCGATGACGTTCGCCGTGTTCTTCATGAGTTTCGGTAGCTCTTCGTGGAGCCGATCCTGATTGAACCGACTCGACGGCCCCGAGACGCTGACTGCGCCGAGGATGGTATCGTCCGAACCGACAGGGACGCTGATGCATCGGAGACCACGGATGTTCTCCTGGTCGTCGATGGCGTACCCCCGGTCGCGAACGTCCGCCAGTTCCTCGAACAGTTCCTCGCGATCGGTGATCGTGTTCTCCGTCCGCCGTTCCATCCCCTGCCGGTCGAGTATCTTGTGTACTCGCTCGTCGGAGAACTGAGCGAGGAGAGCCTTCCCGAGCGCCGTCGAGTGCATCGGTTGGTAGGTTCCGACGCTCGAGATCGTCTGTACGGCCCGGTCGCCCTGCGCCTTGTAGAGGTAGCCGACTTTTTTGTGTTCCTCCATGCCGAACTGAACGATCTCCCCGGTTTCCTCGGCGGCTTTGTCGAGTTCGTCGCGGATGACGTCGTAGTTCCCAAACTGGTCGCGAACGTGGGAGGCGACATCGAGGAACCGGACGCTCAATCGGTACTGATCGTCTTCCTTCACGACGAGTTGGTTCGCTTCTAGCGTCCGGAGGTGGTCGTAGATCGTACTTTTGGAGTGGCCGGTTCGATTCGAGATCTCCGTGATACCGCCGCCGTCTAACTCCTGGAGCGTCGCGATCACGGTACAGGCGATTTCCACCGAGCGGATCGTTTCGGAGTCCGATTGTGCCATATATTCATGTAGTTTCCCCCGAACAGATAAATGTTCGCCAGAGAGGAACGGTACGTCCAGATGAGATAATTCCTGTCAGTATGCCGTCGGATCGATGTCGGTCTCGTACTCTGCGGCATCGTACGGCGTCGGTTCATCGGGATCGACGGCGATATCGATAAGCGTTGGACCGTCAGCGTCGAGCGCCCACTCGACGGCATCTATCACCTCTGCGCGCGTACTCGCACGACGGCCTCGACAGCCGAATCCTTCGGCGACGGAAATCCAATCCGGCGACGACCACGAGAACCGCCGATTTCCGGCCTCGTCATCCAGTTTCGACGATTTACTGATGGCGCCGTAATCTGCATCGTTAAAGAGGACGAGCGTCACGTCGAGGTCGTACTCGGCCGCTGTGTGAAGTTCCTGTGTACACATCAGTAGGCTGCCGTCCCCTGAAAGACAGACGACCGGGAGCTCAGGTCGTGCCAGTTTCGCCCCGATCGCACTCGGAAGACCGACTCCCATACCGGCCCACGACCCTGCAGTGACGTACTTCTTTCGTTCATACACGGGGAACGAATTCCGACTCCAGACACGATGAGCACCGATATCGGTCGTCACGACCGTCTCGTCCGGGATTGTCTCCCGAACCGCTCGCATTATTGCCGGTGTGCCAAGCGGTGTCGAATCCTCGAGGAGGCCCCGAGAACGGAGTTCGTCCCGGTACTCTTCGCGGACGGCCGTCGCAAGTTGACGGCCGTTCCACGTTTCGGCACCGTCTCGGTCCTCAAGATTCTCGGCGATAGCCGAACAAACTCTTCCCGCGTCGCCGACGATCCCGATGTCGGTATCGTACGAGACGTCTATTTCGGTCGGATCAAGGTTTATATGGATCAGTTCGTCCCCCATCGGGAGCGACCAGTTCGCCGTGTTCGGACCATCGAAATCGCATCCGATCGCAAGTACAACGTCCGCCGCTTCGAGAACATCCCGAGCGCCCGCGGGGAAATCACCGCCCGTCGAACCGAGATACCGGGAGTCGTCTTCCGGAAACACCCCTTTTCCCTTGACCGAGACGGCAACCGGCGAGTCCAGACGGTCGGCCACCGCCGCTACGGCCGCCGGTCCAGCCTCAGAGCGCCGTGCTCCGCCCCCGACGTAGAGTACCGGACGCCGGGACTCCGCGAGGAGTTCGACGGCCGCCGAACGCGCCGTTTCGGTTGCGTACTCCACTCGTTCCGGGGAGACTGACGCGTCCGGGGACACAACCTCACTCGCGAGGAACTCGCTCGGGATACCGAGTCTGACGGGACCGAACGGAGGCGTAAGCGCGATTTCGATACCGCGCCGTACCTCCGCTCGCAACTGTGACGGCTTTTCGACGTTGATGTTGGCTTTTACCACGTTGTCGAACGTCCCAGGATCGATTTCGTGGATCGGATGTTTCCCGAACTCTTCGGGGGAGGCATCGGCCGAGATATGAATTATCGGGACGTTATCGTCGTAGGCGTTCTTGAGTCCGTGTGCGGCGTTGGTATCTCCCGGTCCCGGAACAGTTACCGTCGCCGCGACATCGCCGCTTGCCTCGTAGTAGCCCCACGCGATGTGGGGTATCGCGGTTTCGTGCCGTGCCATAACGTACGCGATGTCATCACGACGTGCGACCGTTTGATCGAGCGGCAGGGTTTGCGTTCCCGGGAGGCCCACCAGGGTCCCGACGCCCGCGTCTACGAGTGCATCATACACGTACTCTCCCCCTCTTTGGCCCGTAGCAGCTTCATCCGACATATCCCAAGTCACTGTTTGGGCATAGTAAAGTGTTCGGATGGCTTACAGCACAGTGCCAGTCATTATAGTAGCGTTTGCACGTCTTCAGGCACTTGATCGCACGATGACGTGCGATCCGATGCGCAATTAGTTGCAAACGCTACTACAGATCGACTGTGGCTCCTGCGCTGTATGTCGAAATTAAATCCCAATTCTGACTCCCCCGTTTCAATGAGATCGGTCCGTTCCCCTGTAAGGAACACATTCAGCGTAGCATTCTTCCTCTTCAAAAGCGAGTCATCGCCGATTCTATGCTGGTTCTTGCCGGCTGGATACTGCCGAGAACCACAGTAGTCTTTCCCCTCATAATTATACCAAGAGCACAGCCCGCCAGTGCTTTCACGCTATCCCGTTCCTCACAAGCGAACAGGATGCCTCCAATAGCTGTTGCAGCGTACGCATCCGTCTTCAATTAAGACTCACACCTCGGTTGTGTAGCGGTAGCGAGCGTCTCTTGTAAGATCGGTCGCTGCTTGTGGATCATTTGAGCGTCTTCTATCAGTTGTTCAAGCAGCGGCAGTGGTGAGTAGCCGAGGTATTCACCGAGTTTGTGGAGGATGAGCTGGGCGTGCGACCGAAAGGTCGCCGCCCAGCACTCTATCGGAAACACGAACTTCTCATCCGCCTGCTCAGTCACTAGACCGAATAAATCGCAGCTTACAGGCAGCGACAGCAGCGCTGCATACAGTAGGATCTTTACTACGTGTTCGTTTCTCGTGTCGAACTCATCTCATTCGTACTGCGTCTTCAACTCACGGAACAACAACTCAACCTCCCACCGACATCGGTAGATCTGCGCTAAATCCGCCAAAAAGAACTCTTTCCCCGTCAAATTCGTCACGTACAGATTGTAGTCGTCGGCGTCCTTGTCACGGACGCCGACGACGCGGAACCGCTTCGTATCTAGCGACCGAGTCCCGCTGACGGACCACTCATCTCTGAAACACCCTAAGGGCGTTTCAGAAGTCTCTGAGTCAGTGGATTTCGCTGTATATCGGAGTATAAGTCGCTGAAACGTCACTTTAACACAACGGGAGATGGACTGTCTCGCTTACGCGAGGCTTACTTCCTCGTCAAATTCGTCACGTACAGATTGTAGTCGCCGGCGTCCTTGTCACGGACGCCGACGACCACTCATCTCTGAAACACCCTAAGGGCGTTTCAGAAGTCTCTGAGTCAGTGGATTTCGCTGTATATCGGAGTATAAGTCGCTGAAACGTCACTTTAATACAACGGGAGATGGACTGTCTCGCTTACGCGAGGCTTACTTCCTCGTCAGAAACCACATCCCAATCATCGGGGGACAGCGAATTCCCTCCGAAGTCGCCTGCTTCTGGATATGCGGTGGTCACCAGCATGTCGCTCGCTCCCTCAAGGAACTCGGTGAGTCCCTTGATGTGTTCCGCAGCGAGCTGTCCGATGCCGTCGACGAGGATAACCGGGACGATCTCGTCCACGTTGAACGCTTGATGTCCTGCGAGGGCGGTTACGAACCCGATGAGTTCGACTTCCCCTTCGCTGAGGTTCTCGACAGACGTGTCCTGACTGTTTCTCACGACGGTAAGTTCGAATTCCTTGGTCGATCCATCCTCGTTGACGCGGCGGTCAAGCCGCACTGTTTCGAAGCCAGGAGCGAACTGGTCGAGCATGTTGTCCATCGCGGTCTCGAAGAGAGATTCAAACTCTTTGTGCTTGCGGTCGCGACGGTTGCGAAGGTCTGCGATCTCCTCTTTGACGGTATCGAGTTCATCTCTCAGGTCATCCGCTTCGCCTGCGGCTTCGTCGAGTTCCTCGAGGTCTTCTCGGCTGTTCTTGAGCTGTGTTTCCAGAGAGCCAATCTCCGTCCGTACGTCGGTCAGGTCCTCGTTGAGATCCTCTTGGACCTCTTCGTACTGGCTCTCTAACTCTTCGATCTCCTCTCGGAGGTCTTCAACTCGGTCTTCCGCTTGCTCTAACTCCTGTTCGTCCTCTTGGATGTCTAGTTTGAGGTTTCCGATCTTATCTTCGAGTTTGTCGCGCTTTCGCTTTTTCGTCCGAATCGTTCGCTTCTTCTTCTCTATTTCGTCGACTTCGCTTTCGAGTTCGAATTTCTCCTCGCGGAGTTCAAGCCGTTTCTCGTTGAGTTGCCTCAGTTGTTCTTCGATCTGGTCGACGGTGGTGGTGTCACCAGACAGCCAGCAGACGACCTTGTCGCCGTCAATACCGTGCTCGACATCGCTCACAAGTTCCACTTCTTCGTCGTCGAGGACCTGCTTGTTCACACTGTGGACTCTCCGGAGGAGGTCAATCTGAAGATCGAGTTCGTTGATACGTTCCTCCTTTTCGTGGATGTCCGTGTTGATCTTCGGTTCAGAAGGGATATCGAGATCGTCCAACTCGTCCTGTTTGTCTTCGAGAGTGGATTTCTTCCGTTCAATTCGTGATTCGAGCTTCTTGATCGTATTCTTGGTATTGTTCAGACGCGAGCGTTTTTCGCTCAGTTTGTCGCTGAGTTCCTTCTGCTCGCTATCTTCGTCGACCTGCTCTTCTAATTCATCCTTTCGTTCGCGGGCCTCCTCGAGTTCTTTTTCGAGTCTCGTGACTTCTTCTTGTGCTTTCGGGAGCTTCTTGTTTGCTCTCTCGGCCTCCTTGATGTCGTTCTCGATACTGTTTTTCTCATTCTGGAGTTCCGCAATTTGGGCATCGATCTTTTCGACATTAAGCGGCTCCATCAGAAGCTCTGTCAGGCGCTCGTTATTACCCTCCTTCACCGCGGAGCGGATGGGATTATCTTCACCGAGGAAAGCAAAGAGGTAAGCGCAGGTGATATCGGTGTCCTCTGTCAGATACGGGTTTCCAGACCTGATCACCGAGCGGCCTTCGCGAGAGAGCTCTCCTCGGTAGGTGTTATTGCCGGTGTCTAATTCGGCGTACCCTTCAGTCTGCCCTTCTGTGAGGGGGTGAGTACGTTCATCCTTCCCGGTTGTTCCCATCGCTGTTTGGATAGCTTTCAGCAAGCTAGATTTTCCTTGGAAGTTTGACGCCTGTACGACGTTTGTCCCCTGTTCGAGAGTCGCACTACCGGATTTGATCCCGGCAATATTCTCTATTTGAAGATTCCACATATGCGTGAAGTATCACTGGGCTTCTCTACTAATAAAGCCTACCCAAGTTGCTAGGTAATGTTCAGATAGCTGATTCCATGCGAAAGCGAACGATCTCAGCCACTCATTAGCAGTTTCTGCTTCGGCGTTGTTGAAACAGTTTGAGAAACATATCGTTCTGCGTTTTTACCTCACAAAAGACATGTTCGATAGCATTCCGATTTTTATGTTGAATGACTTGAAATCAATACCATCTTCAGCAAGACCTAGTCCAAGATAGTCTGCGTCATCGACGAGAAACGTCACATCATCGAGTTGGTAACGCCGGTTTAGCTCGGTGAGAAACCATCGCGTCGTCTGTTTATTTGCGGTCGGATAGAGGCTCACGTGAATGATTTCGTTCGTCTATGGATCAACCGCGCCGTACAGCCAGAACTGCTAACCGTGAAGGAGGATCATCTTTTCATCAACCGCGAGTTGATCCTCGAAGACCGCCGAGATCGGCTGTAGATCGGGTTATGAACTCAATTGTGAATAGCGACATGATTCCGATCGATCCCATATTGTTCAAGAAATTTACTCACCTCTCGAAGAGAGATATCGGTCAAATGATAGCGAATTCCTTTTTTTAATCACCCAGCGCGGCGTTCGATCTCGCTCCACAAACGACAAGTCGATCCACGCGATACATTCGCTGAGGCGTCTATTTTGGTCATAAGCACTCTGAAGTCGAACGCCTCATTCACTAACTTAACTCGACCGCGCGTTATTCAATTGTCTTCTCAAGCTTCTCAATTTCGTCGGTGAGCGACTCGATCAGGTCGAGATACGACTCCACAACGTGTCAAACGTCGTCGGGAGCGAGAGTCTCCGCAGGGACTCTCGTCCCGTCACAGTCAGTGGTTTCACGTCTTCAGTGATGCCGTGATCGGAGCGGAGTCCGTGACTTTGTTGGCGTACTTGGTGCATTTTTCGACTAATATATCTGTCGCCCGCGCACGAGTGCACGGGCTTCCCTCACTCGGTTTGAACGTAGCTTTCAGGCACCGAGTTCGACCGGAGCATCCGCGCGAGTTCTTTCGGGTCCATGCGGTCGGGTTTCTTGTCGTTGTCTGCGATCTGGTTGATCTTTTTGGGATGAGCGACGGTCACATCCAAGTACTCCGACAGAGTATCGTGGATGTGGTAGTAGTTGGAAGTCGCCTCAAGCACGGCTTGTGCGCCGGCGTACCGCTGGGCGAGGTCATCGAAGTTCGCGTTCTCGACGCGAACCTCTTTGATGATCGTCCCAGCTTCATCCATCACTGCCACCTGTGCGTACCGATTGTGGACGTCGATTCCGAGGTACATGGTTCGTTCACCCGGGACGCCAGCACGTGAAGCAGAGACTTACCTATTCGGGCTTTCCCGGATGCCGCGGCGCGCGCAATCCGGGCTGTATCGTCCATGACTCGGCTTCTTTCGCACACGGACCAGTCAACAGAACGTGCTCTGTGGCACGGAATCCTTGTCGGTCTCTTTCGCCCCATATCTTGTTTCACTTCTCCTAGGGTAGCAGCGTTTCCATCAAGTCTACAGAGCACTCCAGAGCTACTCTCCGTGGTAGGCGCTAAGCTTGACGAGAGTGCCTGCCGCTGAGCGGCAGCGCTCTCTCACTGGCCGTATATCGGAAGTGAACTCCTGTTCGGTCGGACAATATTACACCAACAGGCAGAACCATGTCCTCATCGACTCGGCTATTGACTTCGGTTGCCACTGATTCCGATTGCTCATAGTTTCAGTCAGCATGCTCGCCGAGAATCTGGTCGTTAATCCCGATCTGTACCGCTGAACCTCGGAAGTACTGCTATGACACCCTCACGTGAAAATATCAATCGAGAAAGTGACTGGCTGGATCTGGTTAAGTTGCTATCCGAGAGAGGCTTGGAAATCCTCTTCTTGCGTCTCGGTGGTTCCCTCTCCGAAAAGCTCAGACAGATCATCAGATTCGCTCATGTGCTCTTTGCAGATGTAGCCTCGTTCTTTTGCCCGCTTGAACTGGACTCGTGTCGTACACTCCGGGCAGGAAAGTATCAAGGAAACGCTCACTTCTGCCTTTGTCGCGTGGGGGATTTTTTCTTTCTTTTCAAGAGACTTCAACGCCTTTAGAGAATTTTCGAGTGCGTTGTTCAGAGCGTATTGGATACTCTCTGCTTCCCAATTCGAATCTGAACTATCCTGGCTGCTCTCTTTTTCAGCTTCGAGACAGCCGTTGAAGTGTCGATATAGAGTACTTGTGGAAATGAAGTCGTCTGCAAGCTGCTGCCCATCAATACCGTCGGTTTCAAGATCTGCAATAATCTCTTCTTTTGCGATCTCGTCATCTCCGGTGAGCGCTTCATAGTCTGACTCAATCTGGGTTTCAACAGTTCGGCGATTGTTCTCCGTGTAGACTTTCTTTAGAATTTTTTGATTAAAATAATCAGTGAGGGCTCTCAGCCCAGTCTCGGGAAATTCGTTATGTCCATTCCATCTCGCTAGGAGATACTCATTAATATCCCCTGTCACGACATCGTGTTTCAGTTCGTATTTGTCGATAGCCATACCGACTTTACAGCACTCAACCATGTTACTTACCAATAGGATTTTCTACTATACAAAGCTTGTGTAATATTCTACTATCTTCACACAAAGGGCTATTTGTCCCCTTTGGCGTGTTTATTGGACATAGAAGGGCTTTGAGTCTGTGGATTATCCAGCATAATGTCAGTTTACCTCATGATAATCGATCTGCTCAAAGAAATCCCACAAAGAACCGGAGATATCGGCCTTAACACGGCCGATCTCCCCGCACCATCCACGTTGTGTAAGACGTTCGACCGGATCAGTATGACCGTGTGCCGAGTGCTTCTGCGCCAGTCGGCGCAGCTGCACGATCTCTCTGAACATGCCGCGATCGACGCGACGTTCTACGACCGCTCACCAGCCAGCCGCCACTACTGCCAGCGAATCAGCTACCGCGTTCAGAAGCTCAAAGTCACAAAAATCGTCGATATCGCGTCTCAAGCTGTTCTTGCCGTCCACTGCTCAACGAATCGAGAAGGAAGTGACGCAGATCTCGCCGAGCAGATCGCCCGCCGGAATGCGGGCGATCGGCGGTCTCTTGCCGCCGATAAAGGATACGACAAGCAATCGCTTCGTGAAGGATTACGCGATCTCGGGACCAGACCGCTGATCAAGCACCGTATCTTCGCTCCGTACAACCACGCGCACAACGACAGAATCGACGATACCCGCTACAATCAGCGCTCGCTCGGCTTTAGTGATAGTCGAGAATTTGTAATATTTAAGCGAGAGTATGAGATATGTCCGGACTGTCGAAGCAACTCGTCAAACACCTCAGTGAAGAAGAGATTGATGAGACGATTGATCAAGCTTAATCGGACGAAGAACCACATCTCGTCCGGCGATTATACTTGATTAAAAACGTTTATCTCGGCAATACAGTTACCGAAGCGGCGACGCGTGTCGGCGTCTTGACGCCGACCGCGAGCCGCTGGATCGGTCGCTGGAACGACGGCGCTGTCGACGGTCTTCGACCAGAGTTCAGTGATGGTCGTCCGCCGAAACTTGACGAACACCAACGCGAAAAGTTTCGAGAGGTGCTCGAACAGCATCAACCGCTCACCACCCACGAAATTCAGCGGCTTATCGAAGACGCATTTGAGGTATCTTACGCGTATCGACATTTTTTGCGAATTCTCAAATATCTTTGATTTAAATATACAATCCCTCGACCAGAATCTCCAGATCATCCTGACGATGCCGAAGAGCAGCTCGAAGAACGTCTCGAAGCCGCTCTCGACGATCTTGACGACGACTCAATGACCGATGGCGGTGCCGTCGTCGGGTTTCTTGACGAAGCGTGGCCTCGACCAACCGACAACAGTCGGCGGTTGTGGCCTTCGAGAAACCAACGATACAAAAAGAGACACCGATAGAGAATTTTGACGACGTCGTCTTCGGATTTTACACGTCCAACGGAACAAGTGTCGTCGACTGCAAAGCGGATCTAAGCGAGGAATCTGTGGGCAATTATTACCCCACAAGATTCGCGAAAAGAATCCAGACCGACCGATCATAATCGTTTGCGACAACTTTTTATCTCATTTTTCTGAATATATCAATAATATAGTAGAAGAGATTGATATGACAAGAGTAGCATTACCGCGGTATTCACCAGATCTCAATCCGATCGAACAGATCTGGTGGAGTGTCAACCGCGATCTGTCGTCGCTTGATGCTCGATGTAGAAACGTATCGAATGCTAATCTGTGATATTTTCCGAAAATATGCTCATCGTCTTAGCTTTGCGAGAGTATGGTTTGATCGCTTCCCATCTTTTCTGCTCTGTTCTGTCCGTATGCAAACGCGTTCCCGACCAAGGCGGAGTGCAAGAAGTGGGCCGCTCAGACCGATGCGGTCACCACGGCGTTCCCGATAGAAGTCGGCTATTAACTGGCACGTCACGTCCCCGACTCAGACCTCCCGATGGCTACCTGAGATCCGGTGGTGATGAATGCACACTGGCCTTGCTCTAGTTCCACACGAACGTACTCCAAGGAGATCGTTACGTCCAGAAGTCAAAGGACATCGTAACCACGCCATATGGACATCTAGACAAGCGTAGCCGGGACAAGAATCGCAGGACTCAGTTCATTCATCAATTTCGTCGAGGGGCTCAGTCGCGACATCACCTAACTCACCGGCTTCGATGTGTGAGTAGCGTTCACGAACCATCTCTTCCGAATTGTCGAGATATCGTGCTGCAACCGTGTACCCGAATGCCCGGACAAGAACCTCACCCATCCCGCGGCGACCGCCGTGCGGTGCGAGATAGTCGTGTTTCGGATGGTCGATGTCGATCTGTGCGGTCTCCGAGAGCCGTTGAAGCATCGATCTCGAACAAGAAGGCCGGCTCGACGATCACGAGCAACACCTCGCAGAGCTTGAACGACGGCTTTCGGAAACTGGGGGCGAACAGCAGCAATCCTCCGGCGATAGTGGCACTGGGGGTGTGGAATGACGGAGTTGACGACGATTGCATTCGATATCGAAACGACGGGATTTCAGGCCGATGATGAACTCACAGTAGTAGGGTTCGACTCGGCGGTCTCGTCGCGAGTGTTTCTCCATACCGGAACGGCACCACAAGCAGGCCTCGCAGATCGGCTCAACGACGCTCTCCAGACACCGGTACAGCTCTCACTCTACGACAGCGAACAGGAACTCCTGAACGAACTGGCGACATTTGTCACGTCGACACTCACCCAAGGTGATGCAAAGCTCGTTGCGTACAACAGTGAGCGGTGAGACGGAGGATTCGACCTCCCGTCCCTTCGCACACGGCTCTGTACGCACGGGCTCGAGTGGCCGTTTGGCGCGTTGCCATACGTCGACGTGATGGACGTCTTCGAGACACGCTTCAATACGAGTGAAGATACGCTGAGTGGCGTCTACGAGGAACTGATTGGCGCCGGATTGAACGAGCTGGATCCATTCACCGACAGTAGCGAGGCAGTCACCGCATGGAAGGGGGGCACCTACGAGCCACTCATCACTCACAACGTCGCCGATATTCGACGGACTCGAGCGTTGATGGAGCTTGCAGAACGGTATTGCTCAAAGTCAGATTTCTCTATGAAGTCGCTGAAGCCTATCGGTTGAAGAAGTCTCTTCTCAGTGGGGGTTCGTGGAGGAAAGCACTCGGATTGGTTCCTACGGCGGGTTGCGACCTGCATTAAGTGGCTCATACGAGTCCGTGTGGTAAGCGACCCGCCAGAGTTTGAGGACCGCACGAGTGACCAATTCTTCGGGCGACTGAGTGATACAGGACGCTTCGATCTCGTCTGGGTCAGAACTCGCATTCGGCGGTGGATGATAGTGTTCGAACCCATCGACGTGAATGTAGTCTCCGGCGTGTGGATGCTTTCCCCACCGGAAATTCACCGCTTCCGTGTCTGTATAATGGAATTTATAATCGTTCTGTGTCGTCCACTGGATGTCGATTCGGGCCTCGTCGGCCCCACACAGCCCGTCGTCAAGCATAATTTCGAGGACTGATGGGTGGAGGTAGTCGTCGAGTTTAGCTGTCGCGAGTGGTTCCATTTGCTCGACGACGTCACGAATCGTCTGCAGTACTGGACGATCCGTAGCCCCCCGAAGAGTATGGGTTTCTGCTTGGTCAGGAGAATCCCGCATTACTCAGACAGGGACGGTGTCGTCAGTCGACCGACGGTCACTGTCGACGAATTGCTCGGCATTACCGATCGAGAGGGCAGCGTTCGCGAACGCGAGGTTCCGACGGAGCGTCTTCCACTCACGAATCGTCTCTGGGTCGACCTCGTCTTGTGGGGACCCGGTCTCGCTGAGGGCCTGGTTCGTCTGGTTGACCGCTAATTCTTCGGGGGAATCAACACCGAATTCGGACCGATACTCGGTGAGTTCCTCGCGCATCTCCTGAATTCGGGTGACGAGTTCATCGGTCGAGACGTGCTCAAGAATGTCGGCAACCTGTTGGACGACAAGCGATTCGGGAGAGCGGCGATAGAGCGTGCCACCCTGTTCGCCGGGTGTCGTCTCGACAAACCCCTCGTCTGCGAGTGTGTTCAGGTGCTTACGAGCGGTCTTTGGAGCAGTCTGTGCATCGTCAGCTACGGCATCAGCTGAGACGGGGCTGTACGTATGCGCGACGACGTGTCGAATGCGCTCATAGGGTGTTGTTTCTGCTTCCCATTCCTCACCAACCGCTTTGTTGACGTCTGCAAACTCATCTGGTGGGTTTCGGTCGTTCATATAGAAACGCACGGCTCAGAGGAACATAGTTCTTTGGCAGATTCTTATATTCCCACAGTGGTAAGTACACCGGCTGAATTCCGGAAATCGTTCCAGAAGTAGCGGAACACAGACAAGCGGTCAGAAAACACCAGTAGAGGCGTTCTTGGGGCCATACGTTGAAATCCGGAAACGACACGCCACACCTTATCGGCGACTCGAACATCAGAGAGACCTAGATGGCGTTTAGCATCGACTTTCTGGACGACGGCCGCGTCCTGGAGTGGGAGACAGCCGCCGACGGCGCCGACGAGTTCGGCGACCCGACACAGCGGGTCGAACCCGGCCTCAATACCGATCGCACGGACCCCAAACTCTTCCACGAGGAGGCGGGTGAGCCGGAATCGTAGTTCAAAGAACTCTTGGGTGCCGTGTGAGGCTTCGCCCAGCCTAATGATCGCCGCGTCGGCAAACTGCGAGCGTAACCCATCAGAGAGGTCCGTAGCCGTCAGTTCGCCCGCGTTCGGGAACGAGACAGCGAGTTCCGAGAGTGACGACACGGGGTCGTCTTTCGACCCAGACATGGTATTGGCTCGTTTTAATACAGTAATAAAACACTGATGGACACCAAACGACCAACCGTGCCTATCCGGCGTGAATGGAACAATACCTCCGTCAGACCTTCTCCCCTATAGCTCACACGCCGGTCCTATCAGTTCTCAAGGATGGAAACAGAACCCCATCCGTAGAGGCGATCATCGACAGTGAATAAAGCAGATACAGCGGATGAGTAAATTGATATCACGGTTAGTCCAGATCTGGTCGGTGGCTGGTTAGAGTTGCTGGTGGTCTCCGTCCAGGCTGCGACGTCGTTGTTGGAGAACCCACCGTTGTTGTCGTCGCCGACAGCAAGCGCTCGCGAGATCAGGTCGTGGTTACCCACGAGGAGTTATGATCGTACGAAACGTCGTACTTCGAAACGCACCACGTCGGAGTCGTCGAGAGTGTGCTGATACTGCTTGGCAGGGATCGGACAGAGATTCGTTGAGAACTTACTGAGATGTGAGTCCCGAAGTTGACGGAGTATGCAAACACGTGAGGCTATTAACCAATACAGGGTCGTTCGAAGGTAGTTTGTTGGTTAATCTGATTCCGGCGGAGTCGAACCCCCACACCCCGTGTGCGATATGAATTTGCCGAGACGGTGGGTAGCGACAACCCGCTCGGACATCTCGAAATTGGATGAGAGAGCCCGCGAGAAGGCGTAAACCCGATAGAGGCGCCAGGTACATAGAGACGTAAACCCACGGGCGGACTCGGTTATTCCACGAAACAGTATGTTTCGTTTTAACCGAGTTTAGTCTTATTGCGGATATTGTTATTAGAGTGGCTACGTAAAGGTTTCTATGATATATACCCCATCCTAGTATCAGCGTCTTTGAGGTCTCTTTCCCGAGGAATCGTATATTTTCGATGCTTCACGAGCTCTCCTTCCTGCTACCCCTCCCCACTATCTTCCCGATTTCATATCGCACACGGGGTGTGGGGGTTACCTCCCGACACGATCAAACCCCACTCAAGATCCTCAACCGGTATTATCGACACGGCTGGTCAGGAATGCCTCAGGTGTTTCATCTTGTACACGGGGAGTACTGCCACCGAGATCGTCTGTCTCGCCTTGACGTCGACAGCTGGTCGACGATCTGATCAACATTTCATCTCGCACACGGGGGGTCACTCCGACTAATTGATCTTGCCCGCGGTTACGGCATTAATTTGGCTACCCTTCGTGATACCGTCTGTATCGGTAGAATTCACCAAATTTAATCTCGCACACGGTACCCATATTTATTTATAGTTTCGACCTAACTCCACAAATATGGCTGACGGCGAGGATCAACAGTCCCTTTCACAATCCATCAAAGGTCGCCTCCAGGAGGGCGTTCAAAACTCGGTGTTTCGAGATAAGGGACTTCTTGACCCGGATGCCGTCATCGACGAGGACCGGATCGTTGGGCGTGATGACCAACTGGACGACATCATCACCTATCTCCGACCGGCGTTACAGGGGAACCGCCCACCCAATATGCTTCTCTACGGCCCGTCTGGGACGGGGAAGTCACTCATCATCAACGCGGTCTGTCAGCAGGTGCTTGAACTCGCGAACGCCCAAGACGACCGGTTTGGGGTTATTAAAATCAACTGTCAGACAATCAAGTCCCACGACAGAGCCGTCTATCGTCTCGTGGAAAACGCTGCCAATGAAGCCGGCGTTGAAATCGGTGTTCCTCAGAGCGGCGTCTCGACCGATCAGAAACTCAACCGGTTCTATGAAGTCCTGAGCAACAACTTTGACTCGGTCATTATCATCTTGGATGAGGTTGACCTCTTGGTCGGCCGCCAGCGGGACCCGAACGACGAACCAGCATACTCAAAGCTGCTGTATCAGCTTTCTCGAGCCTCACAGCTCGGCCAGATCGAGGGACACGTGTCCGTTGCTGCGCTTACAAACGACCCCCGGTTTATGGAGAACCTCGACGGCCGAGCTGAGAGTTCGTTCAATCCGCAGGATGTCGTTTTCTCCGATTACGATGCGGACCAGCTCCAGTCGATTCTTCGCCGACGTCGCGATGCGTATCGAGAGGATGTGCTTGAAGATGGTATCATTCCACTTAGCTCAGCGTTTGCCGCGCAGGACCACGGCGACGCGCGGAAAGCAATCGATCTGTTCCGAAAAGCCGGCGAGATAGCGGACCGAGAGGGTGAAGAGACGGTTCATGAAGGACACGTTCGCGATGCCCAGAAAGAAGCGGAACGGGATCGGACGCTGACGCAGATGCAGGGACTCTCGACCCAAAAGAAGCTCTCGCTGTACGCAACCGCGATCGTCCCCGTCTACTCACAGCGCAACCTGAACGCTGTTCCCAGCACGGTCGCATATCGTGTGTATCAGTACCTCACTGAGCTACTTGACGCTGATACAAAATCACGCGACTCCTATCTCCGCTATATGAGTGAGGCGGAGACGTACAACTTCGTCACCTCAGAAAAACGAGGCCGCGGCTACGGGAGCGGGGTTCACAAAGAGTACTCGTTCGTTGACGATCCAGGGGTGGTTGCTGAAACCCTCCGGGCTGATATTCGGCTCGAGGAGGCAGACGATGAGGGTGATCTTATCAAGTCTGTTGTCAACGCACAGATAGATGATTTCTTCGAGGGCAAGTAGGACCCAGCGCTACCGCAGCCCCAGCCGGATTCATTTCGCACACGGGGTGTGATTGTGTGAGACCACCTGTCGCTCTCGGGATCTATGTCTGACAATAGTATACACGATTTCATTTCGCACACGGGGTGTCGGGGCTTGATTCGTCAACTGATTCATCTCTCACACGGGGTCCGTCCAAAACGAGCATAGAATCATCTCGCACACGGGGGGTACAAACCAGATATCTTTGTGGATTTCATATCGCACACGGGGTGTCTACCGAATCAATTTCGGCCGAACTGGAATTCCTTCCCACCTCGTGTGACACGGCTCACAGAGCGAAACCAGGTTTGACGGGTCGTGCGCAGCTTCGATCTCACCATCGTCGAATGTAGCGAACGGACGGATATGATGAACTCGCGGCGTATATCCGAGTTCGTCTTCGGTGCGACCACAGCCCTGGCAGGTTCGATTATCCCGCTCTAAGACCTGTTCACGACGGTCTTTCCATAACGGTCCATAGTTCGGCGTCGATTCCCAGTCGTAGGTCGCTGTCTTCTGCTGCCAGTCCCACTTACACTCTCGACTACAAAAATGGCGATCCGCCGATTCGATATCTGACTGAATTCGTTTGATGATTGAACCACAGTGTGTACACTCTGTCTGAGGCCGATTTTCTACCTTCTATTGGCCCACACACTCCTTGCTACAGAAGGTGTGTGTTTGTTCCTCCTTGAGTGATGATTCATATCGTCTGTATTCAGTCCCGCAGTAGTCGCATTTAAGAGTAATTTTGCTGTCCTGCTGCTCACTGCGCCAGTTACCATAGCATTCTCGGTCACAAAAATGATGTTTTGTACGCTCAACTACAGATGGAGATTTTGAAACTGTATTCCCACAGAAGTCGCATTCGACTTTGACGGACATGGTTCAGCCTCTCGGCGACCATTAGCAACCGTCATCACTGATGAATGTCAGAACTACTCGTCCGGGTTGACTGGCCCTTTATATTGAGAACGGATCCTTTCACCGTCCCGCCACTGCCAGTAGTAGTAGCGGTTATCGTTGATCTCCTTGATCGTGATTGTGGCCTTCGACGGGACGTCGTCCGGAAGGTCATCCGGCCGCTCGTCGACCTCGTCGTCATCCGGCGCTTCGTCAACGTGGCCGCCGCGGGCTTTGTGCGATGCCAGCGCTTCAGCGTAGCGTGCGACGTATCGGAGCTGCTCGGGCGTGTAACTGTTGAGGGTGTCGACCATCTCCGTCGAGAGGTCTGCCGGCGGCGTCGGTGGCTTGTCGGACATTAGCGATCGCCTCGTGTTAACCAACAACGTGCGTATCGGCATAGATTTGTTGGTTAATCAGATATTGAGTCGTCACGGGTATGAAGATGTTGTAGAGGACTCCCTACACGAAACTGGAATCGGTCAGTACAGGAGACTCATGAATCGCCCAGTACAGGGAAAGGACTTACTCTGGGACAATCGCAACCGCCTCAATCTCAACGAGTAACTCCGGATCGATGAGGCGGTTCACCTCTATCATGCTGGTGGCTGGGCGAACGTCACGAAACACTTCACCATGGGCCTCGCCAATTGCCTCCCACTCATTTATATCGGTGACGAACATTCGAGTTCTGACCACGTCCTCAAGTGACCCATCAGTCTCTCGAAGGGCGTTTTCAATATTCTGGAGTGCTTTTTTTGTCTGTTTGTATGCGTCGTCTTTGCCGACTATATCACCATCATCGCTAGTCGCTGTCGTTCCAGAAACGTGTACTTGAGAGCCCGTTTGAACGGCCCGAGAGTACCCGACTTTCGACTCCCATTCGGTTCCGGACGATATGCGTTTTCGTTCCATAGTTCAGGCTCATAGCCGTTATTGAAAGAAGTTCGGTCGGTGATACGCACGCAGGCTGTCACGGCTGATCCACGCACAAGAACGCGAAACAAATCACTGAGCCGGGATTGCCACACCACTATCAGTGAATAGAAAACTATTCTAGAATAGAACGCACGGTCAGATGCCGTCCGGACGGGGAGCGTTCTCGTACTTGACCATCTTCTCGGGCTTGTCAGTGATGGTGTCGTAGATCTGCTGGAGCGTGTCCTCTGCTGCGAGGAGGTTATGATCGTCGAGGAACTCCCGGCCTTCCTCCGTGAGCCCATAGAACTTTCTAGGGTAGCCCTGCCGGCGCTGGTCGTCGTTCAGGGTGACCTCCTTCACGATGCCATTATCGATCAACTTCTGGATGTGTTTGTAGACGGTGGCGTCGCTCACGCTGGGGTTGAGCTCCTCGAGTTCGTACATCGAGGGGAGCTGGTCAGGATGCTGGAGGATGTTGTTGATCAGCGCGAACCGCGTCTGTTGGGTGACAAAGTGGACGAGTTCCCGTGATTCCGTCCCCTCAGCTGTCCCCGTTTCTGTGCTCATACAACACGATACACGTCCTAGCGACAAGTAGTTTACCCTTAGGTAAATCACTCTGGAGTAAATCGCATCTAACTAAGCTAGTGAATTACTCCGTAAATCATATCGCACGACGCTGAGGGGAGTTATCTATGCCCGACGAGAAACCGCCGGTCCCTGAAGAAGTCCTCACCAGTGTGAAGGATCAACTCGTCGACGAAGCGATCTCGCTGGCGGACAACGAGGAGATCCTCCACGCCCTGAGCGAACTGACCCCAGTCTACGAAAATGAGCGCTCGTACTTCGTGCTGGGCAACTACGACCGGGAGCCGATTCGGCGGCTGAATCTGGTGGTCGACCGGCTCAATCGCCGGCAGGACGCCTACGCGTTCCGAATGGTCGACATCCGCGGGGAATGGGACAACAGCATCCAGAAGTTCTGCCTGATTGCCGACATCGTCACCTACCTCGTTGGCGTCGCCGAGAAGGAACCGAGTGACTTTCTCGTCGAGCAGGGCCTCCTCGTCGGCACGACAGAGTTCTTCGCGAAGAGCCACGTCCTCAAGCGGGTGTACGAGGACGAAGAACATACCTTCGGCTGGATGCAGGACGGCGTCTTCGAGCTGTTCGAGCAAGAGGGACGGCTGTATCGCTGGCAGACCGAGGAGGAACTCGTCGACGTCACAGAAGAGCTCCCGTGACGGCAGGAGAGTCGTAACTGTCTGTGTTAACCAACGCGAGGGATGAACAGGGTGGTCTGTTGGTTAACCGGAATCAGCCGCATCGGCCGGGAGTCTGCCATCCGGTCGCGGGACTCGCCCGCGCTTGATTTCGTGATCGACGCGACGGAGGTGCTTACATCCGCCGGCGGGGGAGCGCTGCTCCCAGTCTGGACAGGTACAGGATTCGCCGACGACGTCGACATCGTAGCGGTTCTCAGACGCCGACTGTACCTCGTACCGACCGCCCTTCTCCAGCAACGAGACCGACATCTCCTCGGTGACCGCGCGACGGGTACGAGGTTCGAGATCATCGACCTGCCCACCGTTCGCTGATGCAACCATCCGATCGCGTACGTCGCCTGTACAGCCACCATCCGGCGCGACGGCGTCAGGCCCGTGGACTCGCTCCTGAAGGAGGTCCTCGACCGGATGTCCCTGTGGCCACAGGAAGTGGACTTCACGCCGCTCGTGATGGTCGTACGACCCGCAGTCGACAGCGCTCCCGGTCCAGACCCGCCCCGCCCCAAGCGCACTCATTACGTCGACGATGAGGCGCGGAACTGACTCGTGCTCGATGGGGTAGAAGATCCGAAAGCGCGTACACTCCTCCTGCGGGGGGACTGTCGTCCACCACTCGACGTCGGTGTGCCAGTTCTCGAACATCGCCGTATCCTGCCCGTATCCGACGGTCACATCGTCGATTCGAGGGAGTGTACTGTCCGGATCGAACGGTCCCTCTTCGAGCAGTTTCAGCACCGCGTACCGCAGATACTCGTGGGCTGTATTTTCGGTCGAATGGGCGACCTGTTCGTGGTGGGTTGCGATCTGTTCTGCTTCCTCAAGAACGACGGAAAGGTATCTCTCGGTCATCGGTCGTGGTCTCCGGTGAGTGCCTCCGCCCCTCTGCGGGCACTGAAAGACTTAACCAACAAAATAGGCTAACGGCCCTTCTTGTTGGTTAAGCGGCGCTGTCGAGAGCGTCGATGATCTCTTCAGCAGTGGTGCTGATCCGGTCGAGACGGTCGCGAACGATCTCGGGATCGTCCGACTCCCACGCGGCCAAGTAGAACGCAGACCCGCTGGTGTCCAACCCACAGTAGCGCCCGACGACGTACGCGACGGCTTCGGCCTCGACTTCGCGTTTCGACCGCTCGGTGTCGTCGTCGACGTCGAAGTGGAGCAAAGCGTGGGCGTACTCGTGAATCAGCGTCCGCGCGAGGTCGGCCTCGTTCGCCCGATCGCGCACCTCGACGAGCGGCTGGACGTCGACGAGACTCAGCTGTTCGCAGATGCCCTTCGCCTCGCCGTGGGTCCACTCCTCAGCTGGTACGATCCGCACCGTCACGCCGAGGTCGTCAGCGGCGGCAGTCAACTGCTCGACGAGGTCGCCGGCGTCCCCGGTCGCTTCCGTGTCTAGGTTGGGAAGCGGCTCGCCCTCGGTCTGGGAGACGTCGAACACCGGAGCAGGCTTGAACCCGACGAGGCCCTCGGACCACTCCTCGGGTGGCGTCTCGTCGTACTCACAGTCACTGTCCTCGTGGTAGCTCGGTGAATTCTCGCACTCCGGGCACTGCTTGGAGATGATCGGTGCCCAGATCCAGATGGCCGACTCACCCTCCGTGACGTGGCGGTCGAACTCCTCCTGCCACGTCCGGTAGCCCGCCACCCGGCTCGCCTCGGGACACTGCCGCTTGATGAGGAGTGTGTTTCGGTAGGAGTAGTCGTGGAAACGACTCTGGACATCGAGCCACTCTTGGAACTCTTCGCTGGCCTGTGCGTCGTCGACGCCGGCGACGAGGTCGTCGATCCACTGTTTGATCGTACTGTTCATCTCGTCGGATCGCGTGTCGGTCTGGTCGAAGGAGACCGACGAGTCACTAGTCGTAGCCATTGTGTTCTCCGAATCGAGTTCACGGCGACTGCAGCAGTTCAGAACGCGCCGCACCCCTCAGGGGCGCAAAAACAGAAATTCACCAACTAGCTCTCCAGCCGTCAGCAACGTGTTCAGTTTCACTCCACTTTCCAACATTTTACACTACACGTCTGAGTACGCTGTTGCATGAGCAAATGGGCAGATTACGTAATCACTGCAGTAAGATACAGTGGTGACTCTATCGAACAAGTTCAGGTATATGAGGACGATGGAGATCAACTAGTCAACCGAGATACCAAATCGCGAATGGCCGTCATCCTCAGCTTATCGGTTGGACAAGAGTACTGTACGGCGTACAAGAATGACAACGGGAAATGGACAAAGGGTGATGATGTCGGGACAGTAGAAGTTGACGGGACAACCTACCTTCGGACTGACGGGAACAACATCGCGAGCGACAATCTAGGCGAACTGCCAGAGTTCTAGGGAGTCTTGGCATCGCGTAGAGAGCGTTTTTCTTCGGCCAATCCGACCGTGATGAGGTACTCGAGGAACTCGTCGAACCGCTCGACGTCGCTAGGCGTGTCAGTCGCAAGATGACGCGCCCACTCGATGGCCCACTGGAAGGCGGGATCCGTACCGCCCTTGCCGTGAATGTACCACCACCGGGCCGCTTTTAGTACGACCAGCGGATTCGTAGGTGGCTGCTCACCGGCGAGGTCACGGGTGATGGATTCGATTTCGTCGGGGACGTCGGCGGAATCGACCTCCGCTGATTGCGTGTTGTCGATATCGACCGGGATCTCGTCGATCGAGACGTTGTCAGGACGCTGTTGTTGACTCACTGGAAGTCACCTCTGAGAGCTTTCGAAGGAGCCCTCGCCCTCTCTGGGGGCACGAAAAACAGGTCGCGAAGTCACGTCGGCGGGAGGTAGACGCTCTGCTCGCCGACGATCTCCTCCAGGTTGTTCCGGTGACGGTGGTTGAAGTAGCACTCGTAGCTGCAGTATCCACAGATTGCGCCGGTATCGTATTCGGCCACGTACGGGCCGCGGCGAGTTCGCCAGACGTTCGTCCCGCACTCGGTACAGGCGGCGTCCTCGAGATCGACAGGACTCGGTCCCTTGTACTCGACGTCGAGCCCCTTGTCTTGCGGTGTCGTTTCGGGCCAGATTCCGTGCGCCCTCCAGAACTCACGGACGCGAGCGAGGCTGTGGCGCACCGTCTTTCGCACGGTGACGTGGTCGGCGTCGCGACCGCTGTCGTCCCAGCCGTCGGCCGTCCAGAACTCACCGAACTGTGCGCCGCGGTGCAGCCCGTTCCAGTCGACGCCGACGATGTCGGCTGGTGGCTCGTCCGTGAGTGTCGGTCGGGTCAACTGTCGAATGGCGTCGAGCTGCTTGGGCGGACTCCCGCCGAGGATATGAACGCGCCGCCCTCTCCAATCGGCTGGGTCGGAGAATTCGTGGGCCAGGCGGTTGGCGTATCCCCGTGAATACCCGAGGACGAGGGTCTCGGGTATCACGTCGATCACCTCCCGCGACTTCGGAACGACGATGAGCTCGGCCTCTGGATAGCTCGCTTGGATCTCACGAGCAGCAGAGACGTGGGCGTCGACGTCGTCCATTTCGTCGACGTCCCCGATGACCCCGACCGTTGGTTCGTACTCGAAGAAGCGGTCGACGAACCGCTCCAGATCGGGACTCCGGAAATCGTTGTCGAGCATCCCAACGGGAATCTCGAGGTTCAGGTACTGATCCGTCTGATACCCACAGTCTTCCCGGAACCCGGGGAGAAATCCGAGGGTGAGAGCATCGCCGGCAAAGGGAGCTCGGTGGAGGAACGCCACGAAGTCTGTTTGTCTGGCGGCGACGATTTCGCGGGCGGTGCTGGCGCTGGAGCTCAGCTCGAGGGACATGATTAGGCTCGCGAGGCCGCTGCTGGCTGCCCCGCACCCTTTCAGGGGCCCGAAAAACAGAGGCCCAGCGGATTAACCAACAAAAGGGTGAACTCACGCAGAGTGTGTTGGTTAAAATCAGAGCTTACTCTTCGCCCTCACGGAGCTCTTCGGCCTTCCACTTGAGCCGGCGCAGAATCTGCGTTCGATTCTGGTGGGCGTTCTCGTAGGCAACACACTCTTGGAGGGTTTCCATATCCGGGATCGTCGCGATACCGGCCTTGATCAATCGGTAATTCGGTGCTTCAAGACGCTTCTCAGGTGGGAATTCGTCGTCACTCCCGTCGCTAATCGTGGACTGTTCCATCTCGGTACCCCTCCACCCCTCGAGGGCGAGAAAAACAGAACAGTCGACTACGTCACCGCCGCGGCGTCAGGCCATCGCCTCTTGGAACCGCTCACGCAGCGCGTCCTCGCGTTCTTCGAACTGCTCGACTTTCTCCTGCAGGTCGTCGCTGACGCGCTCGATGCTCGCCAGCGCTCGTTCGCCGGCCAGCGAGGCCTGTGACCCGTCGTCACCGTCCGCCTCTAGCTGCTGCTCGTACGCCTGCTCGACGCGCTCGATCGTACCTTCCGGGTTGAACAGAATGTCGTTGGCGATCCGAACGTATTGATCGAGGGATGCCCCCTCTTTCCCCTGGAAGAAGTGGGTGAGAGCGTACGTCGCGCCAGAATGCAGCGTCCACATATCGATCTCGAAGGGGGACGCCGCATTGGCTTCTGCATCGCCGGCGGCACGCTCGGCCAGGTAGTCCGGGAAGCCCAGCAGGGTGTAGAACTCCGTGACGGTGAACGGAAGTTCCGAGAAGTCGAGGTCGATGTCCTGGGCGTCCCGGATGAACTCGAAGAGGTCGTCGGCGACGAGTTCGACCTGTGCGAGGAGCTCCTCCCACCAGGTCCGGAAGTTCCGCACGTCGCCGACGTGTTTGATGACCTCCTTGTCGGTGAGCGAGCGCATCGTGTTTGAGCAGTAGCCGTCCTGGGCGAACCCCTCCACGTAGACGGCGTGCTCGCCGAAGAAGTCGTAGCCCGACGTGACGCCCATCGTGATCGGGTCCGACCGGCCGGGCAGGCGCACCTCGAGGCCGTCGAACATGATGTCCATATGGACTTCGCCGCCGCCCCGGTAGCGCCGAATCTCGCCGAACATCACCTCGCCCAGCGGGGCCCCGTCGATGGTCTCCTCGCGGAGGACCTCCTCCAGCGGCCCGTAGACGTCGACCGGGTTGATGATCGAGTAGGAGTCAGTCGGGATGTGAAATAGCGACTCTGCTTCGGTATCACCGTCTGCTTCTGCTTGTAGCCGGGATGGCTCGACGATTGCGTTGAACCGCTCTGTTTCGACCCACTCGTCGGTGTACGGGTTGCGATATGCGACTGCTGTATCGACTGCCTGTGGGAGGTTTCGAATCGCCTCACTGAAGCTGATTGGTTCGAGACCTCCGTATTGCTCGGCGTACCACTCGGGTAGTTCCGTCTCGGTTCGCCCATCAAGGCCTGCGAAGACCGTAGCTTCCTCTGGGTCTTTCATAACATGCTCCGAAGGCGCGAAGCGTTCTGCTCTGCGCCTCCACCCATCGAGGCGCAAAAACGACGCTACGACTGTCGACACTCGTGAGCTTGGATTCGCTCTGGAAGCCCGACTTTTCCACAGAGCGGACACTCGACGAGTGGTGTCGGCGGGAGATTCTGCCACGCAGCAAGAGCTCCTCGGAGATGGGCTTTCGTCTCTGCCGACTCGGCGCTTTCGAGGGCACTGGTGAGGTGCCTCCGGAGTCGTTCTCTGTTCGTGAGAGCGCCTGGATTGGGCGTCGGGATAGGCTCGTCTGTCTGTCGCATTTGAATCACGAGGGGGTTACCCCTCATCCCCTCGTAGGGGAAGAGCAACACCCTCCGGCCGACCTCGCTCTGGTGGCCGTGTGGCGTCGACAATCGTATCCAACCGCTGCGGGGCGACGGCTTCCCAGATGAGATGATGCTTCGAACAGACCGTCACGAGATTCGAGACTCGATTCGCCTGTTCGTGGTCAAACTGCCCATCGGGGGTGACGAAGGACTTCCGCGGAACCAAATGGTGGACAGAGATGTCCTTCCCAACCTGCTCTTGATGATCCGCTTGAGTCATCTCACACCACGGCGTTTGGCACTGGAAGTCATCACGCTCCAATGCTTGCCGCCGTTGCTCCGGCCAATTTGGCCCGTAAGGGATCTCTGAACGTTCTTGATAGGACCGTGGTTGTGAGAAGCCAGCTTCGTTGAGTGCTTCTTCCCACCCGCCAAACCGGTGGTCATACGTCCATCTGTGATATTCCCCAACCCGATCCATCTCCCCACTTGAGGGCGGGCGACCCAACTGGTCCGCAAGGCGGTCAATCTCGTCCAACAGGTCCTGATCGGTGAGTCGAAATTTCCGATTTGGAGCGTAGCCAGCCTCACGAAGCGCCTCGTTCCAGCTCCCAAATTTGTTCTGGCAGACGCGCTGGGAGTACTCCCCGTGCTCGCTCATCTCCTTTGCTGTCGGTGGTTTTCCTAATTTGTCTGCGACACGCTGGAGGTCGTCGAGAATTACGTCCGCGTCCGTTACGATTTGGTCGCGACGATGGACTGCGGTTACGTGGCCACCCAACTCGTTGGAGGTCGCAAACGACTCGCCACAGTAGTCACAGATATGGTCGGTCAAAGATCTGTCACCTCCCTCCGCGGTTCCCCCGTAATGGGTTATAAACTCTCGACCCCATCCCCAACTCCTGCTTCCAGTAGGGGTCACAACGGAGCGATTCGTCTCGCCAGGGGTACTCTGAATCAGTCATAGCTCGGTGACGGGGAGTGAACTCCCCCGCAGCCCTCTCGGGGGCAATAAACACTACCAACCGGAATCGTACTTGAGTTTCAGACCGAGTTCGTTACCGACCTGAGCAGGTCTGTAGACCGCGTGTGTTACGGTGGGAGGTGTCGGTCGTAGATATTCCGGCGATGCCCAACTGCCTCAACGATTAGGATATCCTCTTCCCGGTCCCACGTGAGGATCGCACGGTAGTCGCCAGCACGAAGCTTGTAGTACGGGTAGCCGGTGAGCTTTTCGAGTCGGTGGGAGGTCCAGTCTTTCGCCTCGTCGAGTTTCTTCACCAACCGCTCTTGCGCTTCCGATTCGAGCCCCTCCAGCAAATCGAGTGCTTTCGGTGTCCACTCGACCTCAGTCATCGATGCCCAGCCGGTCCTTCACGTCGTCCTGCGATACCGTCTCGCCCTGCTCCCGCTGCTTGCGGCTCTCGGCCAGATGCGCCAGCGCTTCCTCGGACAGCCGCGTTGGCGGATTGACGGCGTCTCGAAGCGCGTCGCGGATGAACTCGGATTTGTTCGCGTAGCCACGCTCCTCCCAGACGTCGTCGACCTGTGCCAGCAGCGACTGGGGCACCCGGACGTTGATTTTCTCCATTTCACCGTCGCCGCCGGCGTCGCTGTCAGTGCTCATATGCTGTGATACGCTTGTATCACGTAAGTAGCTTCGGTTGGATACGCGAATTGTGGTTGACGAGGTCCAGACTGCGCTCGAGGGAGAGCCGCCGATGCTCCGAGAGGTTCAGGACGACGGCTTGGCCGTCGACGCGGAAGCCGACGTATTCGACTGCGTCTCGGTGAGCCTGACCGGGCGATGCGACTGGAACCGATTCCGAACTGGCCATAGGTACATTCCCGTTCATTCGTTGCTCGCGGGCGGTTCGGTGACCCCCGCACCCCTCTCAGGGGTTCAACAAACAGGACGGCGTAGCGTTCGGCAACGTATTTGGCAGTTGCAACGTACTGTCCACATAATTGAGGATGGCTGTACTGGACGATCTCTCGGGGTTCGAGTTCGAGGACGTGATGGAGGACGTGTTCCGGAATCTCGGCTACGAAAACGTCCGGCAGGCCGCGAAAACGGCCGACGAGGGGCGGGACGTGATGATGGAAGAGGTTATCGACGGCACCCGTCGCGGGATCGTCGTCGAGTGCAAACACACCAGCACGGTCGGGCGCCCGGTCGTCCAGAAACTCCACTCGGCGATCGCGACGTTCGACTTCGACGGCCCGAAGCGAGGGATGGTCGTCACGACTGGCCGGTTTACGAACCCTGCACAGGAGTACGCTGACCGACTTCGAGGGAACGACGACCCACATCCGATCGAGTTGATCGACGGCGAGGACCTTCGGGAGATCGCCGACGAGATCGGCCTCGATCTCTACAACGGGCGTATCGAGATCCTCTGTGACGAGACGTTGCGGCCGTACGATGCGGCGACCGACGCCGATGCCCCCGTCCAGGAAGCGTTTCGCGATATCGAAAACATCGCGGCCGCGGACGTGCCATCGCCGTACTCGCGGGTGCAGTTTCGCCCAGTCGTGGCAGTCACCGCCGACACGAACGCCGTCTTCGAGACGTCAGTGGGCGTCATCCACCGGGTCAACGACTGGACGCGGTTCGTGGTCCACGCCGAGCGTGGGCATCCTCAGATTGCTGACGAGACCGTCGCAACACTCGTTACTGAGAACCTCCATGCAACGGTCGACCTTGACGCTGAACAGTTCGCACAGTCGTTTGACGACGTTGAGGAGCGTCGCTTTGGCCAGACCCAAACGGAGTACAAGGAGTGGGCTGTTGACCGCCTCCAGGATTACCACACGACGACGGTGACCTACACCGGCGACAATAACGTCACGTACAACAAGACGTGTGAGCCCAATCTCTCGGACATCTCAGTGCAATCGATTGAGCCGGTGTATCTACCTGAGGTTCGGCAGACGACAGAGATACTGGAGTACTCGTATCCGTACGAATACTATGCTGCTGGCCCCTCGCGGGTCACTCTGGAGGACGGGATTCATCGCTGCGTCCACTGCGAGACGAGCGGCGTCGACGAGACGTACACCTACTGTCCGAACTGCGGGGCGATCGCTTGCGACACCCACAGCAAGACCGAACGGCTCGAAGGGGAGCCGGTCTGTACCGGCTGTGCGGTGACCGAACGGTTCGCGCTGAAGAGGAAGTACTTCTACGACGAGGAGAACCTCGGCGCGTTCCGCAAGGAGTACGCCGAAATGCCCCTCCACGAGAAGGCGATGGAGAACAAGCTGCTGGCTGGCGGGAGCGTGGTTGCGACGTTGCTGCTCGTCGTCGGACTACTCGTCATCGGCGGCATCATCTAAGGTGGCCGTGTGCTCCAGCTGGAATCCCTACCCCCAGTTTCGAGAGGCTTCCAGACGGAACGAGATATCTACAAAATGATGCGGAGATAGCTTGTCATGATCTCGTAGTATAGTTGAGGACGCAGCAACCTGTGCATCCCTCCGTTTATCGGCCCGACATCCTGATACCCCACTTGAGTCGCTAACTGTTAGGAACACCGTCTTTCACTGGTGTTTCCCAGAGGAGAAGCAGACCTGAGCCGACGATGAGGACACCGCCTGCAGCTGCGAGCGCAAACAGGGGTGATACGTAATCGGAAATGACGCCACTCCCGAGCTGGAACGGGACGACGGCCAGTCCGCTCACCATCGCCATCGCACTCAGAACGGTCGCCCGACCGAGCGTCTCGATCCGGTTGTTGACGTACTGCCCGGCAAACGATCGCGTCACGTCCGACAGCCCACGAGCGACGAGGAACGTCGGTAGTGCAAGTACCGGAACGAAGTACATCCCGACCAGAGCCGCTCCAACGAGGAACGGTAGGACGACGAACCACGTCTTGACGCCTACACGTTCCTTTATCGCGCCAGTATAGTAGCTGAGTACCGCACCGACCAGACTGTAGGCCGCATAGAACCACCCGAGTAGCGATTCGACCTGTGCCGGCGCGATGCCGATGTCAACGACAACAGTCCGGAAGATCGGCTGGAGGAAGACGAACACCAGATACGTCACTGCCGCGTAAAGAACGTAGTAGTAGAGAATAAACGCACGAAGATTCCGTTGGGAGAGCGCCTCCTTCACGATACCCACGGTTCGGCGGAAACTCAGGTCGTCGCTTTCGGACTGCTTGTACGTCTCCGGATCGTCGAGTGTCAACAACACAACCGCGCCGACTCCGGTAACTACAGCGGCGACGAACCAGGGGTACGAGAGGTCGATGCTCCCCAGATAGCCACCGACGATGGCCGCGCCTGCCCCAACCGCGAGCGAGGCTGACTCTCCGCGGCCGCGAACGTGTGCAAACTCACCCTCAGAGAGTTCGTCTGTGAGCGTATCGTACAGCCAGGCATCCTCGCTGCCAGACCGAAAGTTGTAGCCCGCCGACCAGCATGCGTACAGGACCGCAAGAGTGAGGAACGAACTTGAAAGTCCGATTCCCAGCAGCGTTACCGCGATGAGCACCGTCCCGATAAGCAGGCTGTTGCGCCGCCCCACTCGATCACCGACGTAGCCTGTCGGAATTTCTCCGAATAGCGTGGTCAGGTTGTAAATGACCTCTAAGATTGCGATCTGGGTGAAGTCGAGTCCCTGTGCGAGAAAGAAGAGGTACATTATCGGCCGATAGAACTCGACTGCCTTGGTGGCCTTGTACAGGTAGTACTTCAGCACCGGGGCGCGTGGCACCCCATCCCAGTCGAAGGCCGCAGCAACACGCATTGAGGCAGTATCCCGACCACATGCGTAATTATATTCCGTTATTCCGGAATTACGGAATCGTAATACGGGTGGGCCATGTGTTACTCAAGTAGTTCTACGAATACCACTACTCTACTCAATAGAACCCCGTCTTCAGATCTTGGGCAGAACCACGGTGTTTTGCGTCAGTCTTAACGACTCCACTACTGATTACGACCTCGCAACAGACAATTCACTACGCCAGGTGGGACACCTCTGATGGTTCCTCGACGTCGTCGAACTCGCCGCGCTCCACAGGTTCCCAGTCCTCCCCCGGCTCTGGACTCCACCAGTCGACCTTGTAGGCTCCCGGTGCGCCGAGGATCTTCACGCGTGCCGACCCATCAGGCAGGTCGCGGCGCAGTTTCTCGTCGACGTGGAGGTTCCATGTCGTGCTTGAATCGAAGCAGGCGAGCACGGCCTCCTCGTAGCCGCGCGTCTCTCGGGATTCTTTGAGTTCGACCTGGGTGTTGCAGTTCTTGCAGAACACCCCCTCGAAGGGGATGTGAGTGAAGACCTCCTGCCCGCAGACGGGGCACCAGAGGAACTCGAACAGTGCCTCGCTGTGTCGGTCAAGTACTTCGAGGGTCATTGGTTGACTCACCCGGTCGTCCCGGGCCACCACCTCGTGCCCGGCCGAAAAACAGCGCCCGGCGCTCACCCTCTCACCGCTCGGCGCCGTAGACGATGCGTGAGGGGGCTTCGTATCCACAGTCGGGGCAGTCGTACCACTGCTGGACTTTCGCCCCGTCTGCCGCCTTCTCGCCGACGCGAACGTCGTTGTTCGGACACTCCGGGCAGTTGAGGTCCGGTGCGGGCCGCTCCCGGAGCTCGTCACGGAACGATGTCGCATCCTTCGTCTCGTACCCTCGCGACCAGACCGGGTAGCCGTCGACGAGAATTGCCCCACGCCACTTGTACCGGTAGGAGTCCGGCGCACGATGCAGGACGGCTCGCGCACCGGTCTCGGTGTTCCGATACGCGAGTGTCGGCGAGCGGCTCTCGCGTCGCCAATTGGTGATGGGAGGCATTATTCAGAAGTGGACGTCAGCGGGTACGATCCACAGCTCTTCACTCTCCTCGAGGAGTCGATCCAGTTGTCCACGGTGGCGAATGCCGGTGCCGTGTTCGGTGTACAGGAAGATCGTCGGGCCGTCGTACGCACCGACCTTATGGAAGGCGTGCCGGGCGAGGTCCTCGTCGCGCATGATCTCCTCGTCGGAGAGCTCCTCGATGGCCTCTTTCACCCGGTCGAGATTACGCTCGAATTCCTCCTTCGTCGCCTCCCAGCCACGCTCAAGCAGGTCTTCGCCGTCATCAGAGTCGACGGGGGCTGCAGTTGGGAGCTCACCCCATCGCGCCTTTCCCGCAACGGACGTGTCCTCCTCATCGAAGGTCACATAGTAATCGAAGACGGCGCCGGCGTGTGGGTCCGCGCCGACCAGGCGGTCGAACACCGTCTTTCCGGTGGCCAGCGCGTCGTCGTGCGTCGATGCCTCTACCAGTGCGTAAATCACCATGTGCATCTCGAACACCTCGAAACGCCGACGCACCGGGTGTCGTTGCTCGCTCCAGCTGCGCCGGCACCCATCGCCGGCGCTCGAAAAAACTCTCCTCGTGACGGCGGATTCTCAGGATGCGTCCGCTCGTTCGACAGTGATGGTCAGGTCGCCCGATTCGTAGTCGGCCTCGAAGTCGACCGCGAACGCGTCCGACTCGTAGGCGGCGTGGTAAGCACGGTGGCGTGCGAGCGAGCCTGTCGCCTTGAAGTGGAAGAACGCGGCCGCCGTGTAGGGCTTGCTCTGTGTTTCGACCTGCGACTCGACGGATGCGGGGAGCGCGATTTGGGGCGTCTCCGTGTCGATACTCGCAGCGAACTCTTTCGCTTCCTCGACGGTTGCTTGCGAATGCGCCGGTGTCTCGCCGGTGAGCACGTTCACCGGGGTTTCCGTCTCATCGGTGAACAGGACGTCTTCGAACGTGTGTGTTCCGAGGATCGCCTCGGAATCCAACTCGCAGTCGTGAAACGGGTCGTCGTCTGAGGTCATCGAATCACGAGCCTATGGCGGGGATCACCCATTCTGACCCCTGAAAAACAGGACCTGCCACGAAGCAGATCGAACTAGGAGTGGTTCAGGCTCGCCTTCTCGAAGGGTGACTCTCCGGTCGGAATGAGCAGCTCCTGTCGGTCTCCAACTCGCTCGGCCAGCTTCCGTTTCAGGTACTGTCTCGCCGTCGACGGCGTGAAGACGCCCTTGTCGAGCATATCGCCGACGACGTCTTTGAGGGCCGCGAACTGGCCCTGCAGGTGGCCGTCGCCGACCGGTTCGCCGTCGTACCAGCGCACCGTCGCGAGCGCGCCGTTCCCGACCGTCTCTCCCTGTTCGACCGTCTCCGAGTCGTACTGGAGCCCGAACCACAGCGTCCGATAGGCGGTCACCTCGAACGTCGTCGACACCACGAAGAACGCCTCGTGGTGGAGGTAGTCGAGATGGTCAGCGACGATCTCGTCGAGGGTGAGCCCGGTGGCGCGGGGCTTCGGCTCGACGACCGTCGACGGTCGATCCTCGCCGGCGAGGTAGCCGTCGACGGCATCTGCCTCGAGGCCATCGGCCAGTTCCGCCAGCAGCTGTTTCGCCCACTTGGAGTCGGTGTCGTCGCCACCGAACGGCGACTCAGCCGAGATTCGGTGTTTGAGCTTCAGGTTCGCTGCGCCCCAATGACTGTAGTGGAGCGTGTACTGTCCGTCTGTGCGTTCATACGCAACGAGTGCGCGGTGTCCCATCGAGCAGTCACCTCACGGGGCGACTCACGACTGGATCGCCCCGCACCCCTTCCGGGGGATGAACAACGCTACTCGTCGATCGGTTCGGGGGAACTGAGGTCCGTGTGGAGGACTTCGCCGTCGCGAACGACGTACCGTTTTGGCAGGATGGGAAAGCGACACTTAGTCAACCGTCTCTGGGTCTAGCCCTGAGACTTGTCAGTGGACTCCCGCTCTATCTGCGCACGGCGGAAGGTGTGTATTCACCATTCACGTTCAGCGTCCCTGACTTCAGGGCCAGTTGACTGGTGGCCCATCCACCGCGAGACTTCTGCCCGCGATGGATATACTTGCAGTATCGGTTTGCAATGTTCTTGGCCGCGTTGTAATCCGCGTTCACCTCATACCCACATGACTGGCACTCGAACTGCTTGTCGTCGCGATTATCCTCGTGGGTACACCCACAATATGAGCAACGCTGGCTCGTGTACGCTGGATTCACGAAGTCCACGAACAACTCAGTGGACTCGACCTTGTACTCAACGAGTTCCACGAACTTCGCGTAGGCCCACTGCTGGAACTTGCTGCCGTTCGCAATACGCTCGCGGATATGAGTAAGATCCTCGAAAATAATCCCGTCTACCTTCGCGTCACGGGCTTCTTCGATGAGGTCGTTGGCGCGGTTGTGGAGCCAGTCTACTGTCCACTCGCTGAACTGACTACCAATGGACTGGATCGTGAGGTGAGCCGACCGTGTACCCGTCTGTTGTAGTTTGGCGCGGCGTTGCTCGTACTGATTGCGCTTGTGGGTGAGGAGGTCTGCACTGCCGATGAACTCGCCTGTGGAGGTGACGGCGAACGCGCCAGTCACGTTCAAGTCCACGCCGAGAACCACTCCGTTCTCAGGGCTATCATCACCTGACTGGCTTTCCTGGCGTTCCGTTCCGTCACTTCTGTAGTCGGACCTTTTCAGCGTGACGTGTAGGTAGAACGTGTCCTCATCCTCGTCGTACTGGAGCGTGGCACTCGACGCATTCCAGCTGTCACTCTCGTAGTACCGTCCGAACGGTGTGTTCTCTCGCTCATTTTCGGGTGGAAGCACGTATTCGGCGGTGACTCTGCCATTCGGCGTCGAGAGGGTAGCGTGGTCGTCGTTGAACGTCGCGGAGCGTTTGTCGTACACGATGCTCCACGAGTCGAATATGGGTTGGCTGGTCTTCTCACCTTGCGTCAATTTCTCGACGCCGGCCCTGACGGCTGCGATAGCACGACGAATACCTTTCTGAACGAGATTAGCGGTGAGTTCGGTTTCCTCCCGTAACTCGTCATACAGGGCCTCTTCAGCTCTGCTCTTGCTGGTGATACAGTCGTCGTCGTACCGCCAGGCCCACTCGCTCGTTCGGTTAGCACAGTGGAGGAATTGGGTCTTGGTCTGATGGAGATCGCCACGACATTCTCTGGGTACGTCAAGTTTGATTCGTACCGTGCGTCGTAGCGCGTCGTCCATCTGTGATTCACCTTTGTTGTTACTCCTTGGGAATATGGAATTGTTCAGTGAGGTGGTTCATCTGTGTCCTCGGGGATCTCTCCCCGCACCCCTTCTGGGGGGAAATAAACAGCCTCCGGAGTGAGATATCCGGATTCTGGGCTGCGATGCCATTCAAGGCTCGATCTGCGCATCGCCGTCTCCACTGTGTTGCGGTTGGGTGAGCAGACTCACGTTCTGGAGGAGTGTCTTCGCTGCCTCGATCCGCTCTTGATCTGCGTCGTCGAGTCCGGCCGTCTCGATGCGCCTGAGATTGGTGAGTGACCGATGCAGTCGATATCCGGGCGTGTTGCGTGGGTCCATTTGAAGCGCCTCACCACTCGCCGGCGCAGAAAGACTCCTTACGAGACTGTCGTCGGCGCATCAGCGTCGCCACCAGTGCTCGTCGCGACGCGTTGGCGCCAGGAGGTCACTCTCACACCCGTCGTCCAGCATCGTGTCCGGGATGTGGGATGTCTCGCCGGTCGGCCGTAGTTCCTCAACGTCAGAATATCGGTCGTACATCGGTTGGCGCATAACTTCTGTCGGTATCGCATTTCAACCTCCGGACGCCTTCGCTCGCATCTCACTCTTGATTATGCGAGACAGTACAAACATATATGAGAGCGGGGCGAGAACACTGTCCCAAGAGGTGCCACCCATGACCGAATCCCCGCGAGATGGGGTCCAATCGTGGACTGAGTCGATGAGCGCCCGCGACCGCATTCGGGCGGTCGCCGAGTCACTTCGCGAACCGCGGTCGGTCAACTGGATCAGCGAGCAGGCCGACGCCGCTTGGAGTACGACCAACGAGGAACTTCAGGATCTCGTCGACCAGGGCCAGTTGCGTCGCGTCGAGGCCGGCGAGACCACGCGCTACCAGCCGGACTACACGCGCCTGCTCTTCGAGGAGATCCGCACGCTCATCGAGGAAAACACCCGCGAGGAGCTGCGGAGTGAATTGGCCGCGATTACAGAGGAGATCGAGGAGTGGCAGGCGACCTACGACGTCGAGACGTGGGAGGAGCTCGAACAGTCGCTCGCCGACGGCGACCTCACAAGTGCGGAGCTCCGGGACCGCCGCGACGTCATCGCGTTCTGGCGCGAGAACGAGGAGGATCGCCGCCTCATCAAGCACGCACTGGAACTCTACTCCGACGTTGAAGCCGCCCGCGAGCAGATGATCGACGTTGCTGACCGCGCCACGAGCTAATCCTCCTCTCTCACAGAATGATCTTTCTTGCCGGTCGCGACCGCTATACACAGCGGACCCTCCTCCGCGACGTTCACGACCGATTGACGAACCAGCCGGGGTGTGAAGAGGTCCGCTATCGTCCGTCTCGACGCCGACCCCGCTACGTCATCGCGGATGTCGATCCGACGACGTTCCTGAGTGACTCGTACGACGCGGCGACAGCACGATTGGAGATTCGCTTCTGGTACCCCGCCGGCGTCGACCGCGAATACTACCGCATCAACTGGGTCGAACCGGACCGAAATCTGATGCTCGGCTTCCACCAGGACGCCGATCATCCGGACCTTGGGCCTTGTCACATCCAACTCAATCACGAAGACACGCCGGTTGATCGCCACGAGGCGACGTTTCTCGATGCGCATCCACTCGCCGTCCTCGATGACCGACTACAGCAGTTTCCGCCCGCGCTAGATGCGATTCACTGGAGTAATGGAGCGCCCTCGCTCCCTACTTGGCCCGTCTAGACAGCGAGTTCATCGAGCGTCTGGTGATGCGTCCGTGCCGTGGTCGGCGTGACGTTTCCGGACTCGACGATGTTACGGTTCGTTACTCACTACCCCTGTTCCCGCCCCGATTTGTGGCGGCAAGCCGCTGCGAACCCTGCCGAATGAACGCCCGCCGTGACTGCCGTCGGACTTGAGGGTACTCACCGTATTAACCAACAGAAGCCATCTATATCGGAGACTGTTGGTTAATCTACGGGATTTCTCCTCCCCTATTCGGGAGCAGGCCCGTAGCGACCTGTGCTACACACCTGGCACTCCCAGATTGGTTGGCCCGTCCAGGTCTCGTCAGGGAGCGACTCCCGTGTCCTGAACCGATGTTCTGTTTCTCTCGTACAGTACTGGCACTCGAGGCCTGTCACGGTCGGAATTTCGGCTCCGGCACTGGTGGACTCCGTTTCGTGGGGTACTGTTTCAACAGCGATTGCTGGGACGATCCACAGCTGATCGCTGTCGTCGAGCGTGTGCTCGAGTGACGACTCAGCACGGATTCCCTGGCCACGCTCATCATAGACGCGTGGAATCTCCGTCTGGGAACGATCGCTCGTCTCGTCCCACGCTGTCCGCTCACGGGCTGCTGTTAGCAACGCCTCACCGGTCGCTGAGGTCACATCGGCAGCAGCGGACAGCCTAGGCCAGCGCTCGGTTAGCTGGGGTGCGGGCTCGTCGTCGAGATCGTAGATGAGCGTACAGTCGTCGATGGGCTGGTCGTGACCTGACGAGAGAAGCGTCGCTGCTGCTGCTCCCTTTGCCACGGCGCCGTAGAACGTCCCGGATTCGACGAGGAAGTGGATCACACCACGCAGTGTCTGCTCGGAACTCGCAGCACCCGACTCCGACGCGCCGTCGAGTTCGTGTTCGAGACAGAACCGGCATTTTCCTTGCGACGCCGGGATCGATGCGCCACAGGAGACACAGGCTCGGTCTGTGTCGGTAGTTCCATCCGGATACCCATCCGAATGCGAGGCCTCACGCTGGCGGGTTGGCTGGCCGTCTGCTGGCTGATCCAGTGCTGGGTCCGGCACCAGAGCGCCCTCTCCGACAGGTTGGAACGCGTCTCGGTCTGAGTTGCGGTTCGTCATCGATTCGCTCCGCGTTTCCTCCGGTTTGGTATTTAAACTCGAGGGTGAGAAAACGCGGGGACGGATTCGGCGACCACGAAATAAATCCGGTTGCCTGCGACGGAGTCAGTCACGGAGCTCGGCGACCGCTCGACCGACCTCGCGAACGTGCTCACTCCGCTCGATATCGAGTTCTGTCGACAGATACTCGACAGTCTCGTCCAGATCCATACCCCCTGGTAGACTCTCTGCCGGTATGTAGGTATTCCTCTACCGGAGGCGTCTCAGATCGCTTGGAGTTCGTCTCGCCGGCTTCGGAGCGTCACGACTGACACCTCTGCTGCCGACGCGACGGTGGATTGGGTAATCAGCGCGCCCTGCTCTTGGGCAGCCAGATAGACACAGGCGGCCGCGACGCCCGATGGCTGACAGCCGTTCGCGAGGGTTGTCCCCTCGGCGCGTTCTGCGAGTTCGTTCGCGCGTCGGCGAATGTCGTGGTCTAACTCCAGCGCCGAGATCAGCCGCGGAACGAACGATGTCGGGCGCATTGGTGGTGCCGGAAGCTCCAATTCGCGATTCAGTGTTCGGTAGGCGTTGGTGATACGAGTGGACTCGACTCGGGCGGCGTCGACGACATCCTCGAGGAGGAGCGGGTGTTGGTTACACCGGCAGGTACCGTAAACACTCGCTGCGCCGATGGCCTCGATGGATCTGCCTCGAAGTAGATCCTCGCTCTGGGCGCTCCGGAAGAGCTGGCACGCCTGGTCACGAATCGATTCGGAGAGCTCGAGCGCACTTGCCAGCCGGCGTACCTCGCCCAACCCGTGTGCAAGATTCCGTTCCGCTTTGGACCGCCAGCGACCACGGGTCTGCTCACGTCGCATCCGGGCCAGCCGTCGGCGTTTCTGGCCTGAGAGTTCGTTCCCGTGCGCATCGGTTCCGTGGCCGATCTCGGTCGAGAGGCCTCGATCGTGGCGGGCCGTCGTTAACGGTGCGCCTGTTCGCTCGCGCTCGTCCACATCGTACGCTCGCCACTCTGGCCCGTGATCGATACGTTGTTTCTCGATAACGAGTCCACAGTCCTCACAGACCGTTTCCTTCACGTTGGTAGTGACGTGTCCGTCGCACTCGGGACATCGGTTTGCGCTTGACTCCGTTTGGACATCTTCGTCGAAGCCAGTTTCGTAGATGTCTCTGATTGCCATTGTTCTCACCTGTGTTCGGGACCCGTTTCGAGAGGGCCCTCACCCATCGGAGGGGTAAATAGACGCTATCGAGTACAGATCTGGATTTAGTCGGATTATGGCTCAAATTTCAGTACTTGAGTTACTGTAGCGTATCTCATCTCAATAGGGTGGAGCACACATTGAAGCGGAGACTAGTCAGACGTACTTTTCTGTAGTAGCACTGTTAGTGGGTTAGTATGGATTTGGAACGAGGTTGGCGGGGTGATGCGTCAGAAGCCTTAGTCGCGGCAGATATCCTTCGAAATGGGTATGGTGTAGCCTATCCCCATGGTCACGAGCAAAAATACGACTTGGTAATCGACGTTGGGGGGGAGCTATTACGAGTTCAGGTGAAAACTGCGAGCGACTATGATGAATATCGTTACGAGTTAGAAATTTCTCCAGAAAAGTACCCCGAAGGTACCGTCGATATATTTGCTGGTGCCATCCACGAAGAGGGCACAGCGAGATACGTGCCTGCTCACGAAATGGAGAAGACGCAACGTGTGAATTTCAATCCTCCTAGGGAGATGCCTAGTGATTGGCATCGTGAACAGGCGAACCTGCCCGAAGAATTCTCGATAGATGAGGCGCTCCGCAAAATTCGAGAGTTTACTGAATCTTAGTGATGCGATTCTCTGATTGACATGTTGTTAAATATACTTTCTAGACTACGAAATGTAACTTCCGCTCAGTAGGCGGGAAATCAATAGAGTCGAAGATTATTCGTATGTCTGTTTCCATACCACAGTAGGTGATTTCAATGAGTGAGTGTGACAAAGAAGACAGTCCCCTCGAAGACCTTTATGAGGACAAGGACGCTGTAAACCAGCAACGACTTCGAGACGCTCTGAAAGACGTTATCGGGGTCGACAAAGATACCGGCGACCCAATTTTCCACGAGGCATACCACGAGTTATCGAACAAAGAGCAGTTTGTTGCGCAGCTTCTGTACCGGAGTGGAGCAGTAGCACTTGGTGAACTATCTGATGAAGAACAGGGCGCTGGTAGCGCTACGTTCGCTGAAAACCTCGAAGTGAGCTCCTCAGCGGTGAACAATTACGCTAGCGAACTCCAATTCGTTGAAAACGACGAGGAACGCGATGGGTACATCATCCCGGGATATGCGATTGACAGAGCAATCTCATATATCGAAACAGAGGACGACTAACCCGTAGAGTCAAAACCAATACCTAGAAACATCTAGTGCGCTCAGTATTGAACAAAACCTCGCCTCGTCTCTCCAAACTGAATGAAGTATCACCAATCCCTCGATAATTAATGAATAAAATTCGTTCGTATCTCGATCTCGACCGTCTACGGGGACGAAAGATGGAGGTTCTCGGGGTTACAACTTTATTGGTAGCAGTTATTTGGCTAGCTCTGGAATTTGAGGGCGTAGTCAATATCATTTCATTTGACCCGCCAGTTGAGTCCAGTAATTTCGCTCAAATTGTTGGTGGTATCGGGTCGCTGGTGCTCACATTTGGGTTGGTGTTCCTATACAAGCAGCAAACGGCGATTCAACACCGCCAGGAACGGTGGATGAGCGCAAGTCATCGACCAGAATTGGAGTTCACCAGCTGGGTGGCTGACAATAATCAATTATCTTTCGAGCTGTCCAATCTCGGGAATGGCGTCGCAAAGAATTTGGCTGTGACAATCACGGTCAATAAGTATCCATCATCAATAAGTGGTTCTGAAATCAGTGCCATTACCCCGCTATACAGAAAAAATCCATTTGCTCGTTCTCTTGAGGAACAGACCTCAAACTCGGAAGCTATTGAATTCAAATCAGACCCAATTCCAGATTTTCAGGATGAACTCTTCGGAGAAGAGATTCAAGGAAAATTCCATGAGGTAATCCAGCATTTTGGAGAGAATAATGTGGAATCGGTTCGATTCAAGATTACTATTGAGTACGAATTAATCAGAGAAGAATCTGAAGAGATCTGTGTTTGGAGCGGAACAGTCGATGTTAAAGATGACCTGTACCTCGATGCTGCCATTAAAAATTCGACTCCAGACTGGGGAGAGATTGAAATTGAACTTCCGCCGGAGAACGTTTAGCCATAAATACTTGTGTCGGTGTCTGCTACGTCTCCGCAACCATGAGTGAGGACAGGGAAGACCTCGAAAAACTCTACGTAGATCAGGAGGATGTCAACAGAAAGCGAATTTTAGAGACGCTTCAGGGTGTTGTTGCTATTGACTCTGAAACTGGGGAAATGGTCCCAATGGCGGGATTTAAGAACCTCTCTAGTCGAAAAAAGTTTGTCACGTATCTCCTCTATCGCCGTGCAGCTAAGATTCTTGGCGAAATATCAGAGGAAGAGCTGGGGGCAGAATCAAAAGAAATAGCGGCGATCGTGAATGGTAACGCTTCAACAATTCGAGCGTACGCATCTGATATGGATTATGTGGAGACAGATAAGAAGAATGGCGGTTACTTCATCCCATCTCAGTATATTCCGGATGCCTGCGATGACATTCCTGAAGAGGTGTAGCACCACTGGTGGAACAGCCAGTTATCCTGACAAATCGAGTTGGCAGTTTTGAATTCTAGCTAATGGGGTTACCCACTACGAGTTTTCTAAGTCGGATAGCAGATCTTCTTGGACGTACTCTTCGCCGCTTCTTGTGAGATGATATGCGTCTGAACCGTCTCGCTGGTCAACGACATCCAAGCGACCTTCTTGTACTTGCTTACTGAGGTCGCGTGAAACATTCTGGCCAAGGCCGATTTTCGCATCCTGTGCCCGAGACTCGACTTCCTTACTGGTGAAATCACCTGTATCTTCGTGGTATTCCAAATACCACCCGACGAGCAGTGCCCGATCCCGCTTGATAATATCGCCCGCTATCTTGTAGTATTCTGGGAGAGACCGCGCCTTATCTGTGACACTGTCCTCACTAGAAGAGCTTCCAGATTCATTTGCTCCATCAGGATTGTTTGAGGGCTGGCTCGCGGTGGTTTCTACAGTGGTAGTATTGACCTCAGGGAGGAAATCCTCACGGAGGGCCTCAAACCAGGTTTCGGCGTCGGCAGCTGGCCCCTCGACCTCGACTGTGGCGTTTCCGATGCTGACATGTAACCGGAGCGACTCGGGAGGCTCGTCCTCACTGTCTGCCATAACGAGAGTCACTAAGGGCGTACTATTATAATTTCTGACTATTAACCGTCGGTCTTGAGTGTTTCCCAACTAGTTTTTGTGACATCCACACCTTTCTCGGAGAGGTACTGTGTGCTTTCACGACCCCAATCCTCTTCGCCCGACCCCTTCGTGAGGATGATATAGACCGTTGCATCACCGAGCGGGCGCATCGTTCGACCGGCTCTCTGCCCGGTCTGTGATCGTGAGGAGCCCATTGTTGACGCGAGAACAGCGATTTCAGCATCCGGCAGGTCGATTCCCTCGTCACCGACCCGAGACACAATAAGCGCGTTAATCTCGCCCGCTCTAAACTGCTCATACATTTCTTCGCGCTGGTCATGGCTGGTTTCACCGTACACGAACGGTATGTTGAGTTCCGACGCCAACTCTTTGCCTTGGCGGATCCAGTCGACGAAAATGAGCGTTTTCTGGTCGCTGTGATCGTCGAGAAGCGTATCGATGACCGGAATCTTCTGTGGGTTCCGTGCTGCTTCGATGAGTTGCTTGCTCCCCGAAGCACGCTGATAACGGTCGCGAGCCGTATCGCTTGCCCAGGGGACAGCGATGAGTTCCACAGACGGTTTCTCAACCCAGCCGTCGGCGAATAGTGATCCCCAGTCGGTGCCAATTGGCGGCCCGATGAGCGTATAGATTTCCTTCGGATCGTCGGCTTCTCGGACTGGCGTTGCAGAGAGGCCAAGTCGTGCTTTCGACTGAATCTCACGGAATCGCTTCCACGTTGATGCCACCGAGTGGTGGCACTCGTCAGCGATAACGAGCCCCCAGTCACGTTCGTTGAACAGCTCACGATGACGGCTCATCGCCGCGATATCGTAGGTGGCGATCGTTACTGGTCGAATCTGCTTCGTGCCACCATGGTACTGGCCAACTTGGCCGCGCCGTAGCGATGTCTTCTCAAGAAGCTCGTCAGTCCACTGTTGTGCCAGTTCACGGTTCGGTACGATAATAAGCGCCTCTCCACCAATACGTTTCATTACCCCGAGTGCGGCGATTGTCTTTCCACTCCCAGAGGGACCGACAAACACACCGGCTCTGCGGCCTTCGAACTGCTTGACCCACTCTTCCTGGTAATCGCGGAGTGTGATATCCTGGGTCAACTGGATATCGAGCTTGGCTCCTTCCTCGAGGCGGCGCTGGTCGATGACCGGGTATCCTTCTTCGTAGAGAGTCTCCTTGACCGCAGCTTCGCTGTCAGTGGTCACTCGAAGCTCGGTATCTGAGAGAAATTCGGTATAGTGGTCACCGTACTCAAGATTCCGTTTGGCGACGTTCTCGAAGACGTCTGCGTCGCGGGCCTTGAGGATGGTGTATCCGTCCGAGTGGGTGTGAAGATGGAACTGATGGGCTCGATCCCAGTCGTCGTGGATGCGGCTTTCGAAGCCGCCATCCCATCGGTCCTCACCGATGAGTTTGATCAGGTCACTGCGGAGGTCGGGGAATGAGTCGTAAGGAGCGTTCCAGATATCTGTCTCATCGATTTTGTAGAGATATCCATCGCCAGTCGAGTCGATAAGATGAGCGGTTTGGGCGAGGATTTGTTGGGTCTTGTCTGTCGGTGAGTCCACGACAATTTCGCGCCGACTAGGGAAGAACAAGACGTTTTCTGCGCTTGGCTCAGGGTCATTTGGAGCAGTCGCCTCAGGTGTGCCTTGTGTCGACTCTTTGTTGTTAGGTTCTGATGGAGGGATACCCGAATCGGCTGGTGTGTCTGGTGGTTGATTCGTGGAAGATTCGTCCCCATCTATCGTAATCCATTGCGGGGCGAACCAGACCTTTGCTCGAGCACCTACTCGACAGGAGGTGAGGAGACCTCGGTCGGTGAGTTCGATCAGTTTGTGTCGTGCTGTTTCCGGTGTGCAACCGACTTCCTCAGCGATGTCCGTTGTGGTAACGAAGGGCTGACACTCTTGGATATCTCGAATTGCTTGTTTAATTGTGCTGATGGGAAACTGTGTGTTTTGAGCCATAATCTCAAAATAGTCTTCTTTGTATATTGAATTTGTTTCGTGCCAATAGTATAGTCTTTGTGGCGGATTCTGTACACTATGGGGATTTGATCTCCTTATCTACCGGTCAGACCAGACCAGGAATTAGGTGTGCCTCTGAAAATAAATGGAGAAATCTAGAATCTCACGTGAGGAAGGATCTACTGGCAAAAATATTTGCTTCGTGGCAACTAAACTTGTAGCGGAACAGTGAGTCCTTACGGCCCAAACCTGTTATTCGGATTCAATCACGTTCTCAATATGATTTATTGCTGATTCGACAGCATAACCCGGGATAAAATAACCGCCATGGTCCTCGTTGTTATCGACGAAGTCCAACCCACCATAGTTCTGGATAGTACTATCACTGGGATCCATACGGTCAGCAAGCTCGCTGCTCGATACACCCAACTCACTTTCTTCGATGAATTCAAGAGCAAGTGCAGCTCGTCGTGCGAGGAGTCGAACTACGAATTTCGATTCGTTTCCGAGTTCGTGGTAGTCTGAGAGCGGGACTGGTTCTCCAGAATCATTATCGACACCGATGATCCCTTCGATGGCATCAGCCAGCCGTTCACGGTTAACCTCGTCTTTGTCCACTACGACTTGCTGGAGTGGGTCAGTATCAGTCTCGTTGCCCATACTATCAAAATCTTCCTTAGCTGCTATGTAATACTAAGGGTTTATCTCTAGGTCAGATACTAGATAGCTTTAATTCGATTGTATGATTTATAGCATCTATGGATGTTCGGCTCACACTCAAAAAGGGGCCATTAGAAGTTGAAATCGAAGCATCTGATGATGATGACTACCAATCGGAGGTACTGGAGATACTGGAATTCTTAGAATCCAACGAAGAACAGATCCTTGAGTTAGACACTTCGACCGGAGGACCAGATCCCGAGCCGGATCAGGCATCCGTAACTGCAGACTGGGGCGATGACACCGAACCCTCTAGTTCTGACGAACAAAATAACAATAACACCAGAGTTGAGACCGAGACGGAGGAAGCCAGTCCATCTGTAGAGTTTGCTTCAGAACTTAACATCAGCTCTGAACAGTTAACCGAGGTTATCGACATAGATCCAGAACTGGAAGAGGAACCGTTCATAGTAGCAGATACAACTGGGTTTGGAGAGACACGACAAGAACGGCAACTTCACGGCACGCTTATTCTACTTGGTACGTGGCAAGAGTGCTACGGTGCGGATAGAGTTTATTCATCTGACCTGAAGGATGCACTTGAATTCTCGGGCATCGATCCGGACCAATTGACAGGTATATATCATAATATCGAGGGGACGGATTCATATTTCGATAGGAGTGGTCGTGGCCCAAGCGCGACAGTTGCGCTCACTCGACCGGGCCTACGGGAGGCACGAAGTCGGATTCGTGAATTAGTTGGGGTGTGACTGGAAGTCCGGCTATTCCTCGCTATCGTCGAGTTTCTCCACGATTTGACTTAGATGTGGACTTCTGACCTCATAACCATCATCCGTATCTGCAATCTGACCGTCGTCCGCCAGATCTCTGACAGCAGGCTTCACTGTATTTTCATTGATGCCACCGAGCTCGCTAATCGCAGACGGCCCCAGTGAAGCCGAATCAGCCAATCCTTGGAGGGCCTTCGCTCGTTCGGCAGTTAGCACAATCTGAATTTGTCCTTTGGAATTGAGGTTCCCGTACGCCTCTTTTGGATAAAGTTCGCCGTCTTCACTGTCAATAGCCATGTACGGTTCCAGAATTGAGGCGACAAGTTCGCGGTCCATCTGGTCGCCATCGACGAAAATATCATCAAGCGGGTTATCATCGTGTACTCCCTCGTCAGACATTACGTGAAGGACTTCAGCGGGAATACATAATTCTTGTCACCAAACACACGTAATACATAACCACGCAGTAATTGGATAGTAAACCAGCTATGCCAACATTCGACGACCTACTCGACAGCGTATCCGAAGACCTACGAGACGCCGACATCATTGGATTGGCGGGCTACTACCTTCGGGAAATCGAAGATGAGAATCCATTTTCCACCAGCCAAATTCGTGGCACAGTCGAGCCTTCTCTCCGACAAGTTCCTCAAGACTCAATCGGAGCGTATCCCAGCCAGTTACGCGACGAGGGATACTTTCAACGACGAGATAACCAATGGGATTTGACCCAAGAAGGACTCACACGGTACGGAGAGCTGGTATCACTACGAACAAGCCAAGAGACACCACGAGATAGTGACGACCTCTTCATCACAGCTGATCCTCCTAACGATGACTTCTACGAGCCACTTGTGGAAGACATCAATCAGAGCTACCGCTACCATATTTACGACGCGACTATGGTTCTTAGTCGGAAGTTGCTAGAGAATCTGTTAATCGAGGTTCTTCGGCTACGACTCGGCACGGACGAGCATCTAGAAACATTCTATATTCCAAGCCAAGGCCGTTTTCAGCCGTTCTCTGAACTTATTGAAAATTTCAGTGATAACATTGGGGAGTTCAGACCATATAATCCTGATCTGGATGCATCGTTCGTAAATCGGCTTGATCAGTTCCGCACACGGGCGAATGCAAATGCTCATTCAATTCAAGTCAACCTCAGTCAGGGAGAAATCGAAGCTCTCAGCGATAATGCAAATGAACTTGCTAGGACACTATTCCGCCTGCGTGAACAGGCACGATTGGACAATGGCGCCTAAAGAACCGACGAAGGAAATAGTCGGTTTATTCAAGATCTTCCACGTGGCAACAGTAAGGTGTTATTTGGTTTTTTCTCGTGCCAAATAACCTGATACCTAACCTCTATGCGCAACATTCACGACTCCAAACCTGTGACTTAATTTTCTTTCATCACATCACTCGGTCATAGCTGAAGTAGAATACGAGGAGAATAGCAATCCGCTATTTATCGAATTTATATCTGAATAAGATGAGTAAAATAACCAACTATCAACTGTGCCTCTGATTATATCTACTTACATTTGTGTTGCTGGATTCGTTCTGGTAATCCGACCTTCCCACAGATGGGACACTCCCGTAGGGGTGTCGGCGGCAGGTCGTTCCAGGCGTCCAGCGCGGCCGCTAACTGTGCGTCCACGATCGGCGAGTCGGTCGTGCGGCGGGCTTCGCGGAGGTGAATGCGAAGCCGCTCTCGGGCCGTGAGAGTACGTTCCTCGGACATTGGTGCTCGGAGGCAGGTTCTGGTGTGCCCTCCGCCTCTCCAAGGGGGCAAATAAACAGACTCCGCCGCGACAGCGATCTTGCCCCTTGGTATACTACTCCTGAAAGATGTGACTCTGGTTGTGGCTGCCGGCCGACCGGAGGGAGGCCGGGAGCGGAGGGTGGGGCGGTGGGGCTTGGGCTGGTCCGGCGCTCACTAACACAAATGGGATTCCCAATCTGCTTTTCCCGTGGAAACACCGCGCGATACAGCTACTCGGGAGTGTATTCCATCTCCCAGAGGTCCTCGAAGTAGTCAAGCGTGTACTTGCCGCGACTCCCGCCTTTGTACGCGTTGAAGCGGTCGACGTAGTGCATCACCTCGAGGAAGCCCTCCTTGTCGTGGTGGACGCCATCCTCCAATCGTGGGATGATCTCATCGAGGAAGAGGTCGACCTGCTCGCGTTTGACAATAAACTGATCGCGGAGCGGGGTGAGGAGTTCCTGTGTCGTGCTGATCCCTTGGACGCCCCACACGTACTGATCAGCTCTATCGTCGTCGTATTCAAGCGTCGTCACAAAACAGTTGATGTCGCGGGCGTCACAGTACGCACAGAGGGCGTCCATCAGGCGATCCTGTGACGACTGACTGATTTCTACCTGCGGTTGCGGTCGATGGTTGACTTTGTATCCGTCTTCGGGACGGACAGTCACGCCGATCCAGCCTTCTGCGTCGAGCAGTCCGGTCAGCTGTTCGTGGGCAATTCGGACCATTGGTGCAAGTTCGAAACCGGTACTGTACCGCTCCCGATCGGCAATCGCGATGCGGATACAGCCCTCGCCGTCAAGGAAGCCGGCGAACCACGCATCGAGATCGTGGTACTCGGTTGGGTTGGTTGTCATCGCGCTGCACCCCTCGCCGGCGCGAAAAAACACTACTATCGCCATCAGATTGGAGGAGCTTCGTTGCTCCCGCCCACGACTGAGCAAGGTCGTGGCTGCGCGCGCAGCGACCGCAGGGAGCGAGCACGGAGCGGTGGGTGGGGCGGCGGGGCTTGGGCCGGTCCGGCACTCACCAGAAAAAGAAGGGGCTACGCCCCTATTCTTCCCACCAGCGGTCGTCGCGATCCGGGAAGACGATCATGCTGTTGTAGGTCAGCGCCAACGACCAGCGCCCCTGGTGCCAGTTGACCTTCGCTTCTCGAAGCCGCACTCGCTCGCCTTCAGCGACGGCCGTACAGTCACTCTTGCGCCACACGGTGAACTTCGTCGCCGCGGTGTCGTCTGCGATGAGACCGACTTGGGCTATGGCTGAATCGCTCGGAGGCCAGAGTTTCACGATCTCGCCTTCGATGCTCACCTCGTCGGTCGGCACGTCCGGGACGTCCTCGATCGGGCAGATGGCGCCGGGAGCCGCCTTCAGTTCGTCCATCGTCGCGAACACCGCCTCGGTGATGTCCTGCCCCCGTGCGACCCGCCTCGCGAGCACCCGAGAGACGGCTGCTCGACTGTGGTCCGTCCGAAGCCGCTGGGCGATCCGGTCTGCTTCCTGGTTCACCTTCGCCAGCTCCATCCGGGAGAGGCGCTCGCGCGGATCCGTCCGCTCGGGGGTGCGTTCCGCCCGCTTGCGCTGCCGCCGTTCGGTGACGACCTCGCGAGTTCGCTTCGCCCGCCCGTCTTGGGTGCCGAGTTCCGCCTGGGCGCTGATGTGCTCCAGTTCGGCTTCCCGGGCGCGAATCTTCTCTTCCTGCGCGAGGGGCAGGTGCGAGAAGTCCTGGACGATGCCGTCTGGGTGGTTGGAATCCACCTTCGCCTGCGTTTCCTGCTGGACCGTCGCCCGGAACTCCGGCTTGTCGTCAACGACCTCGAAGCCGTCCTCGTCGACGCCGGCGTCTTCGGTTCGTTCGAACGCCTGTTCATCCACCGTAACGACCTTGCGACTCGAGTTGTTACTAGACATTGGAGTCTCAGTGCTCCGAAGGCGCTCACGCGCCGACACCGCGATGCTCCTACATCGCGGTTTTCCGACGACAACGACCGACAGAACCATCTGCGCGCTCTCGCTCGCGCCTTCGCGAGCGCCCTACCGGGCGCGAGCGAGAGCGCGCCTGCATGAGGTTGCCCCAACCAGCACCGCGCGCCGACCCGCCCGGAGCGAGCGGCCAGCGGAGAAAGCGTGGGGGGTGAGCAGCGACGCCGCGCAACCCCCCGCGCTTTCCCGCTGGCGTCGAGGGCACATTCATTTTAGCCCGGCAGCCCGCCCGCTACCGCAGGCAGGCAGCCCGGAATGGTCGGTCGCGAGCGACGCGGAGGGCGGCAGCGGCGCGCGGGGCGGGCCGGTACGCACACACCTGTCCAGCCGGCCGCGACACTCGGCGACCCAGCTACCGTCCTGGCGGACTCAGAAAGGGCGAGGCCGCCTCGGCCGTCCCCCGACCCCGTAAGCACCGCAGGGACGAGGAGCGCAGCGGTGGTCGCGGGATGCCGAGCGGCCGAGGGCTTTCAGGGAACGTCGCCGTCGACGAATCCGATTGTGCTACTGGTCCGGTGCCCCGGCTGGCTCGTCGAGAAGGACATCGACGCCGTCGTGGGTGACAGCGAGCTGAATCCCTTCCACAGTGAACCGGACCTCGACATCGCCGGCTGAGGAGGCGAGAAGCTGTTCGAGTGCCTCGACGTCGACGGCGTCGTGGAGCTGATACGAATCGCTGGGGAGCCCGTGGACTTCCAACGTCTCGACGATTTTAACGACTAGATCGGGGGATGGATCTGAGTCTCTCGGGATGGAGGGCACCATTGTGGCCTCGGCGGGTACATAGGACGAATAGGAGTTAAAAATGGGGACTCGACGAACCGTCGCCACGGGCTTTCAACCGGTCCCTCAGCCGTCGTCCTGGGCGTTCAGCTCCTCGAGGAACCAGCTGGCGGCGGTCCCGATCCGAACGCCGTCGACGTTGCGCATTTCGAGGCCGTTCGTGGCGGTCCGAAACGGCTCGTCGTCGACGAGGATGCGGTGGATGACTGTCCGGACTGACTCCGTTCCGTACCTGGTGACGAGAGAGGCGACCGCCGTATCGAAATGCCCATCCTCGTGCTCGGCTCGCGGGTTCTGCGCCCGGTGGATCACGAGGTCGACCACATCGTCGACCGATGCGTGGTCGGGGTTCCCGGTTTGCTCACGAACGTCATAGTTGGACTCTGTATCAGGCATTGCGAGTCACTCCGTGGTGTCATCAGTAGCGGTCCTCGCCGGGTCGGTTTCTCGCTGCCGGCGGATTGCAGCCAGCGTCTCCTCAAGCGTACTCACACTCTCGATCGACGCGAGCTCGTCGGTAATCTCGTCGATGAGTGCGGCTCGATCGACGGCAGTCTCGTCGCCGGCGGTCGTGTCGATCGATGTGACGCGAAGCGCCCGCGTTTCGTGCCAGCCACAGTCCCAACAGTCTCGCGCCACCTCGATTTGCTCGTCCTCTTCCGCTGTGAGGACGGCGTCGGACAGCGACGTCGACAGCGGCCGGTCCGGTCCGACCTCGAGGGTGACTGGGGACCCGCACGCGGGGCAGTCCATAGTCATCCCGAGGAGCGCCCGTCTGTTGAAGATAGCGGAGCGACGGGACAGCGACACAACCAGCGCTGCTGGGGCGTGGGGTGGGACAGCTACGGACAACTGTGACCCTCCCGCCGTGGGCGCCGTGCCACTCACGTTGACGACCGCTCGGCGGGTCAGTCAGAGATGATGTGCGCGTCGAGGTCGCGCGTCCAGTACGTTGCTGGCCCGCCTGGACTACACCGCGCACAGACCTGTATCGGGCCTTCGAGGTGCCCGAGTTCGATCCGAAACCGTGTGAGCGCTGCGAGCGCGTCGACGACGAGGCCACAGCTGTCACAGGCGTAATGATCTCGTTCATCGGGATCCGGCGTCTCCTGAATCGCACAGTCGACGCAAATCGGGTGGCTGACCCGCTCCTCTTTCCCCCACGTGTAGGCGATCCCGGTCTCTGTCCCGGGTGGCGCCTCGCAGAAGGCACAGCCGGCCAGCGTCTGCTGTATCATTCGTCCGCCTCGCCGGCGTCGTGGGCGGCCATCCAGCCCGTGTGGAAGACGGCGAGCTGCTGCATCGATTCGAACGCTGTGCCGCTGGGCTCGTGAACGAGGAGCCGCTGGTCGACGACCGGTGTGATCGTTCCGGCATCGAGTAGCTCTCGAACCAGTTGGCGGGCCGTCTCGTCGTCGAGATCAGCCGTCGATGGTGACCGGGAATCCCGATCCTGAGCGAGCAATTCCGCTTCGAACCGTTCGTGATCGTCTGCCGTATCGTCGTATCTATCCGGACCAGACATACGAATCAGGGGCAGCGCACGAACCGCCCTGCACCCCATTCTGGGGCAGAAAAACAGTTCCTACAGCCACCCACTCCCTGTCACTACGTCGACCTGCTCCTTCACCCTCCACGCCCCACGCCATCGTCCGGGTGGCAGCCTACTCTCGCTTGGCCTGCGGCCTGGCACCTCGGCCCCGTTGGCCGCGAACGCAACTTTGGGCGGCCACCCCCACCATATATCGGTTGATTTTTTGGCTGTCAGGTACCCTCAAATCGCAAGACTGCGCTACCTGACAGCCGATCTTATAGAGTACGCAATCTCACCCCTTTTCGAAGACAGCTGTCTAGTGGAGCTGTCTTGCGATTTTGGAAGCTAACACCGGTAGAGATTTGACGGCTGTCTAGTGCCGCTCGGAGGAGGTGTCAGGTTGCACCGTCAGTCGATAGATTCCGCTTCTTCTCTTCTCAGTGGTCTACTAATGTCTGACCTTCTTCCCCCGAATACCACCTCTCGGAAGTTGAGATTTGGATTTCAATCGTCCTGCTCGTCAGAAATAAGATCTACAGTTTGAATAGCGGTCGGGCTCAGTTAGCTACCGCCACAGCTCGGAGCTGAAGATGGACTACAGCTGGAGTGTGCAGTATACTTGTCCGTAGATCGCTCATCACTCAGTTCTTCAATTTCCAGATCGAGGTTGTCGTCTTTGACTTCTAGCATCACATCTGGGGATTGTCACGAGATATCAAGTATCTTTGGGAGATGTACATACTCAAACTTGAATAGGTCTGTTGGAAGCGACCCTAAGATACAAAATGTCAGGAAAGGAACTCCGTGGCGATGAGTGGCAATCCGGATATAATAATTTCGGATGCAGTAACAGCTCTCGGTGATGGAGTGGAGTTGGTCTCTTCTGAGAAGATTAAGAAGGGCCTGAATACGCTGTATCGGCTCGAGCTGGATCGGTATAACGAACAAACTGCTATTTTAAAAATATACGACTTTAATGACGATTCCCGATATGCACAAAAGGAATTACGCCTATATAAGTATCTCTCGGAGAAAACAACAATCCCAGTCCCCGGTGTCCTTGCGGCAGGAATTTCTACCACATCTTCACCGCCATGGATACTGATGACGGCGATACCCGGTGACGAGTTTAATAAAACTGAGTTACCATCTGATGAAATAGTACCATCAATAATTAACCAAGCAGGCAAGTATCTAGGCGAATTGCATCAGAAAATTACGTTTGAGTCCTATGGACGACTTGAGTTTTCTGAAGAGTCTTTCCAGAGCAGTGGTTGCTACCAATCGTGGGAGGAAGAGTTAGAATCGTTCATTGAAATGGGGACAAGAGGAATTACGAACAAGAGATTTAGCCAATATCCAGACCGTGTGCGTACGGCCATGACCGAGTTATCTCCTATACTAAAATCAGATCCGACTCCGGTACTTATGCATCAAGATTACCGGCTTGGAAATATGATTTTTGAACAAAAACAGGACGGTGGGCAGATAACCGGTATTCTTGACTGGGAAAGATCAATCCCAGGGCACTCGGAGTATGATTTATGTAGTTCAGGGTACCTGCTGATAGACCGCTTATATTCTGACTCCCATCTACGTAGAGTGCTACGAGAGGAGTTCTTTAGCGGATACTGTGAGGAGAAACCAATACCGGACTCTTTAGCCTCAAAAAAACGCTTTTCACTTTATCGAGCGGTAAACATACTCCTCCTAATGCGGGCGTTTGAGGATATTTGGGGTACTTATGACAAGTCCAGACAAAATGAAGCCGCAAACCGATTGCTGCGCGATATGGAAGACACACTTTCAAATCTTCCTGACTAACCCGGCTTATTTTGTGGAGCTAATTAATCCAACATATATGGTTGTCTCCCGTTCTGGTAACTCTAAAAATTCATCTGCAGTATCCTCGATGAAACCCCCGTAGGGACGGCACGCTAAGTCAAGTTCTGTTGCCACAAGACAGAGGTTCTGCATTATGTGCCCTGCTTCAAGAATTGTATATCGGTACCCACGAGATGCATATTTTTCTGTTGATCGGTGGAATACAGCAGATAGGAACACAATCAGCGGTGCCTCATTTGATTCTTCCCCTGAAATAAAATCTAAAGAATAATCAGAGGAATACTTGTTGACTCTTTCAAGTTTATTGTCGAGTGTGTTAATATGATATACTGCTTCATCTAAGCCATTGACAGAGTTGGCAAAAATATATGCTTCGACTGGATATCTGGCGCCCGCAGATGGGTAGGCTCTGCGTTGATCGTTCGGATCTTCTTGATTGGTCGTAATCCCCATCGATGTTCCAAGTAATTGTGATACCTGTTCTAATTCAAGTGGTCCGGAATCAAACTCATCTGTAGACCTCCGTTGAGAAATCAAATTACCAATATCTCCATCAACATCTGATAGCGGAATAGATTCTGTGCTATCATATGTTTTGTACTCAATCTCCGTCCAGCTGTCAGGCACGTCGTCAAGTGCCTCAAGCTCGAAATTTTTACTGTTCTCGTGATAAACCTCATATAAGAAATCGCCAGCAATGCGTTTTCGTGATGTCATAGGAATGGCTGTGGAACTTGATTGAGTTCGTCTTCTGTATTTTTTATATTCGATAGACCGATCTCGACCGGAAGTTCATAAAGTCTATTCCCACCAAGATATCGAAATTTTTCTCGCAAATGCATTGGATGCATTTCTGGAATAATTGCCTTCACAGTCTTAAACCCATACTGTGCTACATCTGAGGTCGTTACATCTGCGATATAACACTCATAATCACGCTTATTGAGATATCTGAGTATCGTCTCTAACGGGTTTTTGTCCGTTGCTTCACGACAATCTTCGACAGCGATCTCATCGGTGGGCGTCAACCAAAACCGAATATCTGAGATTCTCTCATCAGGTGCCCAAAACCGAGCACGTTCCTCAACTGAGTCGATGTCAGAGGGGGATGGCGGTTTATTCAGATCTTCGACCTCCCAATCACTGATTTGGAGAGCTTCACGAAGCGCATCTCTAACGGCATCTCCCATGTTCCAATCACATCCCAATCCCAGACTGAGAGCTGGCCTACTTTCACTATCAACTGCTATTGCCAAGCAGGTTGGAACTGGTTGGTCTAAAGAGATATTGAGCAAATATACTGTTCTTCCACGAGATTTCAATATATTATGATATGTCTTAGCCTCATCAGGAATAGTAGATTTGTCTATATGGGGAACCGAAAGTTTATTCAAATAGGTTATCATTAGGCATTCTCTTTCTATAATCTCACAAATTGCGCGATAACATGCACCTAGATATCCTGTTCCAGTAGCGGCACCCGTTGAGATCGGAGAGCGAAATACTGTATTATGATTGAATGGAAGATAAATAAGCTGGCCGGGCACTAGTCTCCGGTCGCCAGAAGTTATTTCTCTGGTTGCAGTCCAGTGGTACTTCCCTTCATTCAGTATACGTTCCGACAACCCTCGCTGAGATAATTGTGATTCAGAAAACATATTGAATGCGGCCGGTGGGACTGCAATCTCTGAAAACTCGGAATACGCACCAAACTCAAAGTCAGATAAATTAGTCATTGACAGGCAGTAGCGTTCGATTGCTTCTCCAATCGCAGTAATCATTGCCTGGGGCTCCATAAGACTCGTTCCAGCCGTATTTGGTGGATCTGAAAGCCCGGTTGAGGATATCCGAGATGTCTTCTGTATTAATGTCTGATACTGGTATACAGGAACTGACTGTCGCGATATCTCTGGTTTCGAGAAGTGGACGATTGGGCCCACTCTCGAGTCAACCAATTCTTTTCCAAGACTGATCGTAGTTTCAAGTGAAATGTCACTTCCTTTCAGAAGCGTACCGACATCTGGAGCATCTAATTCGTTCCGCAAATCTCACACCCCGGCAATTTCAGTACATCTTCTATGTTTGATTCCAACGTCTGAATTTCGGTAAACAACACTGAACCGTCAGTCGTTGGTCTTAGTTCATCAGTTAGTACCGAATGGATCTCTAACCTTGCCTGTGAGGTTAACAGTTGATGAGCAGCCTCAGGGTAAGGTGGTTGGTTGCTGTGTTCTTCGCGAGAAACCATCTTTCTTGAGTGTACCTCTGGATTTGAAGCACTTGCTAACAACCGTTTACGATAACAGTTGTAACATGGTTTCCCAACCCCTGACAGTGGACCGAGTCGAACCTCAGTACCAACTAACCTCACCGGTAACCAAGGAAGAGTCATCTCTTGAACTTCCTCTGCCACTGCCTGATGGAATTCTGGATAGGCACCAATTGACCCGGTGACTAATATGTCAAGATCATCTGTTTTTTCTGTAATGTCGGATATTGAGCTTAAGCAGAAAGTTGTTGACTCCACATGGAAGTTATGAAACGTAGACGAACAATCCGATTCAAGGAGCCCGATCGTCGCTTCTTGGACAGATCTTCGTGCTTTTGGGGGAGAATCAACTAACCAATCCCAAAAGTCGTATTCTGGGTGGGTCTTGTGGATAATATCCGCAGTCTCCAATTGTGACAAAAGAGCCGAAATAGTTTCAGTAGAGACATCAGTCTCCTGATTGACCTCTGAGACGGTCGACCCATCTCTACCCAACGCAATAACATGCTCCACAAGATCAACTGAAGCACCACGCATCTCTTTCTTACTGAGTGGCATAGAAATAATCGCTTTTGACTCATCAATACGAACAAATTCTACATATTCTGGAACGTAGAATTCGGTTTCAGGTGTGATATTACTCACCCCAAATTAATGAATTATTCTCTGCCATACGCACCTGATTACAGCTTATCGTCTAAAAAACATCGTGTAATAACGTCATTGGGCACCATAGTCAAGGGTCCTGCTAACTCTGTACCAACTCCACTAAGCGACGGAGAGTTTCAAGATCAACATAAAAAATACCTCTACATATCGAACGGAATAATTTGTTTCGCTCGATCCAGTGGGGACAGATTGTTAGTTTTGCTCTCTTGATCTTGCTTGATCTTCTGTTCAGACTCCCGATCCTTGAGAGCGGTTTCCAACCGGTCACGTTCCGAACGGACCGTCGCGAGTTCCGTTCGGAGCCGATCGACCTCTGCTTCCAGATCATCGATTCGGTCTGATTTCTCCTCAAGTTCAGACTCGAGGCGCGCCACCTTCGCTGTCAACAGCCGATTCTTTTCGCGAAGATGAGCCCGGCCCAAGTCGCCCGCTGGCTCATCGCTCGTAGGAGACTCGACGGATGATTCCGATTCACCGTCAGCTCCGTCCTCATCGGGCGTGACTGGGTCTCGTCCGTGGTTCAGGCCTGCCGCTTCGATGGCTTCTAGCGTCTCGCTGTAGGTTTCGTAGCCGGGAAATCCCTCGTAGGTTCCATTCTCGCCTTCGCGATCGACGAATGCGTCCTCGGGACAGACTTCGAGCGGGACAGCCGCTTTCCGAACGGCCCAGAAAGGCATCTGGTCGTAGGTTCCGCCGTCGACGCGGTCTGACCCGGCCTCCGGAACCCACACTGGAATGTCGTAGCCAGCGCTCCGCAGTTCGTCGACGGCCGCCCAGTAGTCCTCCCCATCGAGGTCCGTATCGGCGTCGGAGATAATCCCCGTCGCGAGCGCCATCAGTTTCGCCGGCCCGCCGCCGGCGTTCACCTTCGAATCGCCGAAGGTGTTGGCCTGTTCGTCGACGAAACAGGACTGACCGCTCTCACTGTGGCGCCAGCACGGGTCGAACTGCGGCCGTGGCTGGTTCGGATCTGTATCGTAGGCATCGCTCGCGTAGTGGCGGGCGATCTCGGTGATATCAATGTTCTCGACAGCCTCGTAGACGTCCTCTTTGAACGGCGAAATGGGCCGGCCTTCGAGGGTACCGTCGAGTTCTGCCAACCGCTCCTCACGTCGCTGGAGCGCCGCCTCACGTTGTCGCTGACGTTCACGTTCCCGCTCACGCTCCGCTTCGACCCACGCCTTCAGCGTTGCCCGCCACCCGTCGTGGTCCTCGTACAGATCCGGCCAGAGTGTCGCGACCAGCGAGTCGACACAACCCGTGTGCTCGACTCGCGTGAGATCATCAGCCCATCTGACCGCCTGCTCGATAAGGGTGTCATCGACGGTCTCGAACGGACGGAGCTCGTAGCGGACGTCGTCGGTCGCGATGGGCGTGACGACGGCATCGTGATCGGCGTGGATCGAGAGTGGCGGCTTGTACTGGCGGTTCTTGTTGTTCACCCAGTCGGGCTGGATGACGTCGCCGGCGCCGTCGACGCGTTCGTTCACGCGGGCCTCTGCCTCCTGGAGCCATACGTTCGAGCGGTCGAGGAACTCGTCGTACACTCGTTCGAGCGCATCCGGATCATCGCTGAAGTGGTCCGCAATCGGGAGCGTGGCCTCCGGTGCCCCGAAGACGTACGCGCCCCCAACGGAGTCCAGCGCATACACCGCGTCCCGCGTGCCGTAGAGCGTCGCATACTCGTCGATGTAGGCGTCGAGCGTTCGCTCGACGAGCGCCTGTGTCTCGGCATTGAGGTCGCCTCGCTGGGGCTTGATGTCGTCGGCGAGGTCAATATCGCCCCAGGCGGGAACTGCCCGGAGGTCGGCATACCCGGGGGTAGGGGGCTCGTCCCGCCAGACGGTCGTCCCCTCGGCCTCGTCGTAGCGACAGGGTTCCCACCGCTGGAAGGCGGTCGGTGTCTTGTAAGTGGTGACGGCATAGAGGGTCCGGTCGAGGCGGCCGTGAATCTCGTCGTAGTCACGATCGAGACGGGCAACCCGCCCGCGCTGCGGATACCCGGCCTTGATCGCCTCGACGTCGTCGTGGTCGCGTTTGATGTACCATCCGACGAAGTCGTTCAACCCAATAGTTGGACAGTCTGTGACGGTCGCCAGGGCCTCGTAGACGGGTTTGGCACGACGGTAGTGCTCGCGGATAGCTGATTCGGAGAGCGTCATCTCGTGTGCTCCTGCACCTCCTGACCGGGAGCGAAACGACTACGCACTGGCATCGCTTGGTCCCTCCTGGTCGCCGGCGTCGGACAACTCGATTCCGACGTAACACCGCCGTGTCTGGCCGTCCAACCACTTCTTGTCACGCTCGAACTGAGCGTGGTCGCGAAGCGTCTGTGTGAATCGGTTTTTCGGCTTCACCTCGTATCCCCCGGTCGCCGCATACTGCTCGTACGCATCGTAGACCTCAGCGACCGCGACGACCCCGTCGTCGGATTTAGTGAGCCGGTCCTGGACGAATGCCTGAATGCCGTACGGGTCCACCTCGTCGTCTTCTTGCGCGTCGGAATCGGTCGAGTCATCCGGGGGTTCCCCTGCTGGATGGAGCGTCCTGTCCTGGATCGCGTCCACGAGTGCTGAAAAGCCGGTGGCCGTCTCCGTGTCTGGCGCGTAGATGTCTAGTGTCTGGTCGCCCTCAGTCGTCGCAATCGCATACGTGCGCTCTGTGTAATCCGGAACAGGTAGGTCGGTACTGGGCACGAACGGGCGCTTGACAGGTACCCACTCCGCTTCGAACGCCTCGCGTGACTCGTAGGACTCGGGGAGTTCTCCTGGCCTGAAGACGGTGTATGTCTCGCTCTCGGCGTCGTAGCTGTATGTCGCCGGGAATTGGTCTTTCGACACGGCGTCGAAGGAGTCGATCCGGGCATGCTGATCCCCGGCACTATCCTCGAGAACGAACGCACCGTCCTGCTCGAACCAGCGGGTGTGGCGACTGCCGCCAGTGGCCGGCCGGACAGCCGTCACCCCATCCGCGGCTCGCGCACCGCCGTTGAATGTGACGTTGTGGTTCATCGTATACAGCCGCGTCTCACCGGATGAGAGCTGATTTCGCGGCTCGCTGAGGATTTTCGCGAGCCGGTCGGCAATCTCGGCGGCTGGTTGATCGTTGTGGTCTGCGACGACGAACAGCGGGATTCGCTCCTGTTCCTGGGCTTTTCGGAGGTTCGAGAGGACCTTCGCCGGCCGGACGTGGGTGGTGGTTTCGACTTCGACCTGGAGCTCCCAGTCGAGGTCCGAATGCGTCGCGATGGCGTCGGGGCGGGACTCCCCGTTCTGATCGAGGATCTCCACGGAGAACCCCGTAGTTGCGAGCGACTGCTCGACCGTCTCGAGCACTGAATCGTGGTGCTCGCCCCCGCCGGTCGGTGACGTCGACGTGTCGGGCGTGGCTGCCTGCTCGCCTTCATCTGTGAGCCGACACTGAACCGACGATCCTCCGTCCGGGAGATCGACCTCGATGAGCGAGGACGCCTCCCGTACCTCCGGAAGCGTCTCGTAGCCCTGCGCCTCGATCGTGTCCTCCTCGATGCGCGAGAGCAATTCCTCATCGACTTCCTCGACGGACACCCAGCCGTTCGTCTCGCGGACGTCGTTCGACAGCTGGACAGCGCGAATCGCACGGGCCATCGCCACTTCGAGCGGCAACTCGTCAGCGTTCTCCAAGGCGACGTCAGTGGCCGCGTCACGACTCTCGACAGTCGTCCCGCCGGCAACACCATACTCTTCACGAGTATGCTCGTGGACTGTCTCCAGCGCGTCCTGGAACCGTTCTTCTTCTGCCCCGGTTAGCGGCCGGTCGCTGTCGGGATGACCGGGTGGAATCGAGAGCGGCTCGATACTGAACGGATCCGGACCGGTTTCGCCGAACTCTGGACTCGGGAGCTGGGCGATCCACTCGCCACGCGGGAGCGAACTGATCCGATTCTTGAACTCGACGGGATCCATCGCCTCGTGTGAGAGTGCCTCGGCGATGTCGGCGTCGACGGCGATCTTTCCGACGAGCGGACTGCCGATGTTGTTCAGGACGTTCAGGTAGACCTCGCGGTTGCCGGCCTCCTTCATCTGCTCGGGGAACTGCGTCACGAGTTCGATGGACAGCCGGAACTCCCGCCCCTTTTCGAGCAGTGTCGTCAGCGTATCCGAGACGACGACCGACGACGCTTCGTCGATGAGCAGGTTCGCCACGTAGTCGTCTGGCTTGCGGGCCAGCTCGTCGCCGTCGCGACGCTTGACAGCGTCATAGAGTTGTGTCAGAATGACGCCGGTCATCACGCGGGCGGCTTCGTCGCGGAGATCGCCGAGGTCGAAGATGACTACCTTGTCCTCGTCGAGGAGGTCGCGGAAGTCGAACTGCGACTGGGTATTGTTGAAGATCCGTCGGAGGTGGGCGTCCTGCGTGATGTAGTCCATCCGGTTACTGATGCCGCTCACGACGTTCGAGAACGTCGCCGGGTTCGAGCGCAGATGTCGCTCAAGTTTCTCCGCGACTTGCGGGTCGCTGGCTCGCGGTGCATCTTCGGGTGTCGAATCTGGTGGGCCGGCGGCATGGAACTGGGTCACCGCCTGCTCGAACTGGTCGTGGGTGAAGTAGTTCGTATCCTGCCGGAAGTGTCCGTTTTCGAGGCCGTACTCCTCGTCGTACATCGCCTTGATGAGGTACTTGATGAGCGTCGGCGAGGCGATAGCGTCCTCGTATCGCTCCGCCCCCATCACGAGCTTGATGAGCTCCTCGTAGTGGTCGGCCTTGTCCTGGATTGCGTCGACGCGACGAACCCCATCTTCCAGCGCCGGCGTGATGTCGAAGAACGCGAACCCAGGTAGGATGTCGGGCACCGAGAAGTGGAGGACGTTCTCTTCGAGGTCCTCGTTGCCGAACCGCTTCCCGTGAGCCCGCATATAGTTCTCTGGGAGGTTCCCGCCCTTGGAGTCGATCAGGAACACGGGGCCCGTGGTCTGGTCGTACAGGGAGAGCGCGTCGTTGATCAGCGCGACCGATTTGCCGGCGCCGCTCTTCGCGAACCGGCCGACGTGAAACGGCAGCAGATGTGGAGGAATCCGCATCGGCTCCGGCGTGGGCGTGTCGTCCTCCCCGAGACCGCGGCCGATAGCCATCCCCGAATCCGTGAACGCATCCATGTGGTCCTGCGCCGGGAGTGGCAGGGGCGTCCGGCTCTCGGGTTCGGCGTCGGACCCCCGCCCACCCTCAGTCGTGAGGTCAGTTGCCGGCGGAACGACCACGAAGTTCGCCAACTCAGCCGGGCCGAGGACGAGATCGGGGCGGGTCTTCCGCCAGTCGCTCTTGGTAGCCAACGTAGCGTTGAGTACCCGGTCGGCGTGCTTCTTGGCCCGCCGCCCCTTTCGAAGCCCACGGCGGATGCGCTTCGGTCGGAGCCGATAGTGCGGCCCGTTTAGGTGGTCAAACACGGATCCGATATCGTCGAGACGATGGTCAACCCGCTCTCGTTGTCGGTCGGAGGTCACGAGAGAAAGTGCCCGCATATTCACCGTGAACGTGTGCTGTGGCTCCTTCTCGTCGATAGCCTCGACTCGCTCCCGCCCACCGATGTCGAGATACCGACGCTGTCGCCCGGTGTTCGACGGGCTCTGTGGTTCGTTCTCCGTATTCCCGAGGAGTTCTCCGAAGAACCAATCGACGACCCGGTCTTCGCCTTCACGGAGCTTCCGCTGGCGCTCTCGTGCCTCGTGCGTCCAGTCCGATTTCCGCTGAAAGAGTACCTGGAAGGCGATCGGGTGTTCGGCCCGGGTCAGCTGATCGATGAGTGACGCGAGCGGGGCCCGAGCGTGATCGTCATCGTCGTCTTCCGTATTCGTGAATTGGGGTAGTGTCGTCATCCAGTCTTCCCGCCGGGTAGCCTGCCCGTGCCAACTGATTCCGAGTGGGGTCGTCTCATCGACGGTCGGTTGCGTATGGGCCGGCTGGTGATCGGCATCGGGTTCGGAATTGGACGGATCAGCCGCTGTGGGCTCGTCACTCAAATCGGCCTCGAACAAGACTTCGTCCTCGTCCTGTGACGTAGAGCTCTCCGACAGCACGCTTCCGCCGTCACCGACCGGTTCCTCCCCCGACGAATCGAAGAGAGTCACGGGCTCTGAATCCGAATTTGGGTCTCCGGAGGATTCCTCAGCTGTCCCGGGGCTCATTCCGTGGCTATCGTCTCCTCCGGCACTGTAGTCCTGAGACGGGTCTGCCGTCGATGGGAGTAGCTTCGCTTCCAAGTCAAGGGTGACCCGCTCGAACGTGACGGTCGGAGGATACAGCGTCCGGAGGCGTTCCTCGAAGGCTTCTAACCGGCGGTCGGCCCCGTAATAGAACTCGACCGGCTCGTCTGCCCCCTCACTCACTGCAAGGAACTCGAACACCGGTGGCGGATCGCCGAAGGGACCGATACTTGCGAGAAGTCCGTCGTTGCCGGCGTCAAGGCCGTGGAGGCCGGCCAGCTGACGGACGACGGTCTCCGGCGCGAGATCGCTCCGGGAGGGAGTGATCCGGATGTACTCGTCGCCGTTAGCCACTGCCGGGAGTTCTGACGGGGTCTGCTCAGTCATCCTCCTGAGAGCTGGTGCTAGTTGGTTCACCGCCGTCGGCACGCGTGCCGGCGGGTCGGCTATCTGGATTCGTCACGCTCGTTGTCGGTTCGGGCTCGAGCTCGGCTACGTCAGCAGCGCCGCCGTCGATGACGTGGGCCTCGTAGTCGCTCGCCCGAATTCGGAGTGGGAACCAGCCCTCCTGGTCGATGCCGACGAGCGCTTCCGAGTAGCCGTCCTCGTCCTCGCCGGCCTTCGCGGAGGTGACCCAGTTCACCTGCCGTTCGCTGAGATCGAACCACTTGGCGATCTTCTCTTTTTCCTCGTTGACGCGGTGGAGGACGGTCAGCGAACAGAGGTTCGCGATGGTGCGTGCCTCCGGCGTCAGCGCGAATTCGCCCCCCGTTTGCGTGATGAATTCGAGGCTCAGATCGAAGTGACGGCTGTGCCGGACGGCCGTCTCCAGGAAGTCCAGCGAGACAGCGTCGTTCATCAGGTAGTGCGCCTCGTCGATGCAGAAGACGACGCGCTTGTCGGTCTGCTTGACCCGCTCGTAGACGCTGTTGAACAGCACCTGCATCATCAGGCTGGTCTCCGCCCGGCCACGGGTGCCCTCTTCCTGGTGGAGATCGAGGTAGATGACCTTCGAATCGAGGTCGAACTCTGAGGGGCGGGCCAGATTCTCGAGTTCACCGCCTTCGCGGAACGATGGCCGGAGATCCTTCAGCAGCGACTGGGCATCGGACTGGACGGCTTCCTGCTCCCCATCCGTGACGTAGCCGTACTCCTCGGGATCTTCGACCATCTCTTCGAGGACCGTGATGATGTCGTGGATGGTGGGCGAGTCCCGGGTGTGTGTCTCTGGATCGCGGGTGATCCCGCGCTTCTCGTAGGCTTCCTGGACGGCCCGCCGGAGCGTCTGGTTGCGCTCGCCGAGGGGATGGTCTGCGACGTGCTCGAAGAACGTCGCGAAGAAGGTCATCACCCAGTTGATCTGCTCGCCCCACGGGTCGATGTCGTCGACCTCCTTCAGGACTTGGTCGGGCGTCGGTTTGATCTCCAGCGGGTTCAGGCCCCTCCGCCCACCGACCGTGATCCGCTCGCCATCGAGCGCCTCGTTGACGCCAGCGAACCCCCGCATCGGGTCGAGCATAATGACGACTGTATCCTCGTCGAACATCGCCCGCCGCACCAGCCGGAGCTTCGTCGCGAACGATTTGCCCGCGCCGAGCCGGCCGATAACCATCATACAGTAACCGGTTTGCCGCTTGAATCGGTCGAGGATGAGCGGACTCGAATTCAGCGCGTACGTTCCGTACTCGATGCCGGGTTCCGCAAACGCACCGGAAACGAAGGGGAACATCGCGCCGACTGCCCCGCCGAGCATCGGCGTCTTGCTGTCGAGCGTCTCGTTGAACTGATCCAGGGCGATCGGGCTCGCTGAGGTGAACGTCTTCAGCTGTGACCACCGGGGCGTCACCGGCGTCAGATTCGCAGGCGCTTGTCGGGCTGTCGTCGACACTGACTCGGCGTCGATGTTCTCGCGATCGTTGCCCCTGACCGTGAGATACATCGAGACGTCGAACGCCTGCATCGTCGTGTTCCGAAGGACGTCGTACATCTCCTGGTGGTCCTCAAGGTCTTTCTCGACGCCCCGGGCGCTCGCACGATGCTTCTCGGTCAGGTACTCGTAGTCGGCTTCGAGGTCCTCGATCTTGTTCTCCAGCGAATCCAACGTCTCTCGCGTATCACGAGGATCGATGTGGATGCTGACATCCGTCTGCTGGGTCTCGGCGGCCGCGTACAGTTTTTCGAGGAAGCCATCCATCGGCGCATCGGGATACTCACCGACCCACAGACTCTGCGCCCACTGGGTGTCAGTCCGGAGGGCGCTGGGCGTTCGCTCGATACTCGACGGCGAGACGACGGTCTGATGGATCTCGGGGATGCCGTCGACTGCCTCACCGTCGGCCTCGTAGTCCACAGTAAACTGTGATTCAGCATCTTCCCCCTCTTCGTCGGGGGCCTCGTCTGCCGTGGCCTCGTCGTCGGTTTCCGAACTATCCGATCTGGTGAACGGAAGCAGGTTTCCAATCATGACTTGTTGATGACGGGGGACGTTCGAAGCACCTGTTCGGGGTCGCCGTACTCGATTTCCGTGCCGGTCCAGTATTCCGCGATGAGGCGGGTGAGTTCGGCCGCATCAACGGGGCGCGTGTCACACCCCTCGATGCCGCGGAGGCCGCGCTCGACCCGCCGGCGCCGCTCGTCCAGTTCCTCGAGCATCGCGGCTCGCTCTTCCTCCTCCGGCGGCGCCGTGACAATCTGGATGAGGATGCCCAGTACAGGAATCCCAGCGAGCTTTTCGAGGAGGCTGGCCCGTTCGTATCGGACCTCCTCAGGTCGCACTGGAATCAGGACGTAGTGGTCGCGAATGGTCATCTGACGCTGCGCCAGCTCCCGGTCGTACCAGTCGACGTAGTGCTCGATGAGCGCCTGGAGTTTCTCGTTCGATTTGACGTCCGGGTCGCTCAACCGGTCTTCGTACCGCCCGACGTACTCGTCGGCGGGGAACGCCTGCGTCGTCGAGTAAATCTGGATCGGGAACTCGACAGTCGTATTGACGAAATCCTGGAAGGCCTCTGCCTTCTGCGCCCACTCCTCGTCGGTCGCGAGCGCCATCGTCGGTGGCGACACCTGAACGGCTCCGACAAGGGCCCGGTCCGTCCGCTCGATGGCGTCGTGTCGCGGGTAGACGCGCTCGACGTGGGTGTACTCCTTCGCCTCCTCGTGGGCAATCTCTGTCTCGCTGCGGTGGAAGTTCACGAACAGGCCGAGCCAGTCGAGACTGTTGGTATAGCCGGGGGTGAGGTAGACGAACAGCCCACCGAAGGCGATTGCAATCGCTGCGAGTGGGATGGTCAGCGCGGACACCCGGATGCCGCGAACGGTGAGCGACGGTGGGATAACGACCTGCGTCACCAGGACTACCAGTACACCGGGAAGACCGGCGACGGCGAGGTCCGTCAGCGAGTACTTCCCGAGGAACTGGGTGTCGGTACCGAGCGACTTCGGAATTCGTTTTGCGGGGTCAGTTGCGGAGCTCATGGGTTGTTAGTGGATGTAGCGTGGCGGGTCATCTGCAGAATCTCGATTCCGGTTCCGAGTCTGGGGATCCCGGAACGCATCGTCTCGATCGAATTCTTCGCCTCCATCGTTCCCACTACTATCCTCGCTGGTGGTGGAGCCGGCCGTAGAACCATCACTTCCGTCGTCGAGACCTCCGCCTCCGCTGTTTCCTCCACCCCCACCACTGCCGTCGGTGAGTGCTTCACGGAGGCGAGACCCAGTCGTATTGAGTCGTTGGCCGGTAGAGTGGGCTCTCGACTCACCAGAGTTCAAGACGTATTGGCCACCGCTCTTGACTGCGGGCTCATTGCGCACTCCTCGAACGAAGTTTCTCCCACCCTGTTTGGCCGACTGGACTTGTTCACGTCCTCTAGACAACCGACTACGGGCCTTCTCAGCAGACATATGTCTGGCCGCCCTGTCGGCGATGAAGAACAACGCCCCGGCCTGCCAGAACAAAACAAACGGGGAGGCAACGGCGAGAAGCGGGATAACGAGTGCCGTCAACCAAGCCCCGAACTCACCGGCTGAGGGGCCGAAGCTCGTCCCCAAGATGTCCCCGAGACGGAACAGGAGAGCAACTGGAACCGTCATAAACAGGAAAGGGACGTAGAATCCAGCCAACTTCTTCATGAATTTCGAGACTAGGGCGAACGGCCCGACGCCAGGGATCCAGAATACGATGAGTAGTGGCATCAGGAACACGAATAGGTAGAGTGCCAGCTGTCTCGCGAGGTAAATCAGGCCGATCAACACGAATAGGAGCAAATTCGTTGAGAGAGCAACAACTGTGCCGAGCACACCCATTCCAGTGAACGACAGCGTCTGGAATAGCGAGATCTCTGACACCGAGGGGACGAGGAACCCAGCTAATGCATCCATAAATCGCAACGAGAGCGCTGAGATCCACCACCACGACAAGATACCGAGCAATCCAGCGAAGGCGCGTTTCTTGAGCTTCGAGCGATGGTATCCGTTGAACAAGTGGCTCGTCGATTCAAGGAAAATGACGATCCCAAGCGAGAGACCGTACAGCGATAGCGAAAGCGGGATGATCATCTCCCAGTAGTAGTCGTAAATTCCAGGCCACGCTGCGTTCGTCGGCTGATTGAACACCGAATCTGGATGGGGAGTACCCACCACTGTCCGCAAGACTGCATCACCGTGATTTTCGATGACGGTCTCTATGGGGCTGAAGAGTATCTCAAGGAGTTCTTGGATAGCGTTGATGATAATGTCTCCAAGGGCACCGCCATCGCTGCCCCCGTCACTTTGAGCTAAAACCGGAGCAGTGCCCGTACTCAGTAGCCCGAAGAAGACGACGATAGAGCGAATTAGGAAGCGAACGGGACTACGCATTGTCTCCACCCCCGTCCAGTAGTTCAATCTGGACGTCTTTACACGGGTGTTGGATCGCGCCTTGGTCGTCGATATGGTATCCACCGGACAGCTCTGCCCGAATCGGTTGCTCAATATCTCCGTGTGGGGTCTGAACAACGACGGTTAATTCTGTAGTATCACTCTGACATGAGGCATCGTCGTTGTCATCGATGACGAGAACACCCCGTTGTTTCAGGAATTCCCGTTCAGTACCGGGGCTGAGGAATTCTTCGCTCGCCTCCGGACGCTCGAACGTTGTATCAGCAACGCCGTCTCCTTCGATGACCTCAGGTGCGTTCCGATACGGCGCATTCCGGAAGCCAATATTATACACCCAAGAGGGACCAGTACCGACGTTCTCGACCGTCACAAAGAGCCGACCGCTACTGTAGCCATCATCTTCATCGAACTCCGGTTCGACATCGACAATCTGGATATCGGGCCGGATCTCCAGCGACATCGACTCAGATGTCTCGCCCGAAATGGCGACTAACTCGTACTCGCCGGCAGAGTACGTCCCACCAGTCTTGAAGACGATCTGTATTTCGACTCCTGTAGCTCCCTGTGCAACGGTTGACTGTTCGAACGTAGTACCATCTGGACCAATCAGATTGAGTTGGTCGACGTCGTGATCATCAGCCAGCGTCACCACGAGGTTGGGTCCCGCGAAGCTGATTTCCTCAAATACCGAATCTGTAGACGGCGACGTTGAGGACGAATCTGTTGGGGATTCAGTCTGGTTGCCGGGACCATCGGTTCCGGAACACCCTGCTACTCCTGCAAGCAGGGCTGTTCCAGACGAAGCCAAAAGACGGCGTCGACTAATCCACCGTTCCGAATTCCGGTCATGGGATTCTGAATGTTCTCTGATCATTATAGTGACCTCCACGGGGGCCAGATACGCCACCCTGTAATCCGATCGATGAAGAACACTGCAAGGAGGAACAGCGAGACGGGAACGCCGATCCGGAACAGCGTCGACACCAGCTGGAGCACCGAGCCTTGCAGCAGGACAGTATCCGAGTCGCCGGTATAGCCGGGAGGATTGAGCCACCAGTGGCCGGGTTCGTATCGGGCCGAAACACCGCCAGGGGAACGTTCAATCGTCATCCTGACGGTTCCGTTCCCGGTCGTGTTCACACGCTGCCCGTTGACGACAACGTAGCCGTCCCGTTCGGCGGTGTTGATTGGTGCGTCGGTATTCGCGTTCAGGAGCGTAACCCGGACGGTGACGGTGTCTTCAGTCTGGTTCATCACCTCCAGGGTGAGGTTGCTCTCGTAGATCTGGATTCGAGCGAACTCATCGGCGGGTCGTTCCGCCTCAACCCCTCTGACGAGTCCCCACGCACGGACGGTCTCGGGCTGTTCGTCGGTCGTGGCTCGCGTCGCGATGCCGTAGCTGGCCGTGTACGGCTCCGTGAGAACGTCCAAGTGGACGCTCGATGGGAGTGTCGGCGGCGACGTCGACGTGCCGTATACATCCAGTATTGTCACGTTCCGGCGGGGCGACGGCGTCGGCCCCGTCTCGATGGGGTACGAGTTCACCTGGAGTGGATGGAGCGGTGAGTGGGCGGTCCGCTGTCCGTCGTCCGAGCTGTAGACCAGCGTATCCCAGTCCTTGTCTCGGGCTGAGTAGAACCGCCAGACGCCTCGGACGTCACCGTTGGGCAGCTGGTAGCCAAGCCACGGCTGATTCTTGTAAACGACGAGGCCGAGATCACCGTTCGGATACTCCGCGATGAACCCTGATACCGCGAGGTCGTACTTCGTTACCCCGATGGAATCGGTTACCGTGACGGTCTCGGTCGGGTATGAAACGGAACTCTCCCAGTTGGTACAATCGCCTTCGTCGTTGTGAGCTGTACAAACTTCGACCTCCTTCCGAAGTCGGACCGAGATGTTCGCCTGGAGCGTGAGCTGATGGTCCTCGCCGGCGTATCCATCCAAGGAGTACGACAGTGCCGGCGTGTGGGAACCACCAGCCGTCGTCTCTTCGTCGCCGTCGACGAGGAGTCTCGTCCCCTCAACCTGATGGCTCTCCAGACTCCAGTAGACGCGTCGATCGCCGGAGGTGTCGTCAGGCGGCACTGCCACCCGGTAATCGACGGTCCCGCGGATCGTCCCGTCTGGAGCGACGTAAAGCGGCTGTCTGGACGACGAGAGGCGCGCTCGGGTGGACGGCTGAACGGCGAACACCTCAGTATAGGCTTCCTTGATGAACTGGTCGCTGGTGAGGTCCGCATCTGGTGGATGGATCGACACGGAGCTGTTGGTCGCCGGGAACTCCTGGTGGTCGCCCCGGTTCCATTGCTCGACTGCCCGCGGGGGCGAATCGAACGGGACATCGGTCCCCTCGCCAAGCTGCTCGACCGCCGACCCGTTACTCAGATTCGCACCGTCGGTCGCACCGTCTTGATCCCCCGACCACAGTTTGTGAAAGGTCTCCTCCGGAACGCCGTGGTCAGTACTATTCGGGGGATGGGCGCCCACTGGAACGGCGGCTGTCGATGCGACGAGGACGGCGGACATGACGAGTGCGAATCCTGTTGCGTAGTTAGAACCCACAACTCGTGCCACCGACCACGATGTTGTTCAGGATGAACTGGACGATCTCCGTCCCGAGAGGGGCGACGATCACGCCCCAGAGCAGGCCCTGATTCCGGACAGATTTCATCTCCTTCTTCCAGTCCGAGCGACGGGTGAACGGGATCGCCACCGTCGCTCCGAGCGCGAGGACGCCGCCGATGAGCGGCCCACCGAACTGGATGATGGTGAAGATATTCTGGATGGTGTCGGCCATGTTCGAGTCGCAGAATGCGCTCCCCGGATCCGACTGTGCGGCCGCCGTCCCCACCAACAGGATCAGCGGGAGGAGCGCCAGTAGAATCGGGCCGATGGACCTGTGGATGATCCGAATGACGGACGTCGATTCCTCAGTACTGGCCGGCGTCTCGCCGGAGGGGACCTTAGCACACATCGTTTGTGGGAAAGGATAGCACGACCAAAAGAGGTCAGAAAATTTGAATGAATTTGGAGATCTTCAAAGTTCTCCAAGTTCTATAGAGAAGTTCTCATTCTACTGGGATATATGCGACCGCATAGCTTGGGTCGAACTAATGTCAGACGCAGACACAGCAACCAGCGCCAGTAACTCCAGCTCGGATGTTAGCGACGATGTGGCCCGAATCAATATGCGAATCCCGCAGGACAAATACGAGTGGTTACAGGAAGAACTCGACTCATTCACGAGTGATACAGGTCGATTCCAGTACCTCATCCAGTTCTATTCCGACCACAAAGAAGATGACACCGACTGCTGATCTGCGACCCACAGGGCGACTTAGACCTGCAGCGGAGCAACGATGAGAAGCGGGCAATCCTCGCCCTCGAAATAGTACTGCTTTACCGTCGTCGCGTCCTCGAACTCGTCCGCGTCCTCGGGAAGGGTGATCGTGCGGGCGCTGCTGTGTTCGTGGATCGAGTAGATGCCGAGTTCGGAGAGGTCCTCGCACTCGGCGGGATCCAGTTCTCTACTGACCGCCTCCAACCACGCTTCAACTGACACGGAGGACCGCTCGTCCATATCAGTTTCACGGGGGGTACTGCGGGGACTGGCTTGTGCCATGATACATTTGCACATACTTGCGTCTTATCTACTAAATACTGACGGCCAATGACTTTCTTAAAATCTGACTATGTAACTAATGAAGTGTTTGTCTGACGCCGACCGAATACACGTTAAAAAACGCTATTCTGAGGCGTTGAGACACGCTTGGATATCAGCACCAGTCGGAAAAGTCAAAATCACGAGGGGAACGGCGACAAGCGACCACCCGACTGGATCCAACTGTGGAACCGGATTCGACGAGAGATAGGCTCCAATTCCGAGTACGACAATAGGGGTATAGAGGAGAGTCGGCGCGATCGAACCGAGTCGGATAGCGACTGTCGGAGCAGACGGGGCGTAAACGGCGTCGACGTATGGACCACGTCGATTGACACCGAACGAGACTGATTCCGCATAGAGCCTGTGAACGGCGTAGTGTGCGGACTCGTGGAGGATCCACGCCACACCACACGCGAGTAGGTAGACGCCGAATATCAGAACCGTCTCATGGAACATTGGAACTACCGTCGAACAGTTCGAGATGGGAGGACATCGCAGTTAAGCCTGAAGGGTAGCCGTGGCCAGCGACCTGAACCAACAAGCTCGTGATTAACCGCAGACTGTTGGTTAACGCGGAGAAACGGTCGATACTGTCCCCGTTCCTCATTCGATCTCGATGACCTCGCCCTGGCCTTCGTGGAGTCGCTCGCGGATTTCAGTCAGCAACTCCTGCCCTTCCTCGTACAGCTCACTCCCTTCATTAAGTGATACCTCATCCGCATCGAGTTGGTCGATAATCTCTTCGATGCGGTTCATCCGACTTCTGATGTCCGAGTCTTTCGCCATCGCTTAGATCACCCCCAGCCAGAGTGCAGTAATGAGCAGCAACAGCACTAGGAGCACGACAATTGCAACCTTGTAGTAAACCGGCGACAGACCCTCAGGCGCGGTCGCCTCTTCGACTGCCTCGGCCAATTCCTGTTCGTGTTCGTGCTCCTGTTCAAACGTCTCGTACGCGGCCTCAAGCTGTTGCTCAAGCGGGTCAATGTCGCTAGCCAGGAAGTCATTCCGAGACTTGGCGATGTACTCGCCGGCCGCTGTCGGTGTGATCGCGGCCATATCCGCCACCCGGTCCGCGATCAGTCGGTCGTCAGTATGGCCAATTGCCGTGACGATCGGGGTGTTCGCGGTGAAGATCGCTTCCGCGACCCGCTCGGTGTTGAACGCCTGAAGGTTCGAATCGCTCCCACCGCCGCGGCCGACGATAATCGAATCGACGTCCTCGGAGCGGTCCAGATGGTGAATCCCGTTCGCGATCGACGTCGGGGCCTCTGACCCTTGGACGGTCGCATCCTTCACCAGGATGTCGACGGTGGGGTCCTGCTCGTGGATCGCGCTCTGGATGTCGTAGCGAGCGTCGCCCCGGAGGGAGGTCACGACACCGACTCGCTCTGGGAACGCCGGCGGGCGCTGTTTCTGCTCGTCGTCGAACCAGCCACGCTCTTCGAGTTCGCTTCGCAGCCGCTCGACAGCAGCTGCTTGGTCGCCGTCGCCGACGACGATCACCTCCCACGGCTTGAGGTCGATTTTCCCACCTTCAGTCCAGTAGTCGATATCGCCTTCGAGGATGACCTCGGTCCCATCCTCGAGCTCGGCGTCCATCTTCCGATAGCGGTTCGCCCAGATCATACATGGGAGCTCGGCGTCGCCGTCAGTGAGGGTGAAGTAGAGTGCCGTACTGTTTTTGTGGAGATCGGTGACTTCGCCGATACAGCGGACACCGTCGAGGGCAGGCGCATCCTCGACGACTGACGCAATCCGGTCGTTCAGCTGTGACACGCTGAGGACCTCTTTCGCGTCGGGTTCGACCGCCTGCCGTTCGGTATCCGGTGCGTCCGCCATCTTCGTTTCCTAACTTCTGAACAGGAACCTCAAAAAGCTACGTTCGAGTGACGGGCTTGGCTGCGTTATGTAGGCCTACAGATCGCGGGGCTGGACCGTCTTCCGGTCGTTGGCCTCGGCACGCTCCGCGGCGTCGTCGAGCAGTTCGGCGACCTCTTCATTGAGGGCGTCGTAGAAATCTGCCGAGACGTTGTTGTCCGAGAGTGCGTCCTTCACGGCTGCTTTGACGATTAGGTCAGACATTCCATCGCGGAATTCACCTGTCCACTATATAAAGGTTCGAAGTTTTCACGCGAGATTCCGGCCCAGTCGAGTCATAGAACTGTTCGAAGTGACGGTCAACACGGCGGAATTCTTCTTGAAGTAGCCAGAATGGGGCTCAGTCAGCGGGCTGTACCTCCGTCGATGGTGTCCCGCTCGGAAGCTCGGGAATGGACAGGTCCACGCGCCGAAGCATCTGTGCGTTGACCGCGACGATCACCGTACTCAGCGACATCAGGAGGGCGCCCACGGCGGGAGACAGCAGAATCCCGATCGGTGCCAAGACGCCTGCTGCGAGCGGAATCGCAAACACGTTGTAGCCGGCGGCCCAGACGATGTTCTCCTGCATCTTCCGATAGCTCGCCTTACTGAGCTTCACCAGCCGAACGACGTCCATGGGGTTGTTCTGGACGAGGATGACGTCCGCCGACTGGACGGCGACGTCGGTACCGCTCCCGATGGCGATGCCGACATCGGCTCGCGTCAGCGCCGGCGCATCGTTCACGCCGTCACCGACCATCCCCACCAGCTTCCCCTGGTCTTGGAGCTCCTGGACTTTCTCGTCTTTGTCTTCGGGGAGGACTTCCGCGAACACCGTATCGATGCCCAGTTCGTCTGCGACGGCGTTGGCGACGTCCTGGGAGTCGCCAGTCAGCATCGCCACTTCGATCCCCAGATCGTGGAGGGCGTCGACGACGCGGAAACTCTCCTCGCGGATCACGTCGGCCATCGCGAACGCGGCGATCAACTCTCCATCACGGACGAGATACACCACCGTCTGGGCGTTCTCTCCCGCATCGTCAGCAAACCGCTGGAGGTGGCCCGGAACCTCGCTATCGAGCTGTGAGAGCAGATTCGGACCGCCGACGTACACCTCATTGCCGTCGACGTTCGCCCGGACCCCTCGCCCTTTGATTGCCTCAAAGCTGGACGCACCAGGGGCACTGAGATCACGCTCGTCAGCTGCCTCGCGGATGGCTCGCGCGATCATGTGTTCAGAGTCGCTCTCGACAGCTGCCGCCAGTGCGAGCGCGTCGTCCTCGTCGACGCCCTCGACGGTCGCCATATCCACGACGCCGTGCTCGCCTTCGGTGAGCGTCCCCGTCTTGTCGAAGATGATGGCGTCCAGCTTCCGTGCGTCCTCCATCGCGATCCGGTCGCGGACGAGCATCCCGTTGCGCGCCGCCAGGGAGGTGTTGATCGCGACGACCAGCGGGATTGCGAGTCCCAGAGCGTGTGGGCAGGCGATGACGAGCACCGTCACGACGCGCTCGATGACGGTCGCGTCAAACGAAACCGCGACCGTCCACGCGATTGCGGTCACGGCTGCCGCCCCGAGCGCAACGTAGAACAGCCAGCCAGCCGCGCGGTCGGCCAGCACCTGGGTCTTGGACTTGCTCTGCTGGGCTTCCTCGACGAGCCGCATAATGCCCGCGAGCGTCGTCTCCTCGCCCGTTGCGCCAACACGGACGCGGAGACTGCCGTCGCCGTTGATTGTGCCGCCGATGACCTCGTCGCCGGGGTCTTTCGAGACTGGTTTCGACTCGCCGGTGATCATCGACTCGTTGACGTCCGAATCGCCCTCCTCGACGACGCCGTCGGCGGGCACGCTCGCGCCCGGTCGGACGAGCACGCGGTCGCCCTCGGAGAGTTCACTGACAGGGACCTCTTCGGTCTCGCCGTCATCGGTGAGTCGTTCCGCCGTGTCCGGCATCAGTTTCGCCAGTTCGTCGACGGCGCTCGAGGCACGGCGCACCGACCGCATCTCGATCCAGTGGCCGAGCAGCATGATGTCGATGAGCGTCACGAGTTCCCAGAAGAATGCCGACTGTGTTGGGAAAATCACGCTCGCGAGACTGTAGACGAACGCGACCGAGATGGCCATCGAGATCAGCGTCATCATCCCCGGCGCCCGGTCTTTCAGCTCCGGGACCGCCATCTGGAGGAATGGAATCCCACCGTAGGCGAAGACAATGACCGCGAAGACGGGGTTGATCCACTCGCTCCCCGGGAAAGTGGGGACGGAGAACCCGAGCCACTCCTGGAGCATTTCGCTGTACAGGAGGACGGGTATCGACAGGAGTGTCGAAACGAAGAAGCGCCGGCGGAACATCTGTTCGTGGCCTTCGTGCATCCCGCCATGTCCCTCACCGTGCCCTTCGTGAGTGCCGTGGTCGTCTCCTTCGCCCTCGTGGCCGGCGTGATCGTGGTGCTCGTGGAGCGCCTCACCCTCCGCCGTAGCAGGGTGAGCCTCGTCCTCCAGTAGCTCCTGTTCTACCCGTGGTTCGTCTGCCTCAGCGGCTGCTTCATCGTGTTCGCTGTGTTCTTGCTGGTGACTGTCGTCCTGCTGGTGTTCTCCTCCCGAAGGATTCTCATCTGTATCTTTGTGGTCGGCCATAGATCATATTCTCTTTAGAGGTGGACCCGCCGGCTCCCTGAATCTTCGCCCCTGAAACTGTACAGCAGGACCAGCGTAGGCAAAATCCAAAGTCAGGCTTTTTTCTCGAAGCAGACCGTGCTATCTGTCGATCGCGATACTTAGGCGTGAGCGGTGTACCCTGCGTCTTCGACGGCCTCCACGAGAGCCGTGACGTCTACCTCACCATCGACGCTCGCCTGTTCACTCTCCCTGTCAACGGTCACGTCAGCCACGCCGGAGACATCTTGGAGCGCCTCTTCGACCGTCTGCTCACAGTGACCGCACGACATTCCTTCCACGGTGATGGTTGTCGTCATACAGGGATACATACGGTCTCCTCTCTTTAGCGGATTTCTCTTTTGATTAGACTGCTGTAGTGGGGCACAAGCTTTGAATTGTGAATATATTCTGTAGGTGTAGTTTAGAATATGCTCACTCTGATTGTTCGAGCTTCTTTCGGCGGGATTCGAACTCTTCGTCCGTGAGATCGCCACGGGCGTACGCCAGACGTAATTCTTCCATCGCGGGATTGTGGGACGTTTGTGTTTCGCTCACCCGTCTGAAGAGGAGGAAGCCACCGCCGAGAAGCGCAACGAAGAAAACGAGTGGCACAAGCATTCCGATGACGGGCCACCAGCCGCCGGTACTACCGTACTGGCCCATCATTCCCCCGTATCCCATCATCCCGCCGAAGCCCATCCCCATCATGAGCAACGGAAGGAGGATGAACGCTCCGAGGATCAGTAGCAGTATCGTCGTTGTGTCCAGTTGATTCGATGAAGCCATCGACGATCAGGCCTCCGACGCGGGGTCGAACTCGTCTCTAACAGCTGCCAGTACACGATCAAATCGCTCGGTGACCTCGGTTGCGATGGGATCAAGCGCGTCGTTATCAGCAATCCCGACCAACTGCTCCGGATCGACCGCACTCACCACGATGTCGCCGTCATCAGTCTCATAGACGATGACGTTACAGGGCAAGAGCGCACCAAGCTCGATTTCCTCGGTTAACCCTTCGTATGCTAGCGGAGGGTTACACGCACCGAGGATGCGATACTGACGGAACTCTTCGCCAAGCTTCTCCTTGAGTGTCGCCTGAATGTCGATATCACAGAGGACACCGAATCCCTCGTCCGTGAGTGCAGCGTTCGTTGCATCAACGACGTCGTCGAATTCGCCAGTGACTGTGGTCTGTATTGTGTATTCCATGGAATATCATACCCCGTCCGCGGGGTTAACCGTTGGGTGCCCAACAGCAATCGTTGTGGAGGGCAGTGTTTCGGCTGGAACAGCAGCCGTTCCGATCATCCGGTACGTTCGAGCTGTTTTCGCCGCCGTTCGAATTCATCGTCGTCGATCTCGCCACGGGCGTACCGCTCGCGTAGAACCGACAACGACTGCTCATCGTTCCCACCGGATCCTCGGTTGAGGAGCGCATAGACGAGGTAGAGCGGAACGGCGATGAGGAGTCCCATCCAGAGGAGTCCCCAGAGCCCCATCGCTCCGCCGAAGAGGCCCCAGCCGCTTCCGCCCATCATCCCGCCGCCATAGCTCCCGCCGCCGTGGGCGGCAGCCGTTCCAGTCGCCGCGACCAGCAGCGGGATGGCGAGGATCGCGAGGCGGCGAGCAGTGCGTCCGAGATGAGTGGTAAGTTGCGTCATTATCCTGAGTTGGTGAACCGTGGTTGTCGTTTGAAGCAATCGAAACGGTCAGAGGCCGTCAGCAGTGGCCCTGCCCGTACATCCCGCCGTTGTAGTCGTTGTCAGCCATGTCTTGGCCCATCTCGTCGACGGTCACACCCATGTGCGTCTCCATCCACTCGAAGCTACTAGGGCCCATGTGCTCGGTCATCTGCGCCTCCATCCAAGCAGCCCAGTCATCAGCGGTAGCGTTGTCCGTGGGCGCGTCGTCAGCTGTCGTGTCGGTACCGTGTGCGCTGACCACGGGGGAGGCGACCACGAGTCCGACGAGAGCGAGCGCCACGAGCAGCCAGCCGCCGAGTTTGAAGTTGGTCATTGTCTTTCTCCTCGGTTACTCGTAGGACCGCTCGGGAGTTATGACGATGGGCGTGAACTCACGCAGGAGAACGTTCGAGAACGTGTATACAGCGTTTTAATCGTGTTTCAGAAATAAGAGCGTTCATCCGGCTCGAATTCGCCGGGATGGCACTCAACGCCTCGTTCGGAACGGGACTAAGACCACACGGGCCACAGATTGATCAACCAGAAATCGAGTCTCAACCCACTCATTCGACGTATTCCATAACACGCGCCATCCCCGCATCGAGGTGGTACAGATTGTGACAGTGGAACAACCACCGACCGGGGTTATCCGCGTGGAAGTCCAGTGTCACCTGTCCTCGATGTCCAGGGACCATAACCGTGTCTTTGATCGCGTTGCCGACCTGGAAGAAGTGGCCGTGAAGGTGCATCGGATGGATGACCGGGCTCTGATTGGTCATCCGAATTCGGACGTGTTCCCCAGGCCGAATCTGAAGCGGGTCGGCATCCGGATAGGCTTGTCCGTCTATCGTCCACGTGTAGGACTGGTTTCTACCGCGAGAGAGCGTCAGATCGAACGTCCGGTCGGGATCTCCACTCACACCGTCGAGCGAGGAGAGTGCTTGCAGGTCGCCGTATTCCAATCTGTTACTCGAAGATGATGGAGGCTGTGGAGTGCTCGAACCGTCAGTGGATTCATACTCAACGACAGCTCTGGCCGGTGGTTCGTTCCCGTCGAGTGCGTTCGCCTGAACGAACCATCGCCCCGGATTCGTCGCTTCCACGACGACATCGTACCGTTCACCAGCACCAAAAACGAACGAGTCGGCCTCAACCGGTTCGACGGGCTGGCCATCGGCGTGGGTCACCGACATCTCGTGTCCAGCGATTCGCACACCGAAGACTGTCGCACTGCCGGCATTCACGAACCGAAAGCGAATCCGATCGCCCTCCGTTACGTCGAACGTCGGGGGATTCTCGGGCAGTTGACCGTTGATCAAAAGCCCCTCGTATGGCGGTCGAACGTCTCCCATCATTCCACCCATTCCACCGCCACCCATCCCACCGTCCGACGGAAGACGAGGTTCTCCAGAGAGGTAATCGTCGAGCACGACGACGTACTCGCGGTCGTACTCGACGTGTGGGTCACGTTCTTCAACGATCAGAGGGCCGAGTAATCCACGATCGAGTTGGAGTCCGACGTGGCTGTGGTAAAAATACGTCCCAGCGGGTTCAGCACGGAACTTGTATGTGAATGTATCACCGGATGCAACCGGCTCTTGCGTCACGTTCGGGACGCCGTCGACCGGATTCGCAACAGGAATCCCGTGCCAGTGAATCGTCGTCTCCTCCTGCAGGTCATTAGCCAGTTCTACGCTGAGCACGTCACCCTCCTGCACGCGCAACTCTGGGCCCGGATACTGTCCATCGTATAGCCACGTAGTCGTCGACGTATCCGAAGCTGGTCGAATGGTCCCAGACGTCGCAGTGAGGCTGACCGATGTATCTGGATCAGCTGTGACAGTTGGACGAGGGGTCACCGCACGACCCCCACCATCGTCGGTGCCTGGTAGCGGACTGGCACACCCCGCAAGCGCTCCGAGAGTCGAGATCCCCGATAATTGGAGGAGTTTACGGCGAGAAAGTCCCGAGGAGGTCATTGCCTTTGTTTTCGCGGTCAGCGAGTAAAGGCCTCGCGATGAGAGACGTTCATACGGCCATCCTCGTTCCGAGTTTAGGCCGGGCGATACGGTGAACGATCATGGATTCCCGAGAATCCCCCGCTAGTTCGCCTGTTTCTGTTGTAAGTCGTCGCTCGGATAGATGCGATACGTTCGCCCTTGTCGCTCGCGGTACAGTAAGCCGCGCTTCTCGAGGGCACTCACCGTCTGACTGACCTTGCTTTTCGAGAAGTTCGAGCGATCCCGGAGTTCGATCTGTGTGATACCGGGCGACGAGAGGACCGGTTCGAGAATTCGGCGTTCATCATCCGGCAAGAGGTCCAATACGCGAGCCTGTGGCTGGGACTCCGGATTGATTTTTCCCTCTGGTTGAACGGGCCAATCCTGCGATTCGATACTCTCAGAATCGGTTTGATTCGCCATGCCAGTCTGTGAGCGATCGGCTACCTCTGTGGTAGTGAACTCGTCCCGAACCACGAGATAGCCCCCACCAACGACAGCCGAAACAAGAAGCGTTCCGAGAACGTACAAGAGTGGGTTCGTTCCGTGAACCGCACCCATCGACGTACCCATCATCGAGCCCATCTGCTCGAAGGCCTGCTGTTGCTGGTACGCTTGCCAGGTGAGCACACCACCGACTATGAGGACGGCAGCGACCAAGGCACCGGCTACGGTATCGGCTCGCCGTCGATTCATTTTCTCCACCTCGATCCTCCGGGACACTTGCTCATATGTGAGAGTTCGTGAGACATTGCTGTACCAGTTTTGATTGGCCAACGCAATCACGGGGCTGGCGGCCCCACAAATTCGATATCCCCAATCGATGTTCAATGGTGGTCATGATCCTGAGACGCTCCCGCCTCTGGGTGTTGATGGGCGAATTCATCTGGGTCCTTTTCGAACGTCTCCTTACAGGTCTGCGAGCAGAAGTAGTACGTCTCGCCGTCGTGCGTCGCCGATGGCTCGCTATCGTCAGTCCGCATCCCACAGACGGGGTCGCGGTACTGGCCGGGCGCACCGAGACCGCGACGATAAACATACAGCAGGAACCCGGAGAGCGCGAACGCGATGAGGTTGAGATAGAACGTGTAGTTGAGTTTGAAGTACGTCTGCTCGGTCGCCGTCTCGCCGCCCGCCAGATCCGGAACGATTCCCAGCGCGTCGAACAGCAGCTCCATGAGGAAGCCGGTGAACGCCATCGTCACGAAAAAGACGCCGAGGATGTACAGCATGATCTTCCAGCCGTAGTACTTCCGGTAGACGTTCAGCACGGGAATCGTGATGAGGTCGGCGTAGACGAACGCGATGATCCCGGCGAAGCTGACGCCACCGCCCCACAGCGCGACGGCGAACGGGACATTACCCATACTGCCAACGAAACTGAGGACGGCGACGGTGACACCCATAATCGCGTTCTCGGCAGTCACGAGCAGGCCGTCGCCCTGAATGAACAGCGTGTTCCACACCCACTGCGGGACGAAGACGATGACGAACCCAGAAATAAGGAAGCCAGCGACGATGTCCTTCCAGATCATCGACCACTCCTTGCGGTACTGATTCCCGACTTTGTACCAGCCACCCCACGACAACAACTCGTCACGCCACCCGCCGCGACTCGACGTCTCCTGGCGGTAGGTCTCCATACAGCCCTCCGAGCAGAATTTGAGCGTCTCACCGCCGTCGGTCGTGAGCGTATACTCGTCTTTGCCTTCCATCCCGCAGGTCGGGTCTTCGGTGACACCCGTCTCACGGTCGCGCTCGTTGAGCGTCTCCCGGACCTCGTCGAAGAGATTCTCCGGGAGCGTGAAGTGGACGATTACTGCCATCACAGCGATGAGAATGAGTCCACCGAGTAACTCTGCGACTAGGAACTCCCAACCAAGCAGAATCAGAATCATCAATCCGAGCTCGACGATGAGATTCGTCGACGCGAACATAAACGCGAGAAAGTTGACCGCGTGTGCTCCCTTCTTGAACAGTCCCTTCCCGATAGCGACAGCGCCGAAACTGCAGCCGCTGCTCGCCGCGCCGAACGCGGTCGCCTTGGTGAGCCCACTCAGATCACCGTCGCCCAGCACCTGTGCCATTCGCTCCTTGGAGACGTAGACCTGGACGAGACTCGTGATCGTGAGGCCCATAATGATCGCCCACGCCGCCGTCCAGAGGAACCCGACACCGATTCGGAGGGCTTCGAAGATACCCTCAACCATCGTCACCTGCATAGATGTATCATCGTGTGGATCATCTTTTGCAGTTTTCCTTCAGATAGTTCGGGTTAGAGCCGCGGCATGTATGAATTCAAAAGATTAGCGGTGGGTGGAATACGCAGGTCGAAGGCACAACCGCATTGAATAGTTAGGACGTAGTACTACTTGAGACCCAAACTCACGGAGGGATCACAATATGCCGACAAATTCAGACGACACGCGACTTGTCACGCTCCTTCTCGTTATCATCGGCGCCGTATTCATCGTCCCGTTGTTCTTCATGGGCTTCGGAATGATGGGGTTCGGTCCGATGATGGGTGGTACGTGGGGCGGTCATATGTGGGGCGACGGGACGATGCCTGGCTGGATGTTCATCGTCGGCATCGTGATGCAGTTACTGTTCCTCGCCGCCCTCGTCGGCGGTGGCTACCTCATCTACCGCGCGATTACGGGAAGTGAGAGTAGCTCAAACCAAGCCCTCGAGGAGCTCCGGCTCGCCTACGCCCGCGGTGATCTGACCGACGAGGAATACGAACAGCGACGCGAAGCACTCGAACGAGATACCTAGTTCCCGTCCGGCAAACTTGACCGATGATCGGATTCTCCGACCGCCGTCAACAGTCGACGCGTCCGAAGCTTCCAGCGTGGCTTGACCGATACACGACGCTGGGTCTGTACGGACTACTCGTCGGGACAGTCCTCTGTCTGGTCGCGTTCCTCACGAATCCTGTTCCCGACCCCTCGTTCCCGTGGGCGACGCTGCCCGAGTCAGTACGGCTGCCGGTTGCACAGCCCCGGATCGAGCACTGGCCGGTGACCTACACTATCGGCATCTGGCTGTGGGTCTTCTGCTTTCCCGCACTCTTTCTCGCTGGATACCGGCGATACGGCGACGGGAATCGTAGGGCAGCGGTGTGGCTCGTCGGGTTGCCGACTGTGGCAATACTGGGATGGACGACGTACTGTCGGTTCTTCTGGCCGAAACTCCATCCACCGACCTGGAACGCCCCGGCCTACACGTTCGTTTGCTGGCTGTACTGTTCGACCTACAACGTGCTCTGGAGCAACACAGCCTACGTCATTGCGCTATTTGGCATCGTCACGACCATCCTCGTCGTGCGACACCAGGATAGAGACCGATATGCCCTTCTCGGGTTTGGAATCCTCGCACTTCCTCTCGGATTACCGGCCCTGTACGAAGGGTATCGACGGACGACGCGAACCGAAACCTGAGAATTTGTAACAGGAGACTGTCTTCAACGCTGTTCGAAAAAGTGGTGGGAAGACTGCTAATTCGAGGAGGAGGGGGTGATCGAGACTCCTTCACCGATCACAGCCCGAAGAAACGTTTTCTGTGGGCAGCTCCACAGCACGAGTATGTCGACGACTGTCTCAACACCCGAAACAGACGAGATATGTGCGTACTGTGAATCCCGGATCTTCGACCACGATCCAATCTGCGTCCGCGATTGCGATGACGAGTGTGGCTCACCCACGTATTTCTGTAACTACGCCTGTCTGTCCGCAGATATCGACGAGAACGACCTCACTACCGGGAATGCGTGCGAGTGGACTCCCGGCGACACTAGTTGTTGCTGATCGGCGTCATCGGTTTATTAGTCGCCTTCAGCGACCGATTATCTGCGGAATCCGAGTAATCGAAGCCCGTTCAGGGACACAAGGACCGTCGAACCCTCGTGGCCGACCACGGCCAGCGGTAAGGGGATACCTCGTAACAGAATCGTGCCAACCATTAGCGCAATCGCACCAAAGGCGATTGCGAGGTTGACTATCAGCGTCCGGCGCGTTCGGCGACCGAGTCCGAGCACGTAGGGAATCTTCCCGATGTCGTCGCCCATCAGGACGACGTCAGCCGTTTCGAGTGCAACGTCAGTCCCGGCGCCACCCATGGCGATTCCGAGCGTCGCCGTCGCCAGTGCCGGTGCGTCGTTCACGCCGTCACCCACCATCGCCACGTTCTCGTGTCGCTCGACCAGCTCTTCAATAGTTGCGACCTTCTCTTCCGGCAGTAGTTCCGCCTGCACCTCGTCGATACCGACTTCGTCGGCGATTTGCTGTGCGACGCGTTCGTTGTCGCCGGTCAGCATGACGATGTGCTCCACGCCAAGCGACCGGAGCTCCTCGATCATTTCTACAGCCCCAGGGCGGACCGTATCGGTGAACGCCAGCCAGCCCAGTACCGTGACATCGTCGCCGTGCTCGCGTACGACGAGGACGCTCGTCTTCCCCTCCGCCTCAAGGGACTGGAGCCGGTCGAGACCCGGTTCGAGCCCCTCGATCACTACGTCTTCGAGCACAGTCTCGACGTAACTCCGATTCCCGATATGGATGGTCCCGTCTTCGACCTCGGCGCAGACGCCTTTCCCGGCCTCCGACTGAAACCGTCGCCCATCGGGAACGTCCAGTCCGCGATCGTCCGCTTCCGTTACAGTCGCACGAGCGAGATGGTGCTCCGAGCGGGCCTGCACGGCGGCCGCGAGCGAGAGCAACTCGTCGGCAGTCAGCGACTCGTCCGCGAGGCCGTCCCGCACGAACACGTCCGTCAGCTGTGTTTCGCCCCGCGTGAGCGTGCCCGTCTTGTCGAACGCGACCGCGTCGATGTTCGCGGCCGTCTCGACGTGTTCGCCACCTTTGAATAGAACGCCCTGCCGGCCACCGGAGGCGATTGCTGATAGCACCGCCGCCGGCGTAGAGATGATGACGGCACACGGCGACGCGGCGACCATAAGCGTCATCGCGCGGTAGAACGTGCTAGTGAACTCGCTTCCGAGCGCGAGCGGGATGGCGATCGCCGCGATCGTGAGCGCGAACACGCCGAGAACGTACGGCTGTTCGAGGCGGTCGATGAGCCGTTGTGTCGGCGCCTTCTCGCTTTGCGCGTTTTCGACCATATTGATGAGACGGCTGATCGCCGATTCGTGGGCCTGCCGTGTGACCTCGATCTCAAGGCTCCCGCTCTCGTTGATCGTCCCGCCGAACACCTCGTCACCGGACTCTTTCGGCACCGGGACGGACTCGCCGGTGAGCGAGGCCTGATCGACCGTTCCCTCACCCGACGTGACGATTCCATCGAGTGGGATGCGGTCGCCGGGCCGGACGACGAACACGTCGCCGACAGCGACGTCGGCGATGGGAACTGTGATTTCCTCTCCGTTGCGGAGCACTTGAGCTTCGTCCGGCCGCATCTCGATGAGAGACTTGATTGCCCGGCGTGAGCGCCCGATCGCGTAGTGTTGGAGCGTGTTCGACAGCGAGAACAGGAAGAGGAGCATGGCGCCCTCGAACGGCGCACCGATCGAGAGCGCACCGAGGGCCGCGACGATCATCAGGAGGTCGATATCGACCGCACGGTGGCGGAGCGTCTCGATCGCACCTTTGAGCCCGTACCAACCACCGAAGACATATGCGACGCCATAGCCGGTCCACCTGAGGAGTGATGGGCCGGCGAGCCATCCCGTCACCAGACCGATCACCATCCCGAGCAGCGTCAGCCCGACGAACATCGCTTCCCCTCTGAGTTCTGACCGCGTGCTCACGTCGTCCGTGTCCGTCTCAGAGCCGTCTCGGATCGAGACGTTCCGGTCGCGGACAGCCTCTCGAATCGCTTCCGCGGATGTGATTGCTTCATCATAGGTGATCGTAGCGCTCCCCGTTCGGAAGGAGACAGCCACGTCGTGGATGCCGGAGAGACCCTGGAGGTGTCGTTCGAGTGCCCGAGCGCCCGCTTCGCCACGGCCACCCCGTCGTTCGATGCGGACGGTACACGTTGAAAGTGGGGGAGATTCAGAAACAGCCACGTTTTCTATACCAACAGTGTACCGGGATTTGACGTTTTAGGTATGCCAGTGAGTATTCCTTCGACGGTAGGTGAGCTTGGGTTCTCGGCCACTCAGAAACCCCTGAGATGCGATCCGTTCGTTCAGATCGAATCATCCGATGATCGTTACCGGGATCCGTGCTCGGCGGGTGACAGTCTCGGCAACGCTGCCGAGGAGCGTACGATCGATGCCTGAGCGGCCGTGGCTTCCCATTACAATCTGATCTATCCCGTGGTCGGCGGCATATTCGAGGATCCCGCGTGCGGGCCTACCAACTTCTGTGACAGTATTGAGTTCGAGATTGTGTTCTCCAGCGAGATCTGTGGCCGTCGTGTGGATTCTGGTTGCGCGATCTCGGGCATTATCGTACCAGTCTTCAGCGACTGGTAAGCCGCCGGCCTCCACGTCGATAACCGAGTCAATCGGATTAATGACGTATATCGTGGTGAGGGTTGCCTCCGCGAAGTTCTCGATAGCGTACGTAAGCGCACGCTCTGAAAGCGGTGAACCGTCGAAGGCGATGAGAACGTTGTCAGGCATTCGAACAGAATTTGAGGTGAACTGAAAAGAGTGTACCGCTCAGAACATCACGCCCACCACCAGAAGGGCTAACTATTCAGTTTGAGTATCTCCAGCCATGGCCCTCCACGCAGTCGAAAACGTTGAAGAAGCGTTTGGTGTCACCCGAGAGTTTCTGACACCGATTACCGTACGCCGCTGGCTGAAGCTCGCGCTTGTCGTGTTCTTCGTCGGGAGCGGCGTGAGCTTCCCGACGGCTCAGTTCAACACGTCAACGCCGCCGGGAGATGTCTCTACTGGTGATCTCCCGTTCAGCCTCCCAGTCGACGTGGTGACGCTCGTCGTCGCACTTGTCGCCGCCGGACTCCTTCTCGGAGGGCTATTCGCGTTGATTGGCGCGATTATGGAGTTCGTACTGATCGAGTCGCTCCGCACGGGCGAGGTGTCGCTCCGACGCTACTGGCGCCAGCGCTGGCGGCAGGGGCTCCGCCTGTTCGGGTTCCGGATCGCGATCGGGCTTCCGATGATCGTGCTGTTCGTCGGTTGGCTCGCACTGCTCGTTGTCCCGATCCTGACCGGACGCGATCCCACGATCCCGGCCACGGCGTTTCTCGTTGGGATCCCGGTGGTGTTGCTCATCGGCGTCCTGTACGCGTTGGTGTCGGGGCTCACGACCGTATTCGTCGTGCCGCTCATGATTCAGGCAGACTCGGGCGTCCTCGCGGCGTGGCGTCGTCTCTGGGGATCGATCAAGATCGCATGGAAACAGTATCTAGCATACGTCGTGATCGCGTTCTTGTTGACGGTCGCGACCGGGATCATCGCCTCGATCGTGGTCGGGATCGTCGCAGTCGTGCTTCTCATCCCCATTCTCATCATCGCCGCGATCGCGCACGTGACCGTCTCGTTGTCGTCGACGGTCGGGTTCGTCGTTCTCGTCGCACTCGCACTCCTGTTCGGGCTGGCGATGCTCGTTGTCGGGACGCTCGCGCAGGTCCCCGTCGTGACGTATCTCCGGTACTACGCGCTGCTTGTGCTCGGTGATATTGAGGGGTCGTTCGACGTCCTATCCGAGCATCAACCATCAAGAGGAGAGGTATGAACAACGAATCATCGGGGTGGGGTTCCGCCGCCCGTGGCGCAGTCGCGCTGTACGTCCTCGGGATGATCGGCGTCGCCGCGCTTGCGATCTACTCCGTACCGTCTCTCCGATCGATCCCCGAACTGGCGGTCCTGTCGTATCCGACGCTCGTGTTAATCGCGGCTGCGAACTCGACGATACTCCTCGCCGTGTTTGTGGCTCTCGGTGCGGCGACGGCTCCCCGGACGGGGCTACACTCACACGTCTTTGCGTGGGCGTCCGGCGGCACTCCGGACTGGGACGCGTATCGACGAGCACTGCCGCTCGCGGTCGGGTTGGGTGCTGGACTATTCGGTCTGGTCACCGTCCTCGACGTCGCGTTCACCCCGTTTACGGAACTCGAATCAGTCAACCCCGCCGGGGATGCGGCGGCGCTCGAGGATCTGTTCGCGTCGATTCCGATGCGACTCCTCTACGGCGGGATCACAGAGGAGATCCTCCTCCGGTGGGGCGTCATGGCTCCGATCGTGTTCGTCCTCTGGTGGGTTCGAAACCGGGTCGGTGAACGGATGGAGGAGCCGCCCGCGGCGGTACTGTGGGTTGCGATCCTCGCCAGTGCGGTCGCGTTCGGCCTTGGTCACCTGCCCGCGCTCGCGTCGACGTTCGATCTCACGCCCGCACTGGTCGTCCGAACCGTCCTGTTGAACACGATCGTTGGCGTGGCGCTCGGCTGGCTGTTCTGGCGTCGGTCGCTGGAGACGGCAATGGTCGCCCACGCCGCATTTCACGTCGTTCTCGTCGGAGTGTCCGTGGTCGCGATGCTACTGTTCTAGGCGGATATAGTTGAGCAAAATAGCTCATCCGGACCGTCGCCGAGCCCGGACGTATGCGTAGACGATGCCGACTGCGCCCCCGACGAGAAACACACCGGAGCCCATCGAGAACTCGACGCCACCGTCCGGCGGCCGACGGAAGCCGAACACGAACAGCAGCGTGTCGGGGATCCCGACCGTCAGTGAATCGACTCCGATCGCCGCTAACGCGAGCGGGACGACGATCCCGATCGCGACGGAGAGCGCCAACACGCCACCGGCAGTTCCGACGACGAGGTCCCACACGACGGTTGCCGGAGCGGTCTCCCAGCGTTCGAGCCCGGGTGGTCCGTACACTTCGAGACCTGTTTCGCTGTCGATGACGGAGACGCCGGCTGGATAGCTCAACAGCGTCAGCGCCATCCAAACGTCACCGACCGCGCCACCGGCGTTCAACGCCAGCGGGACGGCGAGCCACGGCCACTCGAACAGGACCATCGCGGGGACACCGAGGAGAGTCAACAGGACCAGCGGTGCGAGTGCAACGACGAGAAACTGGTTGCGAGTAAACCGGGTGTCGGTTGTTGCGAACGCGTACGGAAAGACGGCGTAGACGACACCGAGCCCGTACCGTGCCGTCCCACCGAACGCGCGGATCGCCGCCCCGTGACAGAGTTCGTGAAGAACGATCACGAGCACCATCGAGCCCACGGCGAACAGGAACGTGAGTCCGAGGTTCCACCAGCCGGCGGCCGCGTCGAAGCCGAACTCGGTGACGCCGGCGTCACCCGTCGCGAGGTAGTACACGAGCAGAAAGCCAACGAGCGAGACGAGCACGCCGAAGATACTCACAACGGTCCACTGAAGCACGAGCTGGCGCGACACGCCGAACTCCGCCAGTAGTTGGTCGTTCGCCTGTGGGGTCATTCTCCTCTGAGGTAGGCTACCCCCGGGATATCCCCGTGTGCGAGTGATTCTCGGCCGAAGTACCCGACGATAGCGAGAACAACGAGCAGCGTGACCAGAACTTGAGTTGCCGTGACCGTTGCGACGGCGGTCTCGTCGATGACGCCGTCGACGATGAGCACATCTGGGGCCAACGGGAGGAGGATATCGGCGGTGTTCACCATTGCGTGGAGAACCATCACGATAAGCACGCTACCCGTGTTGTTGTAGGCACACGCGAGAATGACCGACAGGAGGACGATACTGGCGAACCATCCGATCTGATTGGCAAGCGTGAAATCGGAATGAGGGGTGATGGGGATGAGGAAGTACGGGAGATGCCACCCCGCCCAGACCACACCAATAATGAGACTCGCTGTCAAGGCACTATATCGCTCGTTCAGGTGGGGCTGCGCGAATCCTCGCCACCCCGGTTCTTCGTTTAACCCGCCGCTGACTGTGAGTCCGAATATGAAGACGATGGCGATCAGAACAGGTGACTGTAAGGGTTGGTTGAGATCAACCGGACCGCCGATCGTCGCAAGAATGATAGTAGTGATCGCCACGATGCCGATCGGGATTCCAAAGGCGGCCACCCACCACGGCCAGCCGACGTTCCACCGGACGATCTGACGGGCCCACGTTCGGACATCGTCTCCTCGCAGCCATGTCACTACCGCGGCACTCACCGGCGGGCCGAAGCTACCAAAATAGATGAGTATCCATGGAGCCCAGCTCTCTTCCATGAACGCGGCCGGAGCTGAGATGATCCACGTGAAAGCGTATGCACCCACGAAGAACGCTGCGACTGGATGAGTATCGATCCACGAAGTCTGACTGTTCGTCATGGCGGTGTTATCCTAGACTAACCAGATAAATCCATCGAGAATTTAACATTTATCAGAATATTCGAGTCACTATTTTTGAAATAAAACTTCGATTACCTCGGCGAGAGGTACGTTACGACCCGGTATTGAAGGAGATTATACCGCCAATTCTCCGTTAGCGCAATTTTCAGCCGTACCTGTGGACTGAGATCTGACGATACGTGTCCCAGAGGGAGGGTTGATTCAGGCTCCGGTCAGCGATGTCTGACCGAGGGGAACAGTGAAGGGATCGACGAGAGTCATCCCGCGTATGCCGATTCTCGAGGTGTCGGGCGTCATGGTCGTCTTCCTACTCATCTTCGCCGTATTGGTGGCGTTCGTCACCGAAGTCGTCCCCAACGACATCACCGCGATCAGCGTCATCGCCGCGCTGGTCATCCTCGAGCCGTGGACCGGCGTCGGCACACGCGCCGCCATTTCGGGCTTCGCGAATCCCGCGACGGTCACCATCATCGCGATGTACATGCTCAGTGCCGGCGTCCAGAACACAGGCGTCGTCGAACGACTCGGCGTCCACCTCGCGGACTTCACCGCCGGCCGGAAGTACCGGGCGCTCGTCGCCACCGTCTGTACGACGGGCCCCATCGCCGGATTCGTGAACAACACACCAGTCGTCGCCGTCTTTATTCCGATGGTAACGGGCCTTGCCGAGAAAACCGATTTGAGCCCGTCAAAACTCCTGCTCCCGTTGTCGTACGCCGCCATCCTCGGTGGCACGCTCACGCTCGTCGGCACGTCGACGAACATCCTCGCTAGCGACTTCGCGCGCCTGCTCATCGACGGCCGCGACGGCATCGGCATGTTCGAGTTCACCGGCCTCGACGCCGTCTTGCTCGTGGTCGGCCTCGCGTATCTGCTGACCGTCGGGTGGCGCCTCACCCCAGCTCGCGTCCCCGTGGACAGCGACCCCGTCGCGGAGTTCGATCTCGACGACTACCTCACGTTCATGCACGTCCGACCGAACTCCTCCGCCGTCGGCCTGTCCGTCGAGACGTTCGACAGCGTCCACCCCGAGACCCGAATCCTCCAAGCACGCCGTGACGGCGACGCCTACGCCGGCCCGCACTCCGACCGCGTCGTCGAAGCGGGCGACATCCTGGTCGTACACGGTTCCCTACAGGCGGTCAATCAGCTCCGCGAGGACGCGGACCTCGGACAGCGAACTCGCGAGACGGTGAGCGGGGAGACGTTCGAGTCGGCAACCACTGACGGCACGCTCGCAAAAGCAGTTGTCCCCGAACACTCACCGTTCGTGGGCGAGACCGTCGCCGAGACCGGCCTCCACGATTACCACGAGACGAGCGTGCTTGCCGTGCGACGCGGCGGCGACCTGCTCCGGACGGACCTCGAGGACCGCACGCTCCAGGCGGGAGATCTACTGCTGGTGCGGACGACGCCGGTAGCGATCCGGTACTTCACTGACACCGGTGACCTCGTGGTCGCCGACGAGCAAGCCCTTGAGCACCTGGCCGCCGCAGATGTCGACGATGTCGCCCCCCTTTCCCCGAAGACGTCCCTCGCCGTCGGGATCCTCGCGAGCGTCGTCGGTCTCGCCGCACTGAACGTCCTCCCGATCGTGATCGCAGCGCTCGCAGGCGTCGTCGCGATGGTGGTCACGGGCTGTCTCACGACCGCTGACGCCTACGACGCTGTCTCGTGGAACGTGATCTTCCTGTTGGCGGGCGTCATCCCACTCGGTATTGCGTTGGAGTCTACGGGTGGCGCAGCCGTCGTCGCAGAGTTTATTGTCGCCACCCGCGCCATCCTCCCGCCGGTTGGCGTCCTGTTCGTGCTATACGCCGTCGTCGGCGTGCTGGCGAGCGTCATCACACCGGTGGCTACGGCAGTGCTGATGATCCCTGTTGGCGTCGATACGGCCGCCCGGCTGGGCGCCAACGAGTTCGCGTTCCTGCTCGCGGTGATGTTTGCGTCCGCGACGTCGTTCATGACGCCGGTGGGGTACCAGACGAATCTCATGGTGTACGGTCCTGGCGACTACGAGTTCACGGACTTCCTGCGGGTCGGCGGTCCGCTTCAGTTACTGCTCACAGTCGTCGCCACGGGCGGCATCGCTGTCATCTGGGGCGTTTAAAGCCAGCGTCCCCGTACTGTGACAGCCGACAACCTTGCTCCGTCGGCTATTCGTGGCTGTCATTTACCAGGTCGTCGACCTCTGAGAGTGCTTCTGTCGCTACATCCCCGAGTTCGCCGGCCTCAATATGCGAGTATCGCTCCCGAACCATCTCCTCCGAGTTATCGAGATACCGGGCTGCGACCGTGTAGCCGAAGGCGCGGACAAGCACCTCTCCCATCCCTCGACGACCGCCGTGCGGAGCGAGGTAATCGTGTTTTGGATGGGCGATGTCGATCTCTGCGGCCTCCGAGAGCCGTTGGAGAATCGATCGTGCGCCGTCCGTCGTGATCGACGGCGGCCGAATATCCTCATCAAGCGCTAGGAGGAGGTCGCGAGCGTACGCCTCACGTTGCTCGGCGATTGCTTCCGGTCGTTTCCCGCGGTCGGCCAGTTCATCCTCCACGAGTCCCGCAAGCGTTCGTTGGTCGAACGTCGGAAAGACTGGCCACCGGTCCGTCGGCGGGTCCATCAGCTGGCGGTAGCTCCGCAGCGGTGAGATCACTGGGTCGGGGAGACTCGCGGCGTCCCACTGCTGTTTCTTCCGGTAGACGTCCATACTCCCGTCGTCAAGGGAGAGGTCCTCCCAGCGGACGCCGTGCCGGCGCGGGTCGTTCGGGTCCCGGAGGAGTTCGCCGACGCGGACGGCAGTGTATGCGAGGACGAACACCAGCGCCCGGTCACGAGCCGCCTTCAGCGCCGCGTAGCGGGCTCGCTGCTTGTCGAGCGGGGCAGTATCCTCCGGGAGTGTCGTGTACGCCTCAACAGCGTCGCGGGCCTGTTCGTCGACGTAGCGGGTGAGAGCGTGGCGCTGTTCAGATGTCCAGGCCTGCTGATCGCCGGGTTTGCGGCCGTCGTCCTCGGGGAGTGGCGCCATCGCACTCGCCCGCTGTGCGTAATGCGCTTCGAGATAGCCCTCGTTGACGCACCACCCGCACCACGCAGAGATATAGCGGTAATAGGTTTGTACCGTGTTCTGCTTGAGTCCCCGATCCCCATCGAGATGTCGGGCGTACTCCCGGAACACGCGTTCGTCGAGATCGTCGAAGGTCGGCTCGCGGTCGACGGCATCGGGGACGATCCCGGTCCAGTCGTCGTTACTCCGATCGCCGGCGGCCCACTCGGCGAACCGCTCGAGTTCGCGAGCGGCGTTCCGTCGGTAGTTCCCGCCGTCGCCCCCGCGGCCTTTCCCCTTGTCTTGGAGGTACCGCTCGAAGGAACTCGCGAACGGTGTCGAACCATCGCGTGTCGATGAGGTGTTCTGAGTCATGTTGTCACGGGAGGAGGTGGTCATCCAGAATATCACTGCAGTCAATCGGAATCCCCTCCCACGCAGCCTTCACGGCGTTGTATCCGGTCCAGCTCTCACGTTCTAACAGCTCTCCGCACGCTTCGCAGAACTCACGACGCGAAATCAGATCGTTGTCGTAGAGGATGTAGAACAGAAATGGCGGTGCCACGACACGGATCTCTTCGTTCTGATCGTCGACGAGGCGACGAATCGAACGGCGACCGGCTGCATCCATCATGATGACGTAGTCGACAGCCGCCGGGTTCTGTCCCACTTCTTGTCGGAGCGATTCCTCGCCGGCGTCTGCTCCGTGAGGTCGGGGCACGCTCGTCACCAGGGTAAGCGACGTCTCGGTGTCCTCAATTGCATCGAGCGCGGCACGGCTCCCGTGATGAAGCCGGTACGGGCGGCTTCCCTCCGGCGCTGTCTCACGCGTGTTCTCGACGTGGTGCTCCAGTTCCTGTTTGCAGACGTTCGTCGTTGTGAGGCCGATGTGTTCGGTAATCTCGGGCCACAAGGAACTGTTCGCGACAGCGATCAGCGCGTCCGTATCGACAAGGATCGGATACCGTGTGTCGTCGCTGGCCATTCAGACGAGATAGTCGCTTGTGTCGTCCGCAGTAGCTTCACGGAAGGCCTCGATGTCCTCTTGAAGCAGATCGAACTCCTCACCGAGGAGCACGCGAGCGGCGTCCTCCGAAAGGTCGCCCGCCGAATAGCGTTCGTAAATCGCGATCTTATCCTCGTCCGTCATCGTTCGCCGAAGCATCTGGGTGAGCCCCTCGCGTGCGAGTTCGCTGATGTTGATGCCACCCAGATGGACGGAATCGAGTTCGGTCGCGGCCTCTTTGAGCGGACCAGCGCGGAATTTGATCGTATCGTCGAGCGATTCTTGGCTCATGGCGTAATATAAACGGGCCTGCTAAATAAATTGTTCCCCTATGTGTGAACACATGGGAACGATTACGGCGACGACGACTCCATTCACGTATATCTGGACTCACGTCTCCTCAGTGCTGGAATCGGGCTCTGAGCCGATGGGATCGACTGCGGCTTCCATCCATAGATCGACATCCTCAGCAGCGAATCCGTCATCCATCTCGTCGGCTGCGGAGACGCCGTGAAGACGAGCCCCCCGCGACTGAATAGTTGGCCTCAGCTGAGGAGACCCAGACAAATCCCGAACCTCGGTCTTGGCGGCTCTACCCCGAGGGAAGCGCCGTCGTGAGGCGGTTGCAGCATTCGTGCTTCACCGACGGCGTCGGGGTACTTCAAAGTGGTCGTGATTACGAGCATAATCAGGACCACTTGTTGTATTCGATCCATCGGGAGAATTCTGGGGTCTGGAGTCTCTTAGTACCGGAAATCCGTAATACAGTAGAATGTATATCGTATATCGCTATACTAAATCCCGCGCCGTGAAGTTCACAGCCTCGGAGGATGGAATTGATGCGTGCCTTCTGTTACGATTCATCTGTTCTGAATCGAAATCGAGACTGATCTCCATTGTGGGCTTTGCGCTGGTTACATTTCCAGAATATCTCGAATGTCGAGCTCTCCGTTCAGCAAAACGCACGCTCCGCGGTCTATTTCAGTTCCGTTCATCTGGACGGTCGACGTCTTCGGCGGTCTTGATTTCGTCCGTTTTCTCGACTTCGGCGAATAGCTCTCGGTACGCATCGGGCTCGAAGAGGTTGTTCCGGTCGAACAGCTCGCGGGCGGCATTGGTGAGCTGAAAGAACCGGTATGGCTGGCCCCGCTCGAGCCCCTCACGATCTCGCTCGATGGCCTTGATCAGCCCCACCTCCTCCAGCCGAATGAGGTGGTCGGTGAGCGTCGACGCGGCGACGCTCGGGTTGTAGTATTCGAGTTCTTTCTTCGAGGGCGCGCCTTTCGGATGACCGACAATCGTCCCGATGATATTCGCGCGGGTCGTGTCGTCGAGGGCACTCAACGCTGCGATCGGATCGAGGCCGGCCGCGTTCTCGGCTGGCGTGAGCGGGGTGGCGTCAGGCCGGGACATTGTGTCTCAGTGTTTGTCCCCTGGTCAGATAACCATTTCGGTGAAACTCGAAGTGGTACCCAGAGTGCCGGGGCATTCCACTTCCGGTCGTATTTCCGTACCGTTAGGTGGCGGTAGTGAATCCTACCCAGTATGACCAACGACGACGCTACCCGTCCCGTCATCGACAAATTGGGTGACCAGCCGGGCGAGACGCTCACACCCGAACGGGTCGAGGCGATCCAGACCGCGATGCACGAGGACCTCGGACGATTCATCAACAACACGTCCTACTTCGTTCTCGGTTCCTACGGTGAGGAGGAGCGACCACGATTGGAGGCTGTTCGCGACCAACTTGCGAGCGATGCCGCAGCCTCAAACTCCGATGATGGTGTCGACGCATTCCTGATGGACGATATTCTGGACATCTCGGAGTTCTTCACGTCGAAATTCAAGCTGTTGGTCAGCTACGCGGATCATATCGTCGGGGTGTACGAACACTCCCAGGGCGGACACGCGTGGGAAGCGGGCTACATCGATCAGCCGACCTATCGGGAGCGAACGCGAGCCTTCTATCGAACGTACGAGACTGAGGAGGAACAGTACGCGGCCTACGACGGGATGTTCGCACACTATCTCCTCTCGATGGAGCGGGTGGATCGTGCGTACACGTGGACGACGCCCGATGACCTTCGTGACTATATTGAGGATGCTTACGCGCCGGACTGACGGCGTGAGGAACGACTATTTGCGTCGGATACTGAATCTTCTCGTGATGGTCGACATCCCTGATACACTTCGCTCGGTATTTACTGCGACTATTGAGTCCGAGGACGGAAGCTGCACATTCGAGGTTCCAGCGAGTGAGGTACGTCACGACGCTATTCAACCCGGTGAAACGTATCGAATCGCTGTTCTCGAAACCGGGCATACAACGGCGCTATCCGATACACCGTCCGCGGACAGATCGTCTGAGACCTCCCCGACCACTCAGGAGCAGGGACCCCCCGAGCCGCCTGTTGAAGAGGGTGAGATTCGGGAGGTGACGATTGAGACGATTGGTGACCAGGGCGACGGCATCGCGAAGGTTGACCGCGGTTACGTCGTGATCGTTCCGGAGGGGCAGCCCGGTGACGAACCGACCGTTGAGATCGAACAGGTGCAACAGAACGTCGCCTTTGCTACGATCGTTGAGCCGGACCCCCGAACGCTGTGAGTGCTCCTCTACCAAATCGTTTAGTTGATGCTGTCGGTAACGACGGAACCAGTGGAGTGTTCTACAGGATATGAAGAATCGTACTGTTTTATCTGACGGAGTATCCGTTTGCTTTGAGAAGTTCGCGGACGCGTTCCTCGTGATCGCCCTGGAGTTCGATGTGCCCTTCTTTGACGGTGCCACCAGTTCCAAGTGTAGATTTCAGTTCTGAGGCGAGTGAGTCGAGATCGGTGCCACCTTCGAACCCCTCGACGACGACCATTTTCTTTCCATACCGGCGTTCTTCCGTTCGGACAGTCACCTGTTCTGTCGCCCGATCGAGATCAGCGAGCGGATTGCCCCATCGAATCAGTAGCGTAGATAATTTCGATGAGATGGTGCGAGAGCGGTATTCTCATATCAGGCTGGAGAGTTAGGAGACGTTGCTATCGAGGCGCTCGAAGATATCGACAGTATACCGCAGTGAATTCATATAGCGTACGAGGGCTGCACTGTCGTGTTCACACCGCTTCGACGGTGAACAGCGAATCGTCGTTGAGGACGACCTGCACGCGCCGGTGCCAGGCCTCGGCGAATGCCGCCCGCTGCTCCTCGCTCGCGGACCCCTCTAGAATCCGCTGGAGATTCCCGATTGCGGGGCCGCCGTCGGGAACGTCGCTGACGTGGTAGGTCACTTCAACAGTCTCGTCCGTATCGGTTCGCCGGAACCGGAACGTCGGTTCGTGCGTGCCCGGGTCGAACGCGTCGAAGACGAGGAGATCACGACGGCTCCCGTGACCACCGGCGAGCCCGCTGAATCCGTCGTCGTCGGTCGCGCCAGTCACGTACGAAATGATGCGCCCCATCACGCCGTACGCAGCATCGTCTCGCGGGCCGGCTGCCTGGACTTCGATTTCGCTTCGGATTGGATAGTCATCGGGATACAGGGCATCGAGCCCGAGCTGGACGATCCGGTAGGCGCCCGAGGCAGTCGGACAGGAGTGACCGGCCTCTTTCACCGCGTCCGTGTAGGTGACGACGAACGGATCGCCTGATGTGAGGACGCCGAGGGCCTCCGCGACGGGGTCGCGGATTTCGATCGGGTCGGCGTCGTAGTCGACCTGCCAGTCGGTGCTAGTGTGCGTCGCGTCAGTCGCAGGTGAATTTGTTGTCATTGGTTGTGGAGATTAGTGTCGGAGCAGTCGCATCCCGTTGAGGATGACGAGGAGAACGCTGGCTTCGTGGACGAGCATCCCGGCGGCGAGCGTGACGTAACTGGTGAGCACGCCAGCGAGCAGGACGGTCACGGTCAGCACCGCGAGCCCGACGTTCTCGAGGACGTTCCAGCGCGTCGCTTTACTGAGTGTGACCGCGTACGGGATGCGTTCGAGGTCGTCGGCCATCAGCGCCATGTCCGCCGTCTCGATGGCGGTGTCCGTGCCGGCAGCGCCCATCGCGATACCGACGTCGGCGGTCGCCAGCGATGGCGCGTCGTTGATGCCATCGCCGACCATCGCAACGACGTGGCCGTCGGCCTGGTATTCTTCGATGACGGTCTGTTTGTCCTCGGGGAGGAGTTCGGCGCGGTACTCGTCGATGCCCACTTCCCCTGCGACGGCACTTGCCGTCCGCTCGTTGTCGCCGGTGAGCATCACCGTCTCGATGCCGGCATCCTGAAGCGCCGCTACGACGCCAGGAGCGGCCTCTCGAAGTTCGTCGCGCATCGCGATCACGCCGATGATGCTGCCGTCTCGCACGACGTGGACGACCGTCTCACCGCGTTCCTCGCGGCCACGGACGTACTCGGCGATGTAATCCGGGATGTCGATGCTGCGGTCGTCGAGCAGCGCTCGGTTCCCAACGACGACCTCGTGGCCGTCCGTATGGGCGACGACACCCTTGCCGGCGACCACGTCGAAGTCATCCGGATCCGGAACCGACCGGTGTTCGGCGCTCGCGGCATCGGAATGGGCGACCGCAGTTCCGCCATCGGTTGCGGCGGTCGGACGGTCGCGTGCTGCGTCGACGATGGCGTCGGCGAGGTGGTGTTCGCTTTTCTTCTCGGCAGTCGCCGCGAGCGAGATTACCTCGTCGTCGTCGACGCCAAACCCCTCGACGTCGGCGACGGTGGTCTCGCCCTTCGTGAGGGTGCCGGTCTTGTCGAAGGCAACGAGGTCGATCTTGCCGGCACGTTCGAGGTGTTCGCCACCCTTCATCAGGACTCCCGACCGGGCGGCGTTCCCGATGGCCGAGACGATGCTGACCGGCGGTCCGATGACCAGCGCGCCCGGACAGCCGATGACCAGCAAGGTGAGCGACAGGATCGCGTTCTGCGTGACTGCGTACGCGCCGATTGCGAGCACGATGACGGCTGGGGTGTAGTACTTCGCGAACCGGTCGATGAGACTCTCCGTGGGCGACTGGGCCTCCTGGGCCTCCTCGACGCGGCGGATGATGCGCTCGAGCGTCGTATCCGAGCCCGCACCCGTCGTCTGGACCTCCAGTGCGCCTTCCTGGTTGACCGTCCCCGCGTAGACTTCGTCACCGTCGGTCTTGTGAACGGGCGCGCTCTCGCCGGTGACCGGGGCCTGATTGACGGCACTCTCGCCGTCGACGACGCTCCCGTCGACCGGGATCTTTCCGCCCGGTTTCACGATGACAACTTCACCCTCCTCGACGTCGCGGGCAGGTACTTCTTGGAGGTCTCCGTCGCGACGGACGGTCGCCGTGTCGGGCGTCATCTCCAGAAGTTCCTGGAGGGCCGTCCGGGTCTTCCGCATCGTCCGGCCTTCTAGGTAGCTGCCGAGGCTGAACAGGAAGACGACGGCGGCAGCTTCCCAGTATTCGCCGATGACGATGGCACCAATGGCCGCCAAGGTCACGAGCGTCTTGATGCCGAGCGTTCGGTTGGTGACCTCGTAGTAGGCGGTTTTGGCGATGTCGTAGCCGCCGATGATCGCCGCGAGGATGAGAATACCGGCACTCGCTGTATCGAAGCCGGTGAAGTGGCCGAGGCTCCAGCCGCCACCGTAGAGGAGGCCGCTGGACGCCGTGACGATGGCTTTCCGGTTCTTCCGGTAGTACTGTGTGATCGTTTGTGCGTTCATTGGTCTAGGCGGGCTGGGGCGTGTAGCCCTGGTTTTCGATGGCCTGTGCGAAGGCGTCGGGGTCAGCGACGTCGTCGTCGTACTCGATCTCGACTCGGCCGGTCGTGTAGTGGACTTTCACATTCTGGACGCCGTCGACGTTCGAGAGGGCGCGTTCAACGGTGCTCGCGCAGGTCGGGCAGTCGAAGTCCATCACACGGAGTTGGGTCGTTTCGTTCATCACAGTTCTACGTAGCACCCGGACCGCTATATACATTTTTTAGATGATATGTTTGAATAGAGATATAGGTCGTTGGAACAGTCCAATAGGTCGTCTAGGGCTTCGACTCGATCCGACCGCAGGCCAGTCGTCCGGTCGAAGTGCTCGACAGCAGTGTTCGCCGCTACCTTTTCCCGCACGTGTCTCACAGTCCCATTATGAGCAGTTCCGGTGCCGACCACCATCTCGACGACATCGCGATTAGGGATACCCGCGTTTCGGACGCCATCGACGAACCAATGCGAGCGATGATCCTCGACATACTGGCCGATGAGGCACGGACGGCAGGCGAGGTTCACGACCGACTCACCGATCGAGGGATCGAGCGGACCGAAAACACCGTTCGGCACCACATCAACGAACTCCGCGATTCCGGACTCGTAGACGTCGTCCGCTTTGAGGAGGGGCGTGGCGGCACGACGAAGTACTACCACGCGAACACGATCGTCCTCTCGTACTCACTACCGGGTTCGGCTGATGCCGCCGTGGAGGAGATGACGGATGCTATCCAGCCGCAGGTCACGGAGGCACTGAACCATCTCACGGAGGAGTACGAGGAATCTATCGAGGAGATCACAACGGAGATGCAGCCGTGTGACCACTGTCGGAACCAGAAGTACGAGACGTACGTCCTGCTGACCGTCCTGCGGCGAGCGTTCGTCCGCGCTCAGCGGGAATCGTAAGCGACGCCAGTGACTCATAACGATATTTACTGACTCGGTCCATGGTGAGAGACTCCGTTGTTGTTGGATCTTCTGGTCACCCCATTCAGGACCCGTGTTCCCCGTGTCGCGCACGATCACCCGGGTGAAACGAATTGGCAGATGAAATCGCACGCCGTGAAGAGAACGTTAACAGCGTCGATATCGTCGAAACACGAGTGATTGGGGGCGTTAATCGTTGTCGAGTTCGGAACCCGCGTCTCCTTCGGCGAAGATTCGCCGGGAGATGATCGTTCCGTCAGAGATGGAATCAGGTTCGTCACGGCGGACGAAGCGTTTCTTGAGAACGTCGTAGGCGAACAGACTCGCACCGATGATAACGAAGCCCCAGTGGTAGCCTCCGACGTAGATCGTCCTGTCGACGCCGTCGCCACTGCCCGGGAGATTTCCAACGCATCCGGAGAGACCTGCGATGCCGGCTCCGAGCGCAGTGAGAAACTCGCGTCGCTGTACTGTCGAGGACATGATTGCAGACTACTGCGACTCCTCGCGGGTGAGTTTCGCACGCCGTTCCTCGAACTCCTCGTCGGAGAGGTCGCCACGAGCGTACGCCACTCGGAGTTCCTCGAGTGCTCTATCGCTGGTCAGCGACGACCCGACACCACCGACGAGGCCGCGATAGAGGAGGTAGCCGATGCCGACGAGGACAACGAGCCAGACGAGCATCATTCCGATACCCCACAGCGGTGAGAGGCCGCCGGCCATGCCACCACCCCACCACCAGCCCATCATGCCCATCATCGGCATCGCGAACACCATCATCAACAGCGGGAACAGGACGATCACCGCGAGGACGATCAGGACGATGCGGAGCAGGCCGTCGGACGTGCGCTCTTTTGACATAGTGAACCACTACGGACTTCGTTGGCTGCATTCATAAAGTTGGACGGCCAGTACTGCTCCGTTGGTGGTTCCTAGGTTGGGTGGCGGCTAATACGTCGCTCTGTGTCTTGCTTGGGGCGAATCCACTCAGCAGCAGTCGGGGTCGTCGGGCGACCACTCACACGCGTTGCCAGTCGTCAAGTTGTTTTCGTCAACGTAGGTCGAGAGACACGCGTAGTTGCAGAAGTAGGTCGGCGACCCGCAGTCGTCGGTACAGTCGCGCACACAGATCGGGTCGTGGTCGAAGATACGCGACCTGCAGTAGGCGCACGTCTCATCAACGTTGGGGAGTTCGACGGTCGTAGACATACCTGTGCTACGGGCACGAGTCAAAAACGCATTTCGCCAGCTGACCATCGATATACTCCGCCTCCGGGCTGAAGGCGGTGTGTGAGTGACAAGGAACGACTAGAACTCGATCGCTCCGATCATCGGCTCGCCGACACACTTCGGGCAGACATCGGTGTCGTATTCCGCCATACAGTGTCGGTGGCAGGAGATCCCGCAGTGCTCGCAGACGAACACCTCATCGTCGCGAGCGCATTCCGAGTCACAGATGTAGCACTGAACCATGGATACTCGAACCTTGACTTGAAAACCGCATCAACACTATGTTCGGGGCCTGATAGATGTCTGATTTTCATGACGGCTACCGACCAAGTCTACTCCTGTTTGGAGACAAAAGGAATGCCAAATCGTTGGCTATCCATTGCTCTCTTCGTGATACAACCCGATCTCAGGGTAATTTGACGGGGTTAACTTTCGATTCTTAACAACAATTCGATTGAATGAGTAGAACGTCTTTCCACGTATGGAAATGACCACGGCGCCCACGGAGACGGTCGATGGTAGCAAGACGCTCGTTCGAGGCAACGTTCTCGAGAAAACCTACGGGTCACGACTTCCGTTGGGACGGTCGACGCCCGTTCTCACCGGTGCGGATATCGAGGTCCGTGCCGGCGAGATCGTCGGCATCGTCGGCGAGAATGGGTCGGGCAAGTCCACGCTGATGGAGATTCTCGTCGGGGTTCTCGACCACGACGCGGGCACGGTCGAACGGTATGGAACCGTCGGATGGTGTCCGCAGGAACCCCTGCTCTACGATCGGTTGACCGTCTCTGAAACCTTCCGGCTCTTCGGCGCCGGGTACGGGATGAGTCGCGAGGAGATCGACGCGGCGAAGCAAAGACTGGCGGACGAACTCGACTTCGAGCAGTACCTTGACTACCGGGTCGACCAGCTTAGCGGTGGGAACCGACAGAAGGTCAACCTCAGCATCGCGTTGATGCACGACCCGGACGTTCTCATGCTCGACGAACCCTACACCGGGTTCGACTGGGAGACTTACCTGCGATTCTGGGACATGGCACAGGACCTCGCGGACGACGGCACTGCCGTCGTCATGATCTCCCACCTAATTGAGGAGCGGAGTCGCCTCGACCGCGTCTTCGAGGTGCGGAACGGACTGGTTCACGACGTGACCGACGAAGAGACCGAGAGCGAACTCAGGAGCGACCCGGAGGGGGAACATGAATAGGTTCGTCGTCGGCGTTCGGGCGAATCTCCAGACGTTTGTCCGGACACCTCTGAACGTCGTCCTTGCGCTGGTGCTCCCGCTCGTGGTCATCGAGGGGTGGGGCCAGGCGATGGCCGGACTGCCGTCAATGCCGACCGTCGAGGGGATTCCGCTCGACCTGGGACGCCTCCTCGGCGCGATCTTCGGCGTCGCCATCATCGCCGGGCTGATGGGACTGGTCCAGATGATCAGTGCCCGGGAGGCTGACCGACGGCTCGTTCAGACCGGGTACGCGCCACGAACGCTGCTCGCGACGCGGCTGGCGACTCTCGCGGGTGTCACGATCGTCGTCGCGGGGGTGAACTTCGGCGTCCTCTGGCTGACGATCGACGTCGAAGCACCCCTGTTTGTGTTCGCGTTCCTCGCGCTCGCGGGCGTCGTCTATGCTTTCCTCGGTGCGCTCGTCGGCGCAGTGCTTCCGCGACTGTTCGAGGGGTCGCTCGTCGTCGTCTTCCTCGCGATGATGGACGCGTTCCTCAGTGGCGACAGCCCGCTCGCCGCGGACGTCCCCGACTTCGTCCGGTACTTCCCGTTGTATCATCCGAAGGAACTCCTCCAGTCGGCCGCCTTCGACGGTACGTTCGCTGCGGGTGACCTCGTCTTCGTCGGCGGGTACCTTCTCGTGTTGCTCGTCCTCGTGACTGCCGTATTCGGTGCGACGATGCGCACGGCCGGGGGGTGGTCAGCGTGAACCGAACGGCCACGGCGTTCGGTATCGGGCTCCGGGAACACGCCCGCAACTACGTCCTCGTAGCGCTCCTGGTCGTCCTCCCAGTGTCGTTCATCACGCTCGCCTTCGCGGTCACCCAGGACGTCCAGATGCCGGTCCGGACGCTCGTCGACGGCGAGACGACGACCGTGATGCGGGGGATGCCCGAGGTCCACGGCGTGATCATGACACCGATCACGAGTTCGTTCATCGTCGGGTTGGCCGGTCTATTCCTAATGCGCGAGGCGAGAGACACGGACGGCCGCCTCGCTGTCGTCGGCTACCGAGCACGGCAGGTCATCGCCGCACGGTTCGGCGTCCTTGCAGTCATCACGCTTGTCGTGGTCGCTGTCTCCGTCGGGGTGATGCTCATCGACTTCCAGCCCGAACAGCTGTGGTGGTTCGTCGCCGCGATGCTCGTCCTTTCAGTTACCTACGGACTTATTGGGATGCTCGTCGGCGCCGTCTTCAACCGCCTGGCCGGCCTGTGGATTATGTTGATCCTCCCGATGATCGATATCGGACTGTTTCAGGACCCGCTGTTCGTCCAGTCTGAACCCGAGTGGTGGATGAAACTCTTCCCGGGCTACCATCCCGTCCGCGTGATGGTCGATACCGGACTCACGACGGACTTGGACACGGCTGCGTCGCTCGGCTGGGGGGCCGGCTATCTCCTCGTCGTCGGACTCCTCGCCGTGTGGGTGTACTACCGCGGAACTCGAACGACGTGACGACGCGCTCGAACGAAGGTGGTATCCGCGGCCGGACGGATCGATCGAGGGCACCCGACGCGATTCGCTGACTTACCGAACATCGACGAGGCGTTTCACCTGTCTTCCAACCGCTCACGACGCTTCTGGAACTCTTCTTCGTCGATCTCGCCTCGTGCGTAACGGCGTTGGAGGGTTTCCATCGCGGAATCATCGCTCTCGGGAGATGCGTCACCTCGTCCTAGTGCCCAATAGAGGAGTCCGCCAGCTAAGCCGAGCATTCCGAGTGCCCCGCCGACGAACGGGACGCCGCCCCACCCGCCTCTCGAGCCACCCATCATGCCCCCTCCGCCGGGCCCCATCATGCCGCCACCGGTGCTCCCGCTTCCGTCGACGTCCGAGCCGATGGCCACGGCGCCGTTCTGGACGATCGTCTCGCTATCGGGGACCTCGCCGTCGGGGATTGAGCTCTCCTCGGCCGGGCCGCCGGGGCTGCCGACGACGATGCGGCCGACCATCCCGACCGACTTGTGCGGGATGCAGTAGTAGTCGTACGTGCCTGGCTCTTCGAACGTGTACTCGAAGGATCCCGACGAGATGGTTCCACTGTTGAATGCGCTGGCGTCGGATGGAATCCGATTCTCGTAGGCGGTCGCCGAGTGGGCTCCGGCCGCTAGCTCGAAGCGAACGGTCGTGCCGGGTTCGACGTGGAGTCCGATCGGGTCGAAGTAGTTGTTGCCCATCTTCACGACGGGCGTCTCCTGTGCGCTCGCTGGCTGAGTGATCCCTACACCGGCGATTGCGCCGGCACCGAGTACTCCCAGGAACTGACGTCGGTTATAGTTCGTCATGTGGTTTGAATCGGTCTGCTGGTCGTTATTTTCGCACGGCATCGACGAGGCGCTGGACGAGTCCAGACGGTTGCTGGGTCGCGCGCTCGATGGCTGACTCGAGGTCGTTCCGGTCGACGATGCCGATGAACTCGGCGGTCTGCTCTCCGTTCGCGTAGACGAGTGTCGTCGGCGTCTTTCGGACGCCGTATTCTTCGGCCGTTTCCAGATCTTTCCGGATGTCGACCTCCCGGAACTGCACGTCCGGATACTTGTCCTCGAGGCCGTCGTTTTTCTCCCGCTGTGTTGTGCATGCCCCGCACGTCTCTTGGGTGAAGAGGATTACTTCGGTCACATTGTATACTACGGTATTGTAACTTAACCACATTACTATTCAGAATCGTAAGCTGAGAGTCTCCCATTTCTTCGATTCGAAGTCCTGCTCACACAGTGGTGATAGGGAATAGCTTGACGAACGAAATCGAATACACAGGCTCCGGATATACGCACCTGGGTGTGTACTCGTTGAGTTTACTCCGACCGTTCGAGTTTCTCGCGGCGGGATTCGAACTCTTCGTCGGTGAGGTCGCCGCGAGCGTACGCCGTGCGGAGTTCCTCCATCGCGGGGTTTCGAGACGTCTGGCTTTCATTCGCACGTCGGACGACGAGGTAGCCACCGCCAAGGAGGATGAGGAGGAAGATGAGCGGGACGAGCATCCCGACGAACGGCCACCACCCGCTGGTGGTCCCGCCGTAGCCCATCATCCCTCCGTAGCCCATCATCCTCCGAACCCCATCCCCATGGTGAGCAACGGGAGGACGATGAACGCCCCGAGGATCAGGAGCACGATAGTCGTGGTGTCGAGTTGATTCGACGAAGACATCGTCACTCCTCCTCTGGCACCGTTCCCAACTCGTCTGAGACCGTTGCGATGACGCGCTCGAATCGTTCGTGCACGTCGACCGCGATCTCGTCGAGGTCTGGATTCTCCGTGATGCCGACCAGTTGCTGGGGGTCGACGGCGCTCACGACGACGTCACCGGCATCCGTCTCGTAGACGATGACGTTACACGGGAGCAGGGCCCCCAATTCCGGCTCTTCGGCGAGCCCCTCGTGGGCGAGTGGAGGGTTACACGCCCCGAGAATCCGGTATTGGTCTACGTCGACATCGAGCTTTTCCTTCAGGGTCGTTTTGACGTCGATGTCACAGAGGATGCCGAAGCCTTCGTCCTGTAGTGCGGTCGTGACTGCGGTTACGACATCGTCGAACTGTGCATCGATCGTTGTGGTGATGGTATACGTCATTGGTCTATCGGGTGTTTTTGGCTTCCAAGCTTGCGATGAGCTTCGTTGCTTCCGCTTCGGTCAATCCAGCGCCGCCAGACGCTTCTGAGGCGGTGAATGCGCGGAGTCGTCGGCGTTCGGCAGCCTGTTGCGTTGTTTTCGTGAGTCGATTCGGATATTGTGTTGTGAGTGCTTCATTGTGGTGGTTGATTTTGTCGTGACGCACATTTCGTCTCGGTCTGTGACTGGAGTCGACGCACGCCGAGGTCTGTTTAGATCGCTTGAGTCGTCCCCGACGGAGTCGGAGAGTCCTTGTCGTCAGGTTAGCTCAGTTGCTTTTTCAACATTTTGTGTGTTCGTTCTTTCTCTCCACAATACTATGGACGATTGCACGAGGCATAACCGGCCAGGTCCGTTTGCTGACCCAGCAAATCGCCCCGTCATTCTAGTCCACTCTCTCGTGGTCGCTGTAGCACCCCTGAAGGTGCCAGCCGGCAATACGAATGTATGTGGACGACGTGGAAGGGTACATGGACGGAGGGTGTTGATACTCACTGGGTGAGCGAGGATCGTCGGTTCTCGAACTCCTCGTCCGAGAGTTCACCCCGCGCGTAGCGCTCGCGGAGTTCAGCGAGTGCAGTATCCGTCTTCGAGGTCTGTTCTTCGCGGTTAGTCCCGTACATGAGGAGCAGGACGAGTCCGATCAGGAGCAACGGCCAGAGGAACATTCCGCCTCCGAGCATCCCGAAGCCGCCGAGTCCGCCCATTCCGCCCCAGCCGCCGCCCATCATACCGCCGCCGTAGCTTCCACTACCGTGGGCAGCAGCCGTTCCAGTCGCCGCGACCAACAGCGGAACAGCGAGTATCGTGAGTCGACGAGCAGTGCGTCCGATGTGCGTGGTGAGTTGCGTCATTATTGTGGATTGGTGAATTGCGTTCAGTCGAAGCGATCGAAACGGTCAGGGCCTATCAGCAGTGGCCCTGCCCGTACATCCCGCCGTTGTAGTCGTCGTCAGTCCCGTCGTGGTATTCCTCGTCAGCCATGTCCTGGGCCATTTCGTCGACGGTCACACCCATGTGCGACTCCATCCACTCGACGCTACCAGGGCCCATGTGTTCGGTCATCTGTGCCTCCATCCACGTGGCCCATTCATCTGCGGTGGTATTGTCCGTGGGCGCGTCGTCTGCGGTCGTGTCAGTGCCGTGTGCGCTGACCGCGGGGGCGGCGAACGCGAGTCCGATGATCGCGAGTGCCACCAGCAGCCAGCGGCCGAGTTTGAAATTAGTCATTGTCTTTCTCCTCGGTTACTCGTAGGACCGCTCGGGGGTTATCGACGTGGGTGTGAATCCACGCAGGAGAACGTTCGAGAGCGTGTATAGAGCGTTATAACTGTTTTTCAGAGATGCGACCGTTCATATCCGCCGAATTCGAGGAGCTCCCCGCTTTTCCCACGTTTCGTGAACCGGCTCGGGGGCAGACCCTGCGGCAATTGGCCTGCTCGGCCTATTGAAAAAATAGTCCCCGTTATCCTGGGGAATCCTCATGCTGTTTCCGAAATGCAGATTCACATTCTTCGCAACAAAACTGTTGGAGGGAACCACCAACACGCGAGGCTAATCCGTCTTCGCGAACCGTGCTCCCACAGTTTGCGGATGTAAGTGTAGACTCCGTTCCGTTTGAATACGTGGAGTGGGTGATGCTCGACAGCAATTGCACATCGTATCGCCGGACATCACTCAGTGGAATATTTTGTTGCACCCAGCTTCCGATTGTGGGGCGTGGTGGAGTCGCCACGGCGATAATCTCACCTTCAGCAGTTGTGAATACGTGTTCCACGTATGGGGCCTGGATAACTGACTCTCGAAGTGAGTCCGCACTATCGAGTACAGATTGGAAACGCACCATGATACGCACCCGGTTTTCGTACTGCGTTCGATCGGTGTCGACTGTGAATTGACGAATAACGCCGTCTTGTTCCAATCGACGGATACGCGCCGAAACAGACGGGGCTGAGAGATTTACTGCTTCAGCGATTTCATTGTACGAACGACGTGCGTTCTCCTCGAGGAGTCGGAGGATCTCACGATCCGTGTCGTCAATCGCATTTTGTGTCATTGAAAGATGAACCGGGGGTGGGGAAAGGGGGGTGGGTTGAGGGGGAAGCTACGACGCCAGACGCGGGGCTTTCTCGGTGGTTGTGACGTTTAGACGTATTCCTCCGGTGCCGAGGTGAACGTGTCCTTGCATCCTTCGGCACAGAAGTAGTACGTCTGACCATCGTACTCGGCAGTAGCCGCTGCATCGGTTTCGTCGACGTCCATTCCACAGACGGGATCAGTTGCCATTCGGTTTCACCCCGCATCTAATGTACGGGGCGATAAATCAAGCACTTTGCTCTTAACAATCCAAAGTCGAGATACCGACCGGCCTGAGCAGTTCTGAACGTTCTGAAGGCTCAGAGCGGCGGATGGGCCACTGCTTTAGCACGATACCGAATGGGTCGCTTGGGCGAACCCACAGTTTCTTATCTCAGTCCAATATAAAAAGGAGGCTCGTGGCTGGAGAGTGTCTGATAAGTCACCCTATTGGGCGGGAACTGCTGATCACCAAGTTTCGACCGTCAAACAAGGCGAATGTCCGTGGGTGGAGGGGCAACTGCCCCAAGATAGTAGGTCATTTCCTCCATGGAAGGCGCGAGTTCCGTCCTCAACGTGCGAGCAAAAGCGAGTAACGACTGCGTAGCAGGGTAGTTACTATGCCTGATTCTCCTGTAAATCATCACTTGGATAGATACGATACGTTCGCCCCTGGCGTTCACGATACAACAGCCCACGTTTCTCGAGGGCACTTACTGTCTGACTCACCTTGCTCTTCGAGAAGTTCGATCGGTCCCGCAATTCGATCTGGGTGATGCCGGGTGAGGAGAGGACTGGCTCGAGGATACGACGTTCGTCATCGGGCAGCAGGTCCAACACACGTGCCTGCGGTTGAGATTCTGGATTGATAACGCCGCTCGATTGGGCCGCTTCCTCGGGCGAGTTATCCGTCTCGGAAACAGTTTGACTCTCCGTCTTGGCCTGCGTGTCGTCGGGTACAGCTGTGTTAGTGAGGTCGTTCCGAATCAAAAGATATCCCCCAATAATGACCGCTGAGACGAGAAGAGTCCCACCGATGTACCAGATGGGGTTCGTCCCATGCATCGCCCCTACCGATGAATCCATTCCCATCATCGACCCCATTTGCTCGATGGATTGTTTTTGCTGGTAGGCTTGCCAACCGAGCGCACTGCCGATGAGGAGGACAGCAGTGACAAGGAGACTGGCGAGGAAGTCCGCTCGCCGTTTATTCATATACTCCACCTCAGTCCGGAATAGCTACCATTCATTATCTGGTGTTCGCGAGTCATTACTGTACCAGTTTCGATAGATACGAACAGTTCAGTGTGGCTGTCTATCCCCTCTGTGTGTCCCACGACCCGTCAATATTCTCCCAGCTAACCGTTGTAACGCTGGCGCAAAGTGGGTAGAACGTATTCGATCGAGTTAGCTCCCCTGTAACTGCGAGACTACTATCGCAAGCCGATTTCGATGATAGAGAATAGCTAGCCCTAAAAGAAATAGGACTGTCGCAAATTCATATCCATAGGTACCGAACAATATTGTCGTTGTAGTGCCACCCACTCCGCCCACAAGTGCTAGCACGATTGGGCTGACGCAGGCCGGACACGCCACGATTCCTATAACGCCCCCAACCGCTGACTGAGAAAAGCTCAGTACTGCGTCATATACAAGATATGCCATTGCGAACAGGCCGACTGCTTGATAGGGTATGATTGTAGCTGTAATTATATTCCCAGTGTAGAGTAGAACGGGGCTCCAGCCTAGTGAGCGCCCCCACGTCAAGCCGTAATCGGTGGCCCCAGTGAGTTGCCCGAGGTGGGAGGTAGATGGGCCGACTAAGCCTGAAAAATATAACATAATGAGAAAGTAGATTGCGACAAATAACCCGGCACCGACTCGGTATATCCAGCTCGTTGTAGGGGGACGGGTATGCCATAAAACCCATCCAGATGCGGTAAACCAAATAAACGGTATAACGAAGTGAGTCCATCGTCCCACGGTATCACCTGTCACATACACGTAAGTGATTCCAACCACCAGCTGGATGGCTAGTATCAAGTTAAGCCACGTACTCGATTCGAGAATCTGACCGAGAGATTGGATTTCGCTTGTTGTTTTTGTCATAGGGCAAAACAGGCTGGGAGCGGTTTAAGTGTTGATTTGTGAAGCACTCTCCACTGATAATGAAAAAGAGTTCGAATCTAGACAAATGACTATCCCACTCTACTGGCGTTAGTGGTCGTGACTGTGATCTTGAAATTCTGGTTTCTGATGAGCGAATTCATTCGGCTTCTTTTCAAATTTTTGCCTACAGGCTTGAGAGCAGAAGTAGTATGTTTCCCCGTCGTGGGTCACGGTCGGTCCCTTCTCGTCGGTCCGCATTCCACAGACCGGATCGCGGTACTGGCCGGGGGCACCGAGGCCACGCCGGTAGACGTAGAGGAGGAATCCGGAGAGCCCGAACGCGATAATGTTGAGATAGAAGGTGTAATTGATCTCAAAGTACGTTTGTTCGGTCGCAGTCTCACCGCCGGCGAGGTTTGGAACAATTCCGAGGATGTTGAACAGTTCTTCCATGAGGAAGCCTGTGAAGGCCATCGTCACGAAGAAGATGCCGAGAATGTACAGCATCACCTTCCAGCCGTAGTATTTCCGGTAAACGTTGAGGACAGGAATCGTGATGAGGTCGGCGTAGACGAACGCGATGACGCCCGCAAAGCTGATCCCACCGCCCCAGAGCGCGACGGCAAAGGGGACATTGCCCATACTGCCGACAAAGCTGAGGACAGCGATCGTCACGCCCATGATGGCGTTCTCTGCGCTCACCAGCAAACTGTCGCCCTGAAGGAAGAGCGTGTTCCACACCCACTGCGGGACGAAGACGATGACGAACCCTGAGATCAGAAAGCCCGCGATGACGTCCTTCCAGATCATCGACCACTCCTTGCGGTACTGGTTCCCGACCTTGTACCACCCGCCCCACGAGAGGAGTTCGTCACGCCACCCACCGGAACTGGCGATTTCCTGTTGATATGTCTCCATACACCCCTTCGAGCAGAACTTCACCGTTTCACCCCCGTCGGTCGTCAGCGAGTACTCGTCTTTGCCCTCCATCCCGCAGGTCGGATCCTCGGTGACGCCGTGTTCGTGATCACGTTGATTCAGTTCCTCCCGAACTTCGTCGAAGAGGTTCTCCGGGAGAGTCAAATGGACCAGGAGCGCCATGACGGCGATAAGGATGAGGCCGCCGAGGAGTTCGGCGACCAGAAACTCCCACCCCAGCAGAATCAGGATCATCAGCCCCAATTCTACGATGAGGTTTGTCGAGGCAAACATGAAGGCGAGGAAATTCACTGTGTGTGCTCCCTTCTTGAACAGTCCCTTACCAATCGCTACTGCACCGAAGCTACAGCCGCTACTCGCAGCACCGAAGACCGTTGCCTTCGTGAGTCCGCTCAGATCCCCTTCCCCAAGGACTTGGGCCATCCGCTCTTTGGAGACGTAGACCTGGACGAGGCTCGTAATCGTGAGGCCCATAATAATCGCCCAGGCCGCTGTCCAGAGAAAGCCGACACCGATCCGCAACGATTCGAGGATTCCGTCGACGAGGGCGGCCTTCATACGTAGACCATCACAAGCCTCTGTTTTGTCAATTGCCCTTAGAAATATGGGCTTGTGACCCTCTATAAAATTTGCATTCGAAAGCACAAACCACCAGAGACAACAACTCCCTGCTTGAAATGCCCTCTCACTAATTTAATACTGGGAGTTCGGGCTCCAGTTGGTGAATCGCTATGGCCTTTTGAACGACTAATTACCCAGACAGCGACGCAATATCCTGCTTCTGTCCCCGCATTTTATCGTGGTTCGTTACCCAGCCGGGTGTTCTTTCGAATTGTAATAGAAACTCGATTGAATGAGCCAGGCGTATCTCTACATATGAGCACGACTACCAGAACTCAGGACGCGCATGACATGGAATCCAAGCCCCGCACGATGTCCCTCGACGCACTGGCGCTGGCAGGTGCAGCTGCCGTCGTCTCTGCCGTCGTGATGCTGCTCTTCGGCGTCTTCGGAGCGATTGGAGTCTACGAGCAGGGGATTGAGGCAATGGAACAGTGGCACCTGTTCTTCGAACCGACCATCGTCGGGACAGCAGCAGGTATGGTTGAAGCCGCGGTGGCCAGCTTCGTCCTCGTGTACGCCTTCGCCTGGCTGTACAACTCCTTCACACGGTAAATCGGAGAACTACGCCATGTACACCGATATCCTCATCCCAACCGATGGCAGCGATCACGTCGAACCCGCGATCACGTACGGGCTCGACATCGCGGACCGATACGATGCAACCGTTCACGCTCTACACGTCGTCGACAGTTCGCCGATCGAACGGAAACTCGAACTGACCGCGCTGACTCCCGATTTGGAGCCGCTTCCAGACCAATGGTATGACGCTGGGGATGCCGCCACGCAACAGATCGCGACACGAGCCGCAGAACACAATCTCGACGTAGTTTCTGAGGTCCGCCGTGGCGTTCCAGCGCGAGAAATCCGATCCTACATCACCGACGCCGGAATCGATCTCGTCTGTATGCGAACCCGAGGACACACTGGCCTCGACCGATTTCTGCTTGGGAGTGTAACGACCCGAATTATCCGCACTGTTAACATCCCTGTCCTTAGCATCAATTCGAAGCCGGCTGAAGCGAGTTCTGAAGCCGAGATACGAGCTGGATTCGACCGCATCTTATTTCCGACAGATGGCAGTATTCCGGCACGAGAGGCTTTTTATCACGCACTCGAAGTGGCTAAGATGTACGATGCGGCAGTTCACGCTCTTTATGTTGTTGATAGGGGTGACTACGCGTCTCGTCCGGGATGGACATGGGACGAACTGCAGCAAGTGCTAGAGCAGACTGGAGAAACGGTCCTCGAAGATGTCCGATCTCGAGCGACTTCTGACGGGGTTGCAGTCACTGCTGAGATAACCCACGGCGTCCCCCATCAGGAAATATCGGAGTACTGTGACCAGCATAGCGTTGACCTCATCCTTATGGGGACGCACGGTCGATCCGGTATTTCACGACACCTCATCGGAAGTGTGACTGAACGAGTTCTCCGGAACGCTGATGGGCCAGTTCTGACCATTCGAGGAGCGTGAACCGCCATCGGGGGCAAGCTCCGGAGCACTCACCTCATCAGTGTAAATCGCGTTTAGTCTCGCCTTGAGACACTCGGCTTGCGTTTCCAGAGAGGTGTCTGGAGCTACCGGCGAAGCGAGATGAGAAGAACCACGAATCCGAGGCCAATGGCGACTGATTCGATGACGTGGACGACAGCGAGGTCAACTCCCGCGAATTCGAACAGCACTCCTTCAATGAAGACACCGAGAGTGATGATCCCGAATCCGATCGCGGCGTTTCGCATATAGTACGTGCCCGTTCGTCGATACGCCTCGAAGCTGTAGTACGTGATCAGAATACCGAGTGCGAGAACGAGCAAGCGAACGACTACAAGAATCGCTGTTGTTGCGTCCACCATTCTTATTCCTCCAGTTTCCGCGGGTCGCGTCCGTACAGGGCGTACAGGATCGTGAGCATCCCGAGCGCGACGATTACTGTCGCCACTATTCCAGCGTTATGGAACGTCAGGCCAACAACGTCGAATAAGACCCCTTCGATGATAGCGCCGAAGCTGATAATTGCGAAGCCGACGGCGAGGTACAACATCGATTGGCTGTTGGATCGACGGTATCCTCGATAGGCTTGGTATGCGATCACGAACCCGAGAGCCATGGTGACGAGTTTTGCGATGACGAGACCGATGTGCATGGTTAGTCGTTCCTCATTGTATCCCACAACCGAGAGAATCTGTCGGGGGCGTCTTCCCGAAGTTCGATGCGGACATCGAACCCAGACTCCAGAAGTTGAACCTCGACCCGGTCGAGCTGGGCTTCGTATTCGCTGTAATGATGACCGTCGGGATCCATGTGCGTTCGTTCGACGAGCAAGTCGTACTCGAGCAACGTATTGACTCGCCTGGAAACCGTCGAGACGGACATATCGCACTCATTACTGAGTTCCTTGGCGGACATCTGTGTTCGGCGAGTCGCCTCGAGGATCGCTCGTGCATAGTCGTCGTCGAGGATGGCGAGGACCCCCGAGATGTCTCGCTCTTCACTCACATTCTACATTTCTGTGGGCGGGTATATAAAGAAACGCCGATTTGCTGACCCAGCAAATCTGCGTTCCGGACTATACTGTCTGCCTGTGTAGGTTCACTTGCAAGGTGACCGATGATATGACCGATTCACTCACGCGTCGACGGATGCTCCAGCTGACTGGCGGTGCAGCAGTCATTGGCCTCGCCGGTTGCACGGGGACTCAGGACAACGACAGCGAGGCAGCGGCCGGATCAACGACTGAGAGTGGCCAGGACGAGGCCAGCACGGAGTCTAGCCACAGCGACGACGAGGACAGTCACGACGACGATGGGGGGCACGACGAAGCGGTCGGAGCGCCGTCCGATACGGCCGAAGTAAACATGATTACCGAGGACGGGGGCTACCACTTCGAGCCACACGTCGTGCGGGTGAACGTCGGTGGCACCGTGACCTGGCACAACGAGAGCGGGAGTCACTCAACGACCGCGTACCACTCCGACAACGACCAGCCCCAGCTCGTTCCCGAGGGAGCGGCGTCCTGGGACAGTGGCATCGTCTCTGAACAGGGCGCAACGTTCGAACACACGTTCGAGACCGAGGGGGTCTACCACTACTACTGCACGCCCCACGAGAGCCTCGGGATGATCGGGAGCGTCATCGTCGGTGAACCGGATCCCCACGAGGCGGTCGCCCTCGAGGATCCGCCGGCCGACAAGCCCGATCGGGTCCGCGAGAAGCTTGAAGAACTGAACGGAATGATTTCGACCGCCCTCGGCGACGACCACTAATCACTCCCGGACGGTTTCAGCAGCGCTCCCCCTCCTACCGTACAAGTAGATTGTAGCCGATATGGAGTACTGCGAGGCCGAGATATCCAAGACCGAGTACCGCCAGATTTCGTCGCGACAGCGACGGTAAGCCTACCTCGTCGGTATGATGAATCCGCTCGCCGAGCGCGTACGCGAACCGCCCAGCAATGAGTGCGAACGGTAGGTGAACGAATACTAGCGGGAGCACGAGCGAGTCGAACTGGGCTGTCGCCTCGAGACGTGACAGGTATTCGAGTTTGAGCACCAGTTCGAGGAAGGCGACTGTCAGACCGGAGGCCACGGTTGCGAGTAGTCCCTCGGTTTTCGAGAGGAGGTCGCCTTGCCAGTAGCTCCAGCCGTAGAAAACGAGTATCAAAGGGATGAGACGGACGAACGCCTCCTCGATGAGCCCAACCAGAAGAGTCCACGTGCTTGCGGTCGTCACCTGAAGCAGGGCAAGTTCGAACTGATAGGCACTCCACACGCCGATACCGGTCACGACGCTACTTACGACAGTCAACCCGACCAGTGACCGGTACTGTGACGGCATATGTGACAACGACCGTTTCATACGTGAGAGTCAGTCAAAATAGGCGTATCCGTTCGAAGTCCACACTGCGAAGAGCCTTTATTACCCTCCGCCTGTTACTCACTCACACGAATACTAACTGTAGCCGGTCACCATACTACCATGCCACCCGACGAACCCGCTTCCGTCTCTCGGTCGGCTGATACGGAGCACGACGTAATCGGCCGGATTGAAGAGACGGCTCTGTCGCGTCGGGGGTTTCTTGCCGGACTCGGCCTGGGGAGCCTTGGGGGCGCCGGTGCGGTTTTCGGTCTCACGCGAGCGGGGGAGGGATTTCAGTCGCTGGCGACACTCGCTGGTGGGGCCACACTTCCCGCAACAACACGGTACTATCTTCCAGCAGTCGACGGCTCCGATAGCGGCCTCATGGTTCCGGTGGCATTTGAGTTCACCGACGGCGAGGGCGAGTTGTTCGTGAATTTGAATGGAATCGAAGTCCGCCACGACCTCCAGCTCGCGCTTCGTGAAGCGATTGCGACGGCCACGCGGCTCACCGACAGCTCGCTGGCCGGAACGGCGACGCACGTCACGTTCGATTCTCCCACGGACAGTGTGCTCGCACTTCGCGGGAAGAGCTGGGAAGCAGGACTCACGGTCGCCCTCGTCGCCAGCCTCCGCCAGCAGTCACTCACACCGGAGACGCTCATCACGGGAATCGTCGACGACGAAGGAGCGTTGCTTCCCGTTGGGGAGATCGAGACGAAAGCCCGTGCAGCACGAGGACTTGATGCACGGGCTTTGGTCATTCCGGCGGACGAACCGACAGAAGTGGCTGTATCGGGGCTCCGTATCGTCAGAGTTCGCTCGATAACGGAGGCGCTTAGCCGGATTCTGTGAACGAAGGCCCTTCGCGACAGCTGTATGAAGTGCTGCAGTGACTGGGTCTTCCGACTGTTCGGAGCCAACAATTCAAGGGCTGGGTAAGCGTAGCTCACTCCATGGTCGAAACTGATCCTTTCGATGCGATACGTGAATTCGAGTTCGATGGGGACGCCTATCAAATGGCGGATCTCACCGCTCTCGAAGAGGCCGGCCTCTGCGAACTGGACCGCCTTCCGGTTAGCATTCGTGTCCTCCTCGAATCCGTCCTTCGGAACGTCGACGGCGACACCATTACGGCTGAGGACGTTCGGAACGTCGCTTCGTGGCAGCCTGACGTGCCGGATGTCGAACTTCCGTTCACGCCGTCGCGGGTCGTCCTCCAGGACCTCACCGGTGTTCCCGCCGTCGTCGACCTCGCGGCACTCCGCTCGGCGGTTGAGCGCAAGGGCGAGGATCCAACCCTCGTCGAACCGGAGATCCCGTGCGATCTCGTCATCGACCACAGCGTTCAGGTCGACTACTTCGGCTCTGAGGACGCATACGAGAAGAACGTCGAACTGGAGTATGAGCGCAACGGCGAACGCTATCGAGCGCTCAAGTGGGCCCAACAGGCCTTCGACGACTTCCGCGTCGTACCGCCGGGAACCGGGATCGTCCACCAGGTGAACCTTGAATACCTCGGCCAGGTCGTCCACGCCCGAGAGCGTGATGGCGAGCAGTGGCTGCTCCCCGACACCCTCGTCGGAACTGATAGCCACACGCCGATGATCGGTGGTATCGGCGTCGTCGGGTGGGGCGTTGGCGGCATCGAGGCGGAAGCCGCGATGCTTGGCCAGCCCATCACGATGAAGCTCCCCGAGGTCGTCGGCGTCCGACTCACCGGCGAACTACCCGAAGGTGCGACAGCGACCGACCTCGTCCTCCACGTCACCGAGCAACTCCGCGAGGTCGGGGTTGTCGACCGCTTCGTCGAGTTCTTCGGACCGGGCGTGTCGAACCTCACTGTTCCGGACCGGGCGACCATCGCGAACATGGCACCCGAACAGGGTTCGACCATCTCGATGTTCGGGGTGGACGAGGCGACTCTCGATTATCTCGAGCTTACGGGACGCGACGAGGAGCACATCGAACTGGTCCGTGAATATCTCGACGCCCAGGGGCTGTTCGGCGAGCAGAACCCCGAGTACACCGAAACAGTCGAGCTCGATCTCTCGACGATAACACCCAGTCTCGCCGGGCCGAAGCGGCCTCAGGACCGCGTCCCGATGGACGACATGAAGACGCACTTCCGTGGATTGGTCCACGGTGAATTCGAAGACGAAGTGGACGAAATCGACGAGGACGCGCTCACCCGATGGCTTGGCGAAAGCAGCGCTGCCGATGACCGACCGGACCCCGATCTTCCGGAGCCGGACGTCGGCGACCTCGACAAACGGGTCGAAGTCGACGTACACGGCGAAACGACTGAAATCGGCCACGGGAGCGTCGTAGTTAGCGCCATCACCAGCTGTACGAACACGTCGAACCCTTCGGTGATGCTCGCGGCAGGACTCCTCGCTCGCAACGCTGTCGAGCGTGGGCTTGACGTCCCCGCGTACGTCAAGACGAGTCTCGCTCCGGGAAGTCGTGTTGTCACCCAATATCTCGAGGAATCGGGCCTCCTTCCGTATCTCGAAGACCTCGGCTACAACGTGGTCGGCTACGGCTGTACGACCTGTATCGGGAATGCCGGACCACTGCCCGAGCCGATCGAACGCGCGATCGACGCCGAAGACCTCTGGACGACGAGTGTCCTCTCGGGCAATCGCAACTTCGAGGCACGCATCCATCCGAAGATCCGGGCGAACTACCTCGCCAGTCCGCCACTCGTGGTCGCCTACGGCCTCGCCGGCCGCATGGACATCGACCTCGAACACGACTCGCTCGGAACGGACGCTGAGGGCGACCCAGTCTACCTCGCAGACATCTGGCCCGACCCCGACGAGATTCATACGGCGGTTCACGATAGCGTCGACTCGGCGATGTTCGAGGAGAAGTACGCCGAGGTGTTCGAGGGGGACGAACACTGGGATGCGCTCGATGCGCCGAGCGGTGACGTCTACGAGTGGGACGAGTCTTCGACGTATATCCGAGAGCCGCCGTTTTTCAAGGACTTCCCGCTGGAGAAACCCGGCGTGGCGGACGTTGAAGACGCCCGCACACTCCTGTTGCTCGGGGACACGGTCACCACGGACCACATCAGTCCCGCCGGACCGTTCAGTCGCGAGCAACCGGCTGGGGAATGGCTCGTGGAGCGCGGTGTCGAACCGCACGAGTTCAACACGTACGGTGCTCGGCGAGGGAATCACGAGGTGATGATGCGCGGGACGTTTGCGAACGTCCGCATCGAGAATCAGATGCTCGACGACGTCGAAGGTGGCTACACGATTCACAACCCCACGGACGAACAGACGACGGTCTTCGAGGCCAGTCGTCGCTACCGCGAGAACGACACGTCGCTTGTCGTGTTCGCTGGCGAGGAACTCGGAACGGGATCGAGTCGTGACTGGGCTGCGAAGGGGACGGATCTGTTGGGAGTCCGTGCTACCATCGCCGAAAGCTACGAACGAATCTTCCGTGACAATCTCGTCGGTATGGGTGTCCTCCCGCTGCAGTTCCAAGAGGGAGACTCGTGGGAGTCGCTCGGCCTCGACGGCTCGGAGATCGTCGCGATCCGTGGCCTTGATGACGGGTTAGACGTGAACGACGAGCTGACCGTCCTCGCAGAACGGGCTGATGGATCGACCGTCGAATTCCCGGTTACTGCCCAGGTCGGTACGCCTGCAGCCGTTCGATACGTCGAAAACGGAGGCATCCTTCATCTCGTCCTCCGACGGCTACTCTCCCAAAAATAGGGACACTTCCCCGTTTCTCCGCTCGAACTCGAGACAGCTTGAAGATTGCCGGATGTGATACACTACGGAGCCGGCTCCTTCTCGAAAAACAGTGGCACCTCCTCACGTGAATCGGAGGGGAGACGCATCTTTATATAATTCCCACGAATCAGTCTACGGTATGTCATCACAAGAAGTCCAACTACAAAGCTCAATTGGCGGATTTACGGCGAGCGGGAAGCTTCACACCCTGAGCGTCTGGTTCATCCTTGCACTACGACTGATGATGGGGATCGCGTTCTTCCAGAGCGGTGTAGATAAGGTCCTTTCCGGCAGTTTCAACGCGGCCGGCTACCTCCAGAATGCGCCGCCCGCGAACGGCAGTCCGCTCGCCGATCTCTTCGTCTCGATGGGCCAGACGGGGTGGTTCGTCGACTTCGTCAACATCGCCGTCCCGTGGGGCGAGGTTCTCATCGGCCTCGGCCTGATCGTGGGTTTCCTCACCCGACTGGCCGCGTTCTGGGGCGCGTTCCTGATGCTACTGTTCTACTTCGGGAACTGGGACACCGCACACGGCTACATCAACGGGGACTTCGCGTACATGCTCGTTTTCCTCTCTGTCGCCGCTTTCGGCGCAGGACGTATCCTCGGTCTTGATGCGTATATTGAACAGTACAAGGTTGATGGTGTACCACTCGTGGAACGGTATCCCTGGGCCCGATACATTCTAGGATGAGTTATTTACTCTGGTAGAGAATCGACCCATAGAATGTCTCTGAACGTCTTGATGGTTTCAGCAATCGATTTTTCCGTTACTAACCCCGCAGCCTGGGGACTCGCACTAATCGTTATCGTCGTGGTTTCCTGGTTCTTCTATCGGTATTTTGCTCCAGATAGCTGGCGCGAGTGGGTCGGGGCAGGTGTGGTGCAGGCGTTTATCATCGCGTTGTATGCAGAGATGTACGGATTTCCGCTCACGATCTATCTGCTAGTCAGATTTTTCGGGTTCGATCGCGAGTCCGCCAGCACGAATCTCTGGTCGACACTCGTCGGCTTCGGCGAGACTGGAATGCTGGTTTCGATGCTACTCGGCTATGCCGTGGCTCTCGTCGGCATCGGACTGTTTGCTCAAGGATGGCGGCAGGTCTATCGAGCTCGGCAGAATGATCGACTTGTCACGGACGGGCTATACGGCTACGTACGTCATCCGCAGTACACCGGTTTGTTCATCGCTTTGTTCGGCGAAGGAATCATTCACTGGCCAACAGTGTTCTCTGTCGGTTTGTTTCCGTTTGTCATCGTGGTCTTCGCGTGGCTTGCTCGGAAGGAAGAACGCGACATGGTCGACAAGTTCGGCGAGGACTACCAACTGTATCAGCAGAATGTCCCGATGTTCCTTCCGGATCGGGGTAAATGGCGAGAAGTTGTGGCCGAGTCCCGTAACCACGATGACTCTGACAGTCCGTAATGAGAGTTGCTCAAACAAGCTCGGACTGATGGGTGCGTCTCTGCACGTGGATAACGGACTTCTTGTTGGGTGACGTAGACTCCCCATGGTTCCAATTGTTCCAAACGTCCTTCTGACCGGTATCATCCTCGTGAGTACCGGATACACAGCCGCGAAAACGCTCGGAATCTGGCACCAGTATGAGGGAACGTACGGTCGATTACTTGTTGGAGTCCCGCTCGTAAGTTTACTGTTCGGGCTCGCCCATCTTGGAACACTTACACCGCTTCCACACGATCTTCTCGTAACTGTCGAAACAGGTGCTATACTCGGTGTAACGGCTCTGATTGCTGGGTTAGGGTACATCCACCCTCGGCTGGGATATTCGGGAAGTGACTTGCAATGAGTTCGATGCTGCTCCTGCTGATCCCGACACTCATCACTAGTGGTCTCACAGTTCTTTGTTACGTGCTTCTCTATCAGGACACAGTTCTAGTAATTCAGCGTGCCTTCTTTTTCAGAGTCGGCGTCGGCGCCTCTATCTCTGCGGTAATTGGTGTGAGTGCATTGTTAACCGAGTCAGTCCCGGCGCATCTATTCCACGCCGTCTTTGCAGTATCAGTAGCTATGGCGGTTCATGCAGTATGCGATGGCCTCCATCCAGAGACCGAAGCGTGGTTTTACTCGCTCTTCCGCCCCTGACCGTTGATTCACGTAACTCCCACTGTCGTACTCTGTCGATGCAGAAGACGATGAGTGAGAAGCTGCATCACCGATACAACTCTCATCATACTAGAAAGAGGAATCGGAGATCGGACTCTCACCGTTCGGTATCGAAGTGTACTCCCACTGATCGGTCGCTGCTTGATAGACCCGCTGGAGTACCTTCCGTTTCCCGAAGATTTGAACAAATAACCGTGGGTGTCGTGCGAGCTGTATCAATACGTCCCGCGGCGAGCGATCGACAGCTTCGATGTCCATTCCAGAGCCGGCTTGAATTGCTTTACCGAGGATCTGTGGCTGCCGTGTCTCGGTGAAGTATCGAATAACCGTTGCCAGCAGGTATTCAGGTTTCATTTCCCGATACAGCTGTTCCGGATATGCTTCCAATCGATCCTCAGCCGCCAGTTCCGCTGCGAGATACGACGATTGAATGGCCTGTGAGATTCCTTTTCCCGTAAGCCGGTTTGCAATCCCGGCAGCATCACCTACACGCACGATAGAGTGGTCGGGGTGATAGGTTCGCTGGGGATCGAGGCTTGGGCCTTCCGGGATAATCGCGACGTTTGTCCGTTCCTGTGTCGGCGTGGGCCATCCATTGCGCTCACAGGCACGTTTGAACGCTGCCATGTAGTCGTCCGGGCGGTCACTGACAGCCCATCCGATTCCAACGTTGGCGCGATTCGGTGTTTTCGTGAACGCCCACGTGTATCCAGTGTAATTTTCGAGTATAATCTGGCTGTTGGGGTATACGTCGCTGAAGTCCCCCACGACATCGGCGTTGAGTGCGACGAGGTATCCGGAGTATTCGCCGGTCGATTGTAGTGCCTTGCTGGTGAGCGAGGGCTGGCCAGTGGCGTCGACGATGACATTGTATCCGTCTGCGAACTCGAATAACTCAGCCGGTGTGATCGACTGATTCTCGTTGACGTCTACCCCTCTCTGTGTCAGGCGGTCTGCCCACGATTGTTCGACGACGTTACGATCGGTGATGTAGGCGTCCGGTGCAGTGAACTTCCCGCGTCCAGTACACTGACGACCCGGCTGGACGCCATCGTACACCTCGACTTCCATCTCTGGGAGCGGATTAATGAACCCGTTTTCTGCGGTCTTCTCGAGGGGGATTGCAGAGGCGGCGGTCATCGCTTCGCCACAGTTGACGCGTTTCTCGTTGTACGTCTGGCGTTCGTAGAGCTCGACGTCACAGCCAGCCCTCTGAAATCCTTCTGCAGCCGCTAACCCAGCCATTGCCCCACCCAGTATCGCAACTGTCGGTGTCTGATTCATCGTATCGGTAATGGTAGGAACGTCCGGTGATCGAGGGACCAGCTATTGCATTGTCCCAGAGGTGCACTATCAGCGATCTTAGCGACGGCTGGGCACTGCTCTGTGACGGAGGCGACTACCGTGGTGTATTGGTTTGGAATCATCCGTTTCCCTATCGTTCAGGTATTAGACTCCGAGCATCATCCGGAGCGACCCACGGACGCCCATCGGGATCCCGATCGCCCCGATGAAGAACGTCATGAGCCACCACCAGGTGTGGTTCATCTCGTCTTTCGCGTCCGCAAGGTACCAGACGATTCCGCCGGTCACGAGGAGTTTGAGGACGAACGTCGATCCGGAGAAGCCAGTCGCTTGATACACGAAGTTCGTGATGACCAGCTTCGGCGAGTAGCCGAGGAACGTGACGCCGATGAGGTTCTGTGCGGCGTCCCACGTCTGTCCGAAGACGGCCAGCAGGAAGAGTGGATGCCGGAGGTGTACGACGTCGACGAAGCTCGTCCCCCAGTAGTAGAGAGCAGTCACGGTGAGGGCGATTCCCGTCGTCGCGACGGGGACCCACAGGCGAAGCGGGGTCGCCGTCGAGAGTCCGTACCAGAGTGCCAATCCGACGGCGCTGACGCCCCAGACTGTCCCTACGACGCCGACCGTCGCCGGGATGGATCCGATGCCTCTGTCGCGCACGAGTGTGCCAAGGCCGAGCGCGAAGACTGTGACGCCTGTGACGACGAAATAGATCGACGGGGTGATGAACCACACCGCGTAGTCACCGAGCAGTCCGATGTCCTCGAGTGCACGCATCGCCCCGCCGGCGACGATTATCGGCGCGAACCCGTATGCGAGTCGCGCGTCGAGCGTGACACCGAGGTGGTTGAGATACGCTCGGAGGCCGGGAAGACTGTACACGACTGCACCGAGATAGGTCACCGTGTTCACGGCATTATACCCCCGGACGGCCCGTATCCCCTCGTGCGTGACCGGCTGGCTGGCGGCGTCGGCGACGACCGGCCCCCAGAGATACTGCCAGACGAACCGATCGTAGACGAGCGTTGGAAATGCGAGGAGGGCTGCGCCGATGAGGACGACCGGGGCAAGCAGATACAGCGCCCACCACTCGCGAGTCCCCGTGTCGGGGAGGACGGTTTCGACGCGCTGTGTGACAGTGCTCACGACTCGTCCACCTCGACTCGCCACGTTGTGCTCTTCGACCGACCCCACTGTTCGAGCGAGACGTCGGCGAGGTCGTCCTGAAGCTGGCTCAGATACTGTGCGACGGCTTTCGGCGACCCGTCGAGGTCGCTGGCGATGTCACGCGCTCGGAGGTAGGTGGGCTCAGTATCGGCCGTTTCGACGAGGTACGCGTACACCGCACGACGGGAAATATTGGACATGATGGACTGGAACGACGCGTGATTACCGGAGCTTCCCCAACAGTTCGTAATCGTGGTCGGGCGTGTACCGACGGAACAGCAGGCTGTTCGACAGCACCGAGATGCTGGAGAAACGCCATCGCCGCCGCAGCCAGAACTGGTTGGAGCATCCGAGGGATGCCAGCGGGATCATCGGAGGTGTTGTAGCCCAGTGCCCAGACGAGGTTCTGCTTGATCTTCTGCAGCGTCGCGTCGGAGATGCGGATCGCCTTCACCACGTCCAGCGGATCGTCCCGCATCAGCGTCACGTCAGCCGCCTCGATGGCGACGTCCGTCCCGCTCCCGATCGCCGTACCCACGTGTGCGACGGCGAGTGCGGGGGCGTCGTTGACGCCGTCACCGACCATCATCGCCTGCCGCCCCTCGGCCTGAATGGACTCGACGGCATCGGATTTGTCCTCTGGGAGCACCTCCGCACGCACGTTGGTCGGGTCGATACCGACCTGCTTCGCGACCGCACGAGCGGTCCGTTCGTTGTCGCCCGTGATCATCATCACGTCGACATTGCGCTCCTGGAGCGCGCTAACCGCGTCCTTCGCGGTTTCTTTGACCGTGTCGGCGTCTGCGACGACGCCCACCAGCTCACCATCGACCGCGACCAGCATCGCGGTCTTGCCCTCGTTCTCGAGGCGCTCCATGGTCTCCTCCGCGGGCGCGGGGTCGATATCATTGTCGCGGAGGAGTTTGCGGTTGCCGACCAACACCTCGCTCCCGCCGACCGTCGCACGGATCCCGTGACCGGGGACGTTTTCGAAATCCTCCGGGCCGGTGACGTCTAACCCGCGCTCTTCGGCTCCCTCGACGATGGCTCGGGCGAGCGGGTGTTCGCTGCCGCTTTCGGCGCTGGCCGCGAGCCGCAACACGTCGTCCTTACTGAGTCGGTCACGAGCTGTCAGTTGGCCGCCGTCGGATCGCCGATCCGACGAGGTCCCGCTCGCACCGCTCGCGGGATCGCCATCGGTAGCAGGGTCTCCACCGTCGGTGACAGGCTGGCCATCTCCGTCGAAGACGACGACATCAGTCAGCTCCATCTCACCCTCGGTGAGCGTGCCGGTCTTGTCGAAGACGACGGTGTCGACGTCCTTGGCGCGCTCGAGAATGTCGCCACCCTTGAACAGGACGCCGTTCTGGGCACCGATGGTGGTCCCGACCATCGTCGCGGCGGGCGTCGCCAGCCCCAGCGCGCAGGGACACGCGATGAGTACTGCCGAGGCGAACACGATTATAGCGAACTCGAACACCGTGACGGTTCCGCCCGCAACAGCCGGCCCCCCGGCGACTTGCCCCCACAGCGGGAGCCAGTCGACGAAGCCTGCCAGTGCCTCCGGGAACAGGAACCAGACCACGCTCCACAGCACGGCGTTCACAATGACTGCCGGCACGAAGTACGCGCTGATGCGGTCGGCGAGGTTCTGGATGTCAGGCTGGCGGGACTGGGCCTCTTTGACCGTTTGGACGATCTGCTGAAGGGCGGTGTCTTCACCGACCTTCGTGGCCTCGACGACGAGCACGCCGTTCTCGTTGATCGTCGACCCGACGACCTCGTCGCCCTCGCCCTTCTCGACGGGGACGGACTCGCCCGTCACCATCGATTCGTCGACGGCAGACTGCCCGTCGACGACGACACCGTCGGTCGGAATCTGTTCGCCGGGCCGGACTTTCATCCGGTCGCCGACCTTGACGTCTTCGAGCGGAATCTCTTCTTCGTTGCCGTTCTCGTCGACGACGGTAGCCGTCTCCGCCTCCATTTCCAGCAGCTTGCGAAGTGCTTCACCGGCCTGCCCTTCGAACGGGCTTCCAGGTAGTTGCCCAACGTAATGAACACGAGGATGAGCGCCGCCGTGTCGAAGTACAGGCCGCCGGCGATCACCTCGAGTAGCACTGCTACGGAGTAGAGGTAGGCAGTGGTCGATCCTAGCGCGATCAGCACGTCCATGTTGGCACGCTTGTTGTTCACCAACGCATTGTACGAGTTCTTGTAGAACGGCCAGCCGAGAAGCGCCTGCACCGGTGTCGCGAGCAGGAACTCGACCCATCCGAGTTCCACGCCAAAGACGGTCTCGGGGACGAAGGCGCCGCCGAGAAGATAGCTGTCGATGAGGAAGAACAGCAACGGTGCAGAGAGGACTGCCCCGAACAGCGTCAGTCGGAGCTGTTTTCGAATCTCGGCCTGTCGTGCGGCGTCGCGCGCGTCCTCACCGGAGTCGCCGTCCTCTCGGACGGGCGAGTAACCCGCGCTCTCGATGGCATCGTAGAGCGCATCCAGCGACGTGTCCGCGGGATTGTACCGGACTTGGGCTTCGTCGGTGGCGAAATTCGCCTCGGCTGCGATGACACCTGGCGTGTTCTCAAGGGCAGTCTCATTGGTCTGTACACAGTTGGCACAGGTCATATCGGAGATGCCGATAGTCACCGTGTCAGACACCGCCCCGTACCCGGCATCTTCGATCGCCTCGTATATCTCTTCGAGCGTTACCTCGTCAGGATCGTACTCGACGGAGCCCTCGTCGGTGGCGAAGTTCGCGTTCGCCTCGACGACGCCGTCGAGGGACTCTAGCGCGTCGCCAACTGTCGCCGAGCAGTTGGCACAGGTCATCCCTGTGATATCGAGATGGGTTGTTCGGCTTGTCATGCTGGTTTTACTATACGGGGTCCATGTTTAGACGATTTGTTGTTACGAGAGCCCGGGTATGAGCCCCAACAAAATTAGGATTCCAAAGGCCCGTTATGCGCCTTCTTCTAATCGCTGGTATCGGTCCTCGAACCGTGCAAGACAGGATGGACAGCAGAAGTGGTAGATCTCGCCGTCGATTCGCGTCGTCTCCCCCTCATTATCGACGGTATTGTCACACTCAGCACACGTGAGCGCGAATTCGACGCCATCGACAGATGGTGTCCATTCGATGTCGTCGACGAGTGTGACTGTATACTCCGTCATCTCGATCTCGTCGAAGAGTCCATTCACCCACCGACGAATGTTCTGTGCTTCGACGCGAGCGTAGAACCAAAGGTCTCCCTCGGATGTCGTAAAGACGTGTTCGACGCCGTCTGACTCGCGAACCCGGGTACGGGCTGCCTCCAGTACTCCCGGGCCGATCTCGGCTTGGATAAACACTGGAACACCGGCCCGGAGATGGGCTCGATTGACATCGATCGTGAAGTTGTTGATGACATCCGCCTCCTGTAATCGTTTGACTCGATCGGAAACGGCAGGCCCCGAAAGACCGACCTTCTCACCAATATCGCTGAATGGGCGGCGAGCATTGTCAGCCAGTAACGAGAGAATTTCCAGGTCGGTTTCATCCAAGTTGCGCATACCGATGCCTCGGCTCGCAGAATACATTATTGTTGCTCACGAAATGCCTTCGACACCACCGATCTACGGCCTAACAAACTTTGGATTCTAAGCAGAAAACCACATAGAACAACAGCCCCTATTCATTATTGGATATGAGTCAGACCATCACCGTCGAAGGGATGAGTTGTGGGCACTGTGAACAGACTGTCGAAGATGCGCTTCGGGAGGTTAGCGGCGTAACTGATGCGAGCGCCGATCACGAGTCCGGGCAGGCGGACGTTGACGGCGACGCTGACGTCACGGCACTCGTCCAGGCCATCGAAGACGCTGGATATACGGCAGACGTCTGAGAACCACCGAACCGTCGTCACCGGAGGCCCAGCCGTTCCTTCGACTCCGGATCTTCTTGACCTCCTTCGCGATGTCGGGGGCAGGACTAAATCATGGGGGACGGCACCAATACACAATAAATGAGCAACAATCCAAATCACGAGAAATCCGATGCGGATGTATCGGATTCTCAGACATCTCCCCAGACCGACGGCCCCGTCTACTGCTGCCGAGTCTGCCAGTTACACGCAGACGAAGAAGCGCGTCCAACGGCTCGTGCGACATCCGAGCAGCACTCACATTCCCCAGAACACGATGCTCACGCGACAGGGGACGAGGCTCGTACTGAATCCGACTCCACGGAGGAACACGCACAGCACGATCACGACACCGAACACGGTCACCATCACGCCGACACTGAATCGCCACCTTCTGCAGAGACAGAGCCTATTCACGACGGGCACGATCACGGTGCAGACGTCGACGAGGACGGACACGACGATCATAGCGGACACACGGATCACACTGGTCACGAGCAGATGTTTCGCCGGCGGTTCTGGGTGTCGCTCGTACTCTCACTACCAGTCATCTTCTTCAGCGAGTTCATCCAGGATGTCTTCGGGTACACTGCGCCGTCGTTCCCCGGCAGCGTCTGGATCACGCCGGTTCTCGCGGTGATCGTCTTCGCGTACGGTGGCGTGCCGTTCCTCTCGATGGCACGTACCGAACTGAAGACTCGCGAGCCAGGGATGATGATGCTCATCTCGCTGGCGATTACCGTCGCGTTCGTCTATTCGGTTGCGAGTCTGTTCCTCGAGGGGACGACGCCGTTCTTCTGGGAACTCGTGACGCTGATTGACATCATGCTGTTGGGCCACTGGGTGGAGATGCGGTCGGTCCGGGCAGCCTCCGGCGCGCTCGACGAGCTCGCGAGGCTTATGCCCGATACTGCAGAACTCGTCACTGAAAGCGGGGATACGGAAGAGGTCCCCGTCTCCACACTTGGCGAAGGCGACGTTGTTCTCGTTCGGCCGGGTGCGTCAGTTCCTGCAGACGGTGAGGTCGTCGAGGGCGAGTCCTCGGTCGACGAGTCGATGATCACTGGCGAGTCCCGCCCTGTGGGCAAGGAACCCGAATCTGAAGTCGTCGCTGGCACGGTCAATCAGGACGGGAGCCTCCGGGTCCGCATCACGAAGACCGGCGACGAAACAGCGCTAGCGGGTATCATGCGGTTGGTCGAGGAAGCCCAACAGTCGAAATCACGGACGCAACTCTTGGCCGACCGGGCCGCAGGCTGGCTGTTCTACGTTGCACTCGCTGTCGCTGCTATCACGGCCGTCGCGTGGGTCGTCGCGGTCGGATTCAACATTGCAGTCCTCGAACGCGTCGTGACGGTCCTCGTCATCGCATGCCCCCATGCGCTCGGGCTCGCTGTTCCCCTCGTCGTCGCGATCAACACCTCCACAGCTGCGCAGAACGGGATGCTCATCCGCGACCGCATTGCCATGGAGGAATCCCGTAATCTGGACACGGTGATGTTCGACAAGACCGGGACACTCACGAAGGGCGAACAGGGCGTCGTCGGTGTCGAGACGGCAAGTGACTGGAGTGAAGAGAGAGCGTTCGAAGTCGCCGCTGGTGTCGAGGGTGACTCCGAGCACATGATCGCTCGCGCCATCCGGGACGCCGCCCAGGAACGGGACATCCAGCGAGCGAGCGTTTCGAACTTCGAGAATTTCCGCGGTCTCGGCGTCAGAGCCACCGTGGACGGAGAGACGGTTCATATCGGTGGACCGAACCTGATTGAGAAATTCGGTATCGAACGGTCCGACAGCATCGCTGCCTTCGCGGAGGAAGCTGGCTCGAACGCAGAGACGGTTATCTACCTGGTTCACGACGAATCCGAAGTTGTCGCAGCATTCGCCCTCGCGGACGTCATCCGCGAAGAGAGCCGGCAGGCTATCGAGGCGCTACACGCGATGGACATCGAGGTGGCGATGTTGACTGGTGACTCCGAGGACGTCGCACGGGCTGTCTCGGAGGAACTCGGCATCGACCAGTACTTCGCGGAGGTCCTCCCCGAGGAGAAGGACACGAAGGTCGAACAACTCCAATCAGAGGGGAAGCTGGTCGCGATGGTCGGTGACGGAGTCAACGACGCCCCCGCGCTCACCCGCGCCGACGTCGGCATCGCCATCGGCTCGGGGACGGACGTGGCCATCGAGTCAGGCGACATCATCCTCGTCGACAACAACCCCCTGGATGTCGTCCGCCTCATCCGGCTGTCGAAGGCGAGCTACCGGAAGATGCAGGAGAACCTCGTCTGGGCGACCGGGTACAACGTATTCGCGCTTCCCCTGGCAGCGGGGATACTTGCGCCCATCGGCATCCTCCTCTCACCGGCGATCGGTGCCGTGTTCATGTCGCTGTCGACGATCATCGTCGCGATTAATGCGCGCAGACTGCGGAACGTCGATCTCTCGGTGGCTGCGTAGCCTACTATTACAACCATGCCCGTCATCACGACATCGCTGTTCGGTCTGGGCCTCCTGTCCGGAGGAATACTTCTCTGTGGGCTTCTCGTGAGTATCCAGAGCCAGTCTCACCGGTTCTGGCCCCATGGCACACGCAACTGGACGTTCTGGCTCAGCTGGACTGCCTGGGTCGTCTACGGCGGCAGTCTGTTCGGTGTTGCGTATCTCGACTTGTGGAGTTGGTACCGGCCATCGATACTGATTCAGATGGCCAGTCTCCTGTTGCTCTTGGTCGGTGCCACCGTCTCGCTCTGGGCTGTGTGGCGGCTCGGATTCCACGAGAGTGCCGGTCTCGAAGGGCAGTTGAACACCGCTGGACCATATCAGTATTCTCGGAATCCACAGTACGTCAGCTACATCGCGATGCTCGTCGGCGGGGCGATTCTCGCTGGGTCCTGGATGACGGCGGTACTCGCCCTAATCGGTATCGCTTGGTTCCTGCTTGCACCGCTCGCAGAGGAACCGTGGCTCAGCGAACAGTACGGAGAAGCGTACGAAACGTACCGTGAGTCAGTTCCCAGATTCATCGGTCGTCCGAACCAGCAACAAAAACCACAGGAACGCACCAACACCTCACGGAGAGATGATCCATGACTGTCGACAGCCACCAGTCGCTCGAAGTGGGGGACCGCGTGGTCCCTTCAGGCAGGAAGGTTCAGTTCCGGTACGCCGTCGGAACGACATTTAACGACGATCCGATTGAGATTCCGGTCACGGTCATCAACGGCACACGATCTGGACCCACAGGCTTTCTGACTGCAGCAGTTCACGGCGACGAACTCAACGGCATCAAAATAATCCAGGAGGTCGCGGGCCACTACGCTCCCGAGGACATTCACGGAGCGCTCGTCTGCCTGCACGTGTTGAACGTACCAGGCTTTCTCGCCCAACAGCGCTATATCCCCATCTACGACGAAGATCTCAATCGCTCGTTCCCCGGCAACTCACGGAGTACGACCGCAAAACGACTCGCCAACGCCATCTACGAGGAATTCGTTTCGAAGTGTGACTTCGGTCTCGACTTCCACACGTCGACGCGCAACCGAACGACAATGTATCACGTCCGCGCCGACATGAACGACCCCGCTGTCGAACGACTCGCCCGCGCGTTCGGCACGAGCGTCATCCTCGACGGCGAGGGTTCAGGAGGGACACTCCGACGCGTGGCCTGTCAGGACGGTATCCCCACGGTCACGGTCGAGATGGGGCGCGCCCATCGATTCCAGACCGCGCACCTCGACCGAGCGCTCCACTGCGTCGCGAGCGTCCTCGCCGAACACGAGGTGCTTCCCAACCAACCGGTTTCCTGGCCCGGCTGGACACGCGTCATCGCCCGTGATGGTGAGAAGACGTGGCTCCGCGCCGACACTGGTGGGCTCGTCGAGATGAAGTGGGGCCCACACCCCCTCGTTGAAGATGGCGAACCGCTGTTCACGATTTCTGATCACTTCAAAGACGAAGTCGAAGTCGTTCGTGCGCCGTCGACTGGCCTCGTCGTGGGGATCCTTGAAAATGCAGTCGCATATCCGGGCCACCCGCTGTGTCACTTCGTGAGCGTCGACGAGACGACCGCTGACATCATACGAGACGACATCGAGCGGGGCGTTTTCGATGTCTACCGTGAAGGCGGTTTCCAGTGGCCCGAGTCGCAGTGGTACGCAACACATGGACATGGCACTAAGTCAAAACATGCAAGAAATATCTCAGAAACTGAACGGGAGGAAAACAGATGACTGACCCGTCTCATCCGATGTTCGCACGACTGTACGATCCGGTGATGAAACCAGCGGAGCGAATCGTACTTGCCGACCATCGACGCTACCTCGTGGACGACTTGTCCGGGCATGTTCTGGATCTCGGGACGGGGACGGGCGCGATGTTTCCGTACTTCGCAGAAGCCGCTACTGGTGGTGACGATCTCACGCTGTTCGCGATTGAGCCAGACCCCCACATGCGCCGGCAAGCAGTCGAACGAGCTCGCGAACTGGGACTCGATATCGAGATAGAGAGTGCCGGGGCGGAAACACTCCCGTTCGCGGACGACTCGTTCGATGTCGTCATCGCATCACTCGTGTTCTGCACCATCCCCGGTTTCGATACTGCGCTCTCCGAGGTTGCACGGGTACTGAAGCCAGGTGGCGAGTTCCGGTTCCTCGAGCACGTCCGCGGGGAGGGCCCCGTGGGTATCGCCCACGACGTACTCGCGCCTGCATGGCACACTGTCGCTGGCGGTTGTCACCTGAATCGCAACACCCACGAGATATTCCGGGACGACGAGCGATTCGAACTCGTCGATTACACGCGACTGGAGACCATCCCGCAGGTCGTTCCAATCGTCCGTGGAACGCTCAAACGCCGACGCGAGGCCTCGATACTCTCTCAGCTTGTGTAAGTGGCGACGAAATCGCGTCTTTGCAACGATGATGACGTGCTGGAGGAACGGCAGCGCGTGATGGGCAGCCCGTACCTGCTCGGTGATGGCCGATGGATCGAGGTCGTACGCTCGCAACAGTCGTACGAGAAGCGAGCGAACCGGAGTCCTGAGGAGTTGGAGGTACAGCGTCGTCCACTTCCGGAACTGCCCGACACTGTGTCGCGTGATGTCTTCGACCGCTTCGAGTTCGAATCCCGCATCGTCGAGCGCGGCGTTGTATTGCTCGACAGTGCCGACTGACGGCATATCCCACGTCGCTGCAAACGAATCAACGAACGCTCGTTCCGTCTCGCTCATGTCGGACTGCATCATGAGGTCAGAGAGGACGAAAACCCCTGCTAGTTCGAGAACATCCGCGACCGCGGCGAAGACACTGTTCCGGTCGGGGAGATAGACGAGCGCGTCGATGGCTGTACACGCGGTGAACGAATCTGTCGTGAACGGGAGCTGTGTCGAATCGCCGACGACGAACTCGGGCTTGACGTGCTTCCTGCGTGCGTTCTCGGTTGCTCGCGTGATGTTGTACGGAACGAGGTCCAGTCCGGTAACGCGGAAACCGAACTGATCGGCAAGATGGATCGCCGGACCGCCCCGGCCACAGCCAACATCGAGGAGGCGAACGCCATCCGTGGCGGGTAGGTACGACGCGAGCCTCGCTCCGACTTCCGTGACGAGGCGGCGCTGACTCGATCCGACGACGTGCGGCTGGTACCACTCGGAGTAGCCGAGGTTGAGGAACGCGTCAGTCTCGAGCAGCAGGTCGAACGCTCGCCAGATGTCGGCTCGCTCGCCTGGATACGAGAACTGGTCGGTGATTCGCTCGCGGAGAGGGGACTGGTCCATCGGTAACCTACTCGAGTTCGGAAACCTCCGAGTAACAGTACTCGGATTCGTCGCAGTATGCGAGGTCGGTACACCCGCGGGGGCGCTGGTAGTCGATTCCTTTGTGCCGGCGGAGATACGTCACGTATCCGTCGTCAACGCGGTCGAGAATGTCGTGACAAATCCACTTCTCACCAAACCAGTTGGCAGCCAAATTCCGGTATGGACACAGGAAGATCGTCCGCTCAACTGAATCGACTTGCGGCGTCTCGACGATCCGGACGCCGACGATTCGGTACGCCACGCGGAGACGCTTGACGACCGATTCCTGTGTATTCGCGCCGACAAAGAGAACATATGCGATCACATATCCGATGTCGTGGAGGAGTCGTCTAATCATCGTTCAGACCGTCGTCCGCCGTCCCAAAGTATCTTGACCAGGTGCTCACTCGATCAGGCACCTATATTTCGGCGTACACCTCACCTGTCTTCCCGCCACCGAGTGCGTAGGCGGTGAACGAGCCGGACTTCGTCCCGCCCATCCCCGGCGACCCGGCCGACATCCCGGGCAACGAGATGCCGTCGATCGCCGGGTTTTCGTTGAGCATTGCCGCGATGACCTCGTCAGGGACGTGTCCTTCGACGACGTACTCGTCGAGAACGAGGGTGTGATAACTCTGATTCAGAAGCGGTCAACAAACAGTGCCGCCGCTCAGCAGGCAGTAGACACGCAACGACATCTGTCGTTAGTCCGGCGAGTCGAGACTGTAGTACTTTTTGCCACTGTCAAGACTTGGTTCGCGTCCACACGCGGTGCCTATGTCGAGTTCTCGCCATTAATGACGAGTTTGACCAACAAGTCCACGAGCCGCCAAACGTTGTACAGCACGAACACGGACACGAAGGTTTAGTTATAGACCTCAGCAGCTGAATTATAGACTATCCACAAACCCTTACCAAGCTCCGAAGCGTTGATTTTGTAATCTTTCCCAATACCTCGCATGAGTGGTTCTGGCGGTTCGCATCCTCGTGAGAGTCCACGAGTGCGCTATCTGTGCGAAGCGTATCAGATTGGGATAGCTATCCGAAATAATCTCCCTGAAACTGACCTCGTCACCGCGTTCGAGCGTCTCGATCAATCAATCGATGCCATCGAAGACGAGTATCCAGCGTGGCATCCTGCCCCGCTTTCCTTTCGCGCGATGGTGCTCTCGTTCATTTTCATGGAGATCACAGGCGACTCCTACGCAGCCTTCACACGTCGATTGACGCGACAACCCGAAGCCACCACAATCTTCGGATTCGGCCGTGTTCCTGACGAATCAGCATTCTCGCGGGCGTGGCGGAATCGATTCGACAACGCCGTTCACGAATACATCCACGCTGCCGCCCACTTCGTCATCAAGGAAGTCCACGATCGCGACATTTCAGCGCCCGAGGTTCGGCCAAAGGCAGAGATCCTCAACGATACTGAGGAAGCCGCAGACTCAGTAGAAGACGAATCCTTCTCACAGGAAGAGATTGTTCAGACAACGCGCCTCGCGCGTGATCACGCATTTGGACACTTCGACTCTGGTCGGGCGTCGAACGCCTCGTACGAGGACACACAATTTTTTGAGCTACAGACGTTCATGGGGATGGTTCACTGTGGCACCGCACAGGGAGCGACTCGCTTCCAGTACCGTCGTGGTGAAGAGTATGGACCCCACGGCGACACCCATCTCCGCGCTGTCAAACAGTTCAATCCTGAAGGGCTTATGAACGGGTACAATGAGACGATGGATCGCTTACTCTCCGTGATCGCCTCTGAAACATCGTTCCGTCGGCCGGTTACCGCTGCGATCGATATCACGACTATCCCCTATTATGGGGACGTTGAGGACATGCCGATGGTCAGCGGGACGAAGGATAGAGACGGTCGAGCGTTCAAATTTGCGACGCTCTCGATCATCGGGCAGAACATTCCGCTCGTTCTCGCGGTCGAACCAGTGCGAGAGAGTTCTGAGTGGGATGAGAACCCGTCGAATCAGATCCATCGTACTGTGCGACGGCTCGTTCGACGAGCGAAAGAACACGTTCCAATCGAGACAGTACTCTGTGACCGAGAGTTTGACTCGATACAAGTGTTCCAGACGCTCTCAAATCTCGATGTGAACTACCTCATTCCGAAGCGGGTCTCCAGCTCCGAACGGGATGTACTTGAACAAATGGAGGAAGACGACCAAGAGGTGGCTGTTGAGTCGGCTTCTATCCATGTGGAATCTGGATCGCATCCAATGCGACTCCTGTACGTGCCGTCGACGAGTGGGGAGGGAACGGCCGTCTTCGCGACAAATCTCCGAGTCGGTCCCGAGGAAGCCGAGACGTTCTGTCAGCGCTACAGCCGCCGGTGGCAGATCGAGAGTGAGTACAAATCGATCAAAGGTGATTTTCTCGCGAAGACCTCCTCGAAAGATTACCGTGTTCGCCTATTCTACTTCGTGTTCGCGGTCCTCTTGTACAATATCTGGCGGCTGACCGACTTCCTGCTGAAAGCAGGTGTCGACGGGGAAATGGACTACGCGCCTGTGATTACTGCGGGTGAGTGTGTTGAGCTCGTTGCCTCGGCGTTGATCCCGCACGACTAATCGGCTGAGCTCTCGCTGGGTCCGCCGCTCAAGAGTGACAACCGTATTCAGCAGCGCCAAAATCCACGCAATTTCGTACGCTCGTCCGGTAGTTCGAGAGTAAGGATTCAAAATCGATCCCCGACTGCTGAGAATCACCACGACTTGATGGCGATTCGATCCAAAACTAGCCTATCCTCCGAAACTGTGGGCAACCGCCGGTTGCGATTTTGGTATAGCGGCATACGATTTATCATTGACTCATATTCGGTTATTAGTGAGTAGAACCCCTCTATCGCAGGAATATAGGAGATGAGACTTCTGTCACTGGTGGTCCTGATTACTCCAATAATCACGACCACTTTGAAGTACCCCGCTGCCGTCGGTGAAGCACGAATGCTTCAACCACCTCACGACGGCGCTTTCCCCGGGGTAGAGCCGCCAAGACCGGGATCCGAGTTTGCTCTGGCTACCCTCAGCTGAGATCAGGGCGATGGCGAAGAAGTTAATTCGATATAGGACTAATTACCTCAACCTATATTAAGACAAAGCCCGAACGATGTTGTATGACCGAAAATGAATCGAACTCCGAGGGCCTGATGGAACGCCAGACCACGGGTGAAGACCGCGTGCGGATGGTTGCTCGGCAGCTGTCGGAGCCACAGACGGCCAACTGGATCGCCTCCGAAGCGGGCTGGTCACACGAACCAACTAAGCGCGTCCTCGAGCGACTCGTCGACGACGGCATCCTCCACCGTGACGAGAGCGGTACTCACACGACGTATTACCCTGATTATCGCCGCCAAGCGATGCAGGAAGCGATGCGTCTTCGAGACAGCGGACACACTGTCGAGGAGCTTACGGACCGGCTCGCGGATATGAAGACCCAGATCCGCGACTGGGAGGACGAATTCGGCGTCGAGTCACCGAACCAGCTTCGCGGAACGCTCGCTGACGAGTCTCTTGACAGTGACGAGGAAGATCGGCGCCGTGAAATCGCCCGCGAGTGGGAGCACCTTCAACGGCGTATCCAGATCGTTGGCTTCGCCATCCGCGAATGGGACTTCCTCGCTCCGACGACAGAGCCCGCTGAGGCCAGCAGCTAACGGATGTCGGTCCCGCATCCAGGTGGTGATTCGAACGCGAACCTCTACGCCCAATTGAAGCGGGACGTCCTCGACCGTGTCCCCCAGATCACGGCCGTCGAGTACGTTCCTGATGATATCGAGGCCAAGCAGCTGCGGGCGGTTTTTGATCCAGCCCGCCTTAATCCCCCAACGGGCCCTGATTCGCCGGAACTGACCGTCAAGTGGTATCGACAGGACCCACACGATTGGTTCCGTATCAACTACACCGATCCGAACACGGGCTTTCACGCCGGCTGGCACCAGGACGAGGACCATCCCAATCTCGGACGGGCGCATTTCCAGTACTCTGCCGCCAATACGGAGGACCGCTGGGGGATCACATTTGAATACGAGACTCCTTCCCTGATCCTCTGGGAAATCGTCGAAACGCTCTTCGAGGACGTCCGTCCGACTTACCAGTACGCGAACGAGGAACGATGACACCTCGAGAACGCACTAATCAGTCACTCGCGAGTTCCTTCGAGCGCTACCTCCAGGACAAGGGGAAAGGCCGCGGTGGGGACGGTGGGAACTATCGACGTAACGCAGCCCGCGAGCTCGAGCGGTTCGCCGAGTGGGTCGCCGGCGACCGCGGCGACGACGACTGGACCGGGATCGTCCCCGACGACGTCGACCGTGAGCCAACCTTCGACGATCTCGACGACCGCGTGTTCCGGGAGTACGCCCGGCATCTCAGTGGAGATCGGGGACTCAAGCAGAACACGGTACAAACCTATTACCGCTATATCTCTGCATGGTGTGGCTGGTGCGTCAACGAGGGCTATCTAGAGGCCCACTACGCGCAGCGGGCCAGTGCGATGGCGCCGCTGCCCGAGGACGACGGCCGCAAGCCCGGTGACCAGCAGGCCTGGACGTCCGAACAGCGCCACGCCCTCACCCGCCACGTCGACGAACAGGCCCGCGACGCCGTCGAGGCGTACACGACCCTTCCAGAGGATACTGACCCCCTCGACAAGCAGCGAGCGCGCTACGCGGCGCTGAAAGCCGCTCGTGACCGAGCGCTGGTGTTCGTCCTCGCGTACACCGCCGTCCGCGTCGGGGAGCTACTCCGGGATCCGAACGATCCGCGACGGCGCGGCGTTCGCTGGGAGGACCTTTCCCTCGACGACGGGAGTATGGACGTCTACCGCAAGAAACAGCAGTGGGACGCCGCCAGCCTCCCCGACCCGGTGATCTCGCCGCTGCGGAGCTATCGTCAGCTGATGGACCCAGCGACGGAGCGGTGGCCGGTGTTTCCGACGTTCGACCAACGGACGCTCGCGGAGCTCGTCCGGGAAGAGCTCGCCGACCGAGGGGAACCCCCAGAGGCAATTGCTGAGCGGCGTGATGAGTACGCTCGCGACCTCCTGCTGGCGCTCGATGAGGATATCCGGCCGCCGTCAATCACGACGGACGGTGCACGGTCGATTCTCCAACGGCTTTCGGAGGCTGCAGAGATCGACATCGAACATCCGAAACACGATTACCTTGCTCCACACGGTGGCCGTCGTGGGATGGGCGAGGTGCTAGTCCGCGCGTTCGGGTATACCGTCGCGGCTCGATATCTCGACAACTCCGAGGAAATGGTCCGTGAACGGTATTCGCATATCGAAGCTGGCGAGTTAGGTGATGTCGCTACAGAAGCTCTCGAAGATGTCGATTCGGTAGACGGCTGAGCGAATTGGTCACGTTTCGATGAGGTGTCTAAACGCGGAAAGTGTATTTTCTCCTTCCTCGGTAAGATCTACGTCGGTCCTTCGACCCACTTCTTTGGTTTGAATGAACCCTTTCTCGGCCAGTGGTTCTAGTACGTGCGTTTCGAGTAATCGGTAGCGAGCTCGGTCTGAGTCTGCCTCGTGGTCCGTTATGAATGGCAGCCCTTCCGCGGGCGTTCCTGCTGGGATTGATTTACCGTTCCCCTGGCCGAAGTCGATTAGTTCCTTCTTCGTGACCGGGCCATTTCGGTAAATGTACTCCATCACGTAGATGAGCTGTGTCTCGGGGGCATCTATTGGGTACGCCGGCAGTTCCTTGATGTTCTTCACCCCGTGGGAAACCGGTTTGACCCGTTGAGCGTCTTTTTCACCATATCGTTCTGGCTCGACGTAGTACGGCACAGCGTCGGTTACCATACACGCGATCATCCCGCCGATTGCGGATATTTTACTCCCGGTTGCAATGTTCACGAACACGTCATCATCTGCGTGCTGTTGGATCTCTCGTGCCGTTACCCGGACAACCTCATACAGATCGAAAATGTTGCAGGATCGGATCTCTCGGTCAATCCCAGCCGCCTCGATATCCTCATACAGCTCCTCGACAAATGGCGGTCGTTCCCCTTCACCCCATTCGAGTAGGATTAATCGATCAGCTTTCAATTGTTTCGCAGCCTCGACAACACGATCGCGCTCGAACCCGAGTGGCGCGATATGGACTCGTTCACTGGGGCGCATGTCTCGCTGTTGGGGATTCTGTGATTTATGCGTTTGGTGCGGATTGTGCGCTCAATGCTGCTACTGATGGTAGAGTCCGCGTGGTGCTTAAGGGGATGACGCTGTTAGGCGAAAGTGCATGCAACCAACTGATCTCGAGGAAGCAACTCAGCATGCCCAAGACCGCTACCGAGGACTGAACGATCAGCTCGAGTCTCTCGACGAAGGGACGGCCGACGACCTCCGTGCCGCACTCGAAGCCGCAGAGGACGCTATCGACGAGGCTCAAGATACCGACGAGGATCAATCCCGCTACGACGCGCTCCATCGGGCAGCCGACTACATTCAGTCAGCACAAGACGACATCGACACCCTCCAGGACGCGGCTGGGTTCGATGTTAGCTACGCCGAGGAACTCGAAGCACTCGAAGAGGCCATTGAAGAAGTCGAGGACGGTCTTGACGAGGCGCTCGAAGATGTTGATGAAGGTGATGATGATGAGGATGACGAGGAGACTGACGGCTACGAGGTGACCGTCAGTGGGGAAACGAAAGTACTCGATCAGCAGTACATCGAGCCGATCGAACTGCTGCGCACGTTCGAGTACGATCCCAACCAATACGTCCTCTACCCTCCAGACGAGGACGATCGAGTCCCCAAAGACAGCGACATCAACCTCGCCGAAGAGAACGTCTTCGACGCGATCCCCGTTGATACTGCCTACGGGAGCACCCAGCTCGACGACGTGCTCGCAGCGGACATCGAAGCCCTTCGAGAAAACCACGAGGTCGATGTCGATACCGAGGCCGAGGCGCAGTTCGTCCACGTCACCGTTCGGGACTACCAGATCCCGTCGGATGCCTACAGTGCGGACACGACAGACGTGATGATCCGCGTCCACGAGAACTACCCCCAGAAGGCTCCGGACTGGGTCTACGTCGACGAGGATCTCCGGCTTGAAGGAGGCGGCGAGCTTCGGAAATCTCGCGACGACCAAGTCCGGGGCTGGTTGGCTCTTTCCTGGCACATCAACAAACTGGACGGTATCGAGTGGGAACCCTACGAGACCGATCTCGAGTGGTATCTGGAGACCGTCGCGAACGGACGACTCCGACAGGGTGACTGACGCGACCCCTCCCGCTGGCGATCACCCCTCCGATAATACATCTATGCAGGGACATGAGACTGACGGCAGCCGAGAGCGGGCGACGGGGAGCAGGTCACGAGTATCTCACTGGCTTCGCTCTGTGCTAGAAGACCCTGATCACGAGTGGCCGGTCGCTGACCGGATACGGGTTCGGATCCGAGGCTCCGACTACCAGCGGCTACGCGAGCACCTCGTACGTCCAGAGCAGAACTGTCCGAAAGAACATGCCGCCTATCTCGTTGCCGGTACACAGGAGTACACTCATCGTGGGCAGCGGGTCTTCGAGTATCTCATTCGAGAGGTTCACCTGCTGGATCGGGATGAATATCTCGACCAGTCGACCGGAATCGTCCGATTCGATCACACAACGATACGGTCGATGATGCGGGGGAGCGAGACTGACCACCGGTATCTCGACGATATGGCCCTCCTGATGTGCCATAGCCATCCCCGCTCGAGCCAGCCGTGCTACTCCGGCACCGACGACGAGAACGAACCGGCCCATATGGCATCACTGACCGGTCGAACTGCTGGTCCGCACGGAAGCCTCATCTTTGGCCAAGGAGGTCTGACCGGCCGGGCGTGGCTCTCTGACGTCCCGACGATCAGGCATGAGCCAATTACGGCCGCCGCGTCGCCGATTGATGAACTCGTTGTTATTCACGACCGTGAACTAGAGCGGATTCGGACGACGGATTCACGACTCTCTCCGGTTTCAAACCGTGACGACGAGATGCGCGACCGGCAGGCGTTGCTCCACGGAGACGGCGGTAACAATCGGCTACGGGACGCTCACGTCGCCGTAGTCGGTGCTGGTGGACTTGGTGCACCAATAGTCCAGACGCTCGCTCACCTCGGCGTTGGCGCAATCACGGTCGTTGATCCCGACGTCGTGGAAGAATCCAACCGCTCGCGAATCGTCGGCGCACGCCCGGCTGATGCTGGTGATCCCAAGCGGACGCCCGACGAGGATGGTGTCGTCCCAGCTGCGTGGGCCGAGGCCATCGACGGATGTGGGACGCCCAAGGCGGAGGTCTTGGGCCGCGTTGTCTCCGATATTGATCCGTCGATCTACTATCACGGCATCCACGAGGAAGTACAGGCTCCGAGAGCTCTGGAACAGGTCGTCGCTGCAGACGTGATTGTCACTGGCACCGATACCGCCACGTCACGTCGATTCGTGTCGGAGGCCGCCCAGCAGTACCTTCGGCCACTGTTCAACGCAGGCACGGATATCGATGTTGACGACGACGCTGGACTCCGAAGCATCGCGACCAGCTTTCAGGTGTCCGGCGCGAACCGGGCGTGTCTGGACTGCTTGGATGCGATTAACGAAGATCGAATTGATGCCGAAGGCGAAGACGAAGACAATCTCGAGTACGGGCTTGAACTCGTTGCCGGAGAGCAACCGTCGGTCATCACGATCAATCAGGAACCAGTACAACGGTTGACGTTCGCGCTGCACCGGTTCCTCACGGGACTCCTCGCCGACCGGCACGGATTCCGAACCGGCACGTACAGCGCAACTTCAGACCGCCTTGTGAGCGACGCAGAGGCTGCTCCCGACTGCCAGTTCTGTAATGGGGCGTTCACAGCTGCCGGCGATCGTGGCGTTCCAATAGCGAAGACAGGACTCTATCGGACAACGCCGTCGACTGTCGAGACGGGGAGTGTCGCAGAACTGGGTCTCGATGCTGTCGTCGAGAAAGAGCCAGCCGAGGACAAGGCTGAACCTGAAGGTGCTGACTCGTCCAAAGAGGATAGCCTACTCGCTCGTATCAAGAGTACGGTAGCCCGCTATATCCCACAGCTATGAACCGAACACCCGTTTCGTCGAGTAACCTGAAAAGTGTCGGCTACGATCAGAGTTCGAACACCCTCGAGATCGAATTCCACAGTGGCCGAGTCTATCAATACTACAACGTCCCTAAGAGAATCTATCAAGGACTGATGGCGGCATCCTCTCACGGAAAGTATCACCATCGCCGAATCAAAGACAGCTATCGATATTCTCGTATTCGGTAGATGATGGATTGATTACAACCAGCCTGTGCTGAAGCGTTCAGCACTAGGTTTATACCTCTTCGCGGACTTTCTTCGCATATGAGCCTGGAAGAGACAGTTGACTACCTCGCTGAGGAACTTGACCTCGAGCGAAGTGAACACGTCCGTGAGGTCGGTCAGTCGGTCGCTGAGCTTCGCGACTGATCAGAACATTTCTCTGAAGTCTCGTTCGACGAGTCCGTCCTCCAGATACGTGATGAACTCTTGTTTCGTGGGTCCCTGACGAGCGAGCAGATCGTCCCGTTCTGCGCGTTGGAGGACCGCCTGAGCGAAGTCCGTACAGTGCGATTCGTGCTGCTCAGCGTATTCTGAGAGGGCTTCTCGCCAGTGCATATCCAGCTCGAACTCGGCTAATCGGATTTGGATCCCGTCTTTCCGTTCAACGACGTCGACGTCCAAGTCTTCGAGTTGCTTGAAACGGAGGTTATTCCGGCGGACCGTGATGAGCCGCTTGGAATCAACGATGTAGGGATCGACCCACTCTCGCCAGGTATCGTCGTCGACGTGTGTTCGTGGCATCTCAAAATCCGGGTCCACACTCTCAATACAGAACTGCAGCATCGCGATGCCAGTTCGATGATTCGCATTCGGGAGGGAATGGCGGAGGATCAAATTTGACATCACCTCTCCAGCGACGGTCGGAAGTGGGGCTCCCCAGGACACGTGATCGAGTGCCTGTTGGATTTTTTGCGGTTCGAACTCCTTGTAGAGCCGAAACTCATCCTCATCTCGAACATCGACAGCTGCCTCGAGCAACTCCACTAACCGGAAGGCGACAACTTGCCCAGGACGGGGGAGGTCACGAATACGGTCGCTTAGCCATTCCTGATCGAAGTCGATATCTTGGGCAGATTCGATCTCTGAATCGCCTTCGTAGAGCACATAGACCGGTGTTTCGAAGGGGTACCCGATGAGTTTTGTCGACTCGTCGGATTGCTCTCGCTGAGACAGGATTTCTGCTACCGATGCCGAGCTATATTTGAGTGAGAAATTCTCGGCCTGTGGGTGGTGATAGAAGACGAGCCGAGCCATCTTACTGTGTATTCGTGGGAAGTGGGTAAAGCAGTCCCGCTTTTATAATGATTCTACGACGTAGCGGGTGCGTTCACGTCTTCTAAATACTGACTTTCCCACTCACGTCGCGCCTCGATCTCCCGCAATCCGCGTTGCGTGACCGTGTACACGTTCGTCCGCTTGTCGAGTTCACCTTTCTCGAGCAGTCCTTTGTTGACGAGGTCGTCGAGGTTTGGATAGAGCCGCCCGTGGTTGATCTCTTGTTCGTAGTAGTCGTCGAGTTCGGCCTTTACTGCGAGCCCGTGTGGTTCCTCTTCCTGTTCACTCCTTCCCCTCGTCACGAGTTTACAACTCAAAATCGGGAGGAGGTCAGACCCAGTCCGTGAAATCAACTACACGTATTCCACTGAGCTCGTGTCGGATGTCGCTCCTGTTCCAGTCAAAGCGAAATAATATACTCTCGACAGCTCGGACCAGCTGCGTATCGTAGGTAGATGCGTTGAGGTGTTTTTCGTGACCGAGGACGATGCGGTCCCGCGAGGATTTTTCGTCGTCGACGTACTTGATATCCTATTCGTGATAGACGGCAACAGTGTCTTGGCGCCGTGATCGGATTGAATAACGCATTCGAAACAAAGTAATAAGTGAATCCTCGTGAAGCGCCCCGCAAGAGTCGTGAGACACGTATGATAAACCCAACCGTCCTACAACAGGGAAGTGACTGGCGGGCACAGGCTGAGGTCTTTGACGAGATCTTTCTCGTCTTCCTCACACTCGGGACGCTCGTCGGTACGATTGTCGTCACGTACACACTGTGGAATGTGTATAAGTACCGTGACGATGGGAGTGAACCAAAAGCGGACTTCGACGCGCCCACAGTCGGAGAGCTTCCGACAGGACAGGGCGGTCCCAAAGCCAAGAAGCTCTTCCTGTCGTTCGGGTTGAGCGCGATCGTCGTCATCAGCCTCGTGGTGTACGCGTATGGGCTTCTCCTCTACGTCGAAGAGGGGCCCGACACGAGCGACGAGGGTGACATTGAGATTCTCGTTGAGGGGTACCAGTTCGGCTGGGAGTACGAGTACCCGAATGGTCACACCACGACCGGCGAGATGATCGTGCCGGCCGATCAGCGTGTTGATCTCAATGTGACCTCACGCGATGTGTGGCACAACTTCGGATCGTCGGAGTTGCGGATAAAATCTGATGCCATCCCCGGAGAGTACAGCAATGTCTGGTTTTCTGTAAGTTCTGAACAAGTGGAAAAACAGGGAGGCGAAGCAACGTACAGGGTTGAGTGCTTTGAGCTATGTGGTGCCGGTCACTCCGCGATGACTGGTCAAATCACGGTGCTCCCGCAAGAGGAGTGGGAAGAGTGGTACGCTGGAACTCAAAGTAAAAACGCATCTAGCGGCACGAACGCATCCAGCATCGACGCCGCGCCCACCGGAGGTGTCCCTGTATGAGTGATCTTCCACCCACGAGCTCGGTGAAACGCTGGCTCATCACGACGAATCACAAGGATATCGGAATCTTATACACGATCACCGCGCTGTTCTTCCTGCTGTTCGGCGGCGTGCTCGCGCTGTTGATCCGCATCCAGCTGTGGGAGCCGACGAGTCAAATCTTGTCTGGGCTCGCGTATAACGAAGCGGTCACAGCCCACGGGCTGATAATGGTGTTCTGGTTCCTTTCCCCGTTTGCCTTCGGGTTCGCGAACTACTTCGTCCCGCTCCAGATAGGCGCCGATGACCTTGCGTTCCCGCGACTGAACGCACTCTCGTATTGGATGTATCTGTTCTCTGGCGTGCTGTTATCAATCAGCTTCTTTCAGGGCGGCACACTGAGCGCTGGATGGACTATATACGCACCGCTCAACATACCCGCGTACACGCCGAGCATCGGTTCGACGGGAGCGATACTCGCGCTTGCAATGTTCACTATTGGGGTCACCGCCTCTTCAGTGAATTTCCTTGTGTCAATTCATCACTCCAGAGCCGAAGGGATGGGTATCATGGATATGCCGATGTTCACTTGGACCATCCTTGCGACGGTGTGGATGATGCTGTTCGCGTTCGCTGCGCTGCTTGCCGCGGGACTTATTTTGGCGTCCGACCGTGTACTAGGGAGCGTCTACTTCTCGGCCACTGAGGGTGGGTCCCTCTTGTGGGGGCATCTGTTCTGGTTCTTCGGACATCCAGAAGTGTACATCGTCTTTTTCCCTGCACTTGGTGCGATGTTGGAGTTGTTCCAGACGTTTTCCGGACGCCGGCTTGTCGGCCGAAAATGGGTTATCATTGCTATCTGTCTTGTTTCGGTCCAGTCGTTCCTCGTGTGGATGCACCACATGTTCCTCACCACGATCAATTTGGAAATCAAGACCCTGATGATGGCAACAACGATCGGAATCTCGTTACCCTTTGACCTGATCGTGTTCTCGCTGATCTATACACTGATTAAGGGGCGTATTCAGGTTACGACGCCGTTCCTCTTTGCGTTCGGGGCGCTACTGTTGTTCATTCTCGGTGGCATTACCGGGGTGTTCCTCGGTGCTATCGTCCTCGACTACGAGTTCCGTGGCACCTACTGGGTGGTCGCACACTTCCACTACGTTATGTTTGGCGGTGCCACGGCACTAATTGGTGCCGCGTACTACTGGTTCCCAAAAATAACTGGGAAGATGTATAATGAACTTCTTGGGAAGATCCATTTCGTGTTGTTTTTCATCGGATTTAATGCCGTCTACTTCTCAATGTTCCTCGGATGGGAAACCCCTCGCCGCGTCTTCGAGTACAACCCTGAGCTCCAGATTTACCATCAGTTCGGCACAATCGGTGCATTCGTCCTCGGGTTCTCCTTTTTCATCATGTTTTATAATTTTGCGAAGTCGTACGTTTCCGGTCCTGATGCTGGGGCGAACCCATGGGATTACTCACGGACGGCAGAGTGGGCGGTCTCCTCGCCGCCGCCGCTAGAGAATTGGCCGAACCGGCCGTCGTATGCTTCTGGAAAGCTGGAGTTCGTAAAAGACTATGTTCCGGACGGTGGTCCTGCGGTAAAGACCGACACGGATGGGAACAGGGCTACTGACGGTGGTGACACACATCCAAAGCATATCAAAAAGTACCCATACTGGGATAAGCATCCGAGCCACGCAAGTATCTGGCCGCTTGCTCTTTCGCTAGCTGTTGGTGTGTTATTCCTAGGCCTCACCGGGTTCCGCGATAATGTTGTCTTCGAGCTGGGTGAATCGCTCGCATCGACGGGCGTAACAATCTCAAACCCGATATACCCGATACTCATAGTTATCGGATTAGTCGGAGTTATATGGACCGGCGTGAAGTGGGGGCTCGAAGACTTTTACGCTCCACCGACCGAGTTTGCAGAGCGATGGCCGTTTGAAAGCGTTGAAAAAGTAAAACTGGGAGTGTGGTTTTTCATCGCGTCGGACGTGATCGTCTTTGGCGCGTTCCTCTCAGCAGCTATCTTCGTCCGGTACAACGCTGGATGGATGACTTGGGAGCCGCTGACGGATGCACTTCCAGGACTGATCAACACGTTCGTCCTGCTCACCTCATCGTTCACCGTGATTTTGGCGCTGGTGGCCGCTCGCCGGGAAAGCCGGAAAGGATTGCTCGCATCCCTCGGTACAACCATTGTACTTGGATTTGCGTTTTTGGGCATCAAACTATGGGAGTGGAACAAAGAGATCTTTGAACGTGGTGTGACGATTTCGGCCAACGCCCACGGTGACCCGATTCAGGCGTCGATCTACTACGTCACAACGGGGCTCCATGGAGTCCACGTCGTCATTGGCCTCCTGATCGCTATCTTCCTGTTCGTCAGGGCGTATCAGGGTCACTACCTCGACGACGAGCGGCCGATCGAATACTTCGGCCTCTACTGGCACTTCGTGGACATCGTCTGGGTGTTCATTTTTCCGCTGTTCTACCTCTTCTGAGAGTCATAAACGCACTCACTGTTTTTCGGCTTTGTTCTGCTCTGTTGAATCCGATGACGGCACAAGGATCACGATCTCTAAAAAGACGATTACTTCGCGATTCGACGTCGAGGAGTTGGATAGATCCTCTCAGTGGTCTCGATCTATTCCCTCTCTGCTAAGTACTAACTCTGAATTCTCTCCGCAGTGTTCTTGAGCCGAGCACAGAGTAGCCCAATTTCGACGTCTTCTGCGGATTCCACTGAGCAGTTCTATCTCAACCGCCAGTACAGAGTATAACGACTAATCTGGGTCAATCGTTTGCTATCGCGATTATTTCTGGATATACAGAGAGTATACGATCACTGCGAGGCCTGAAGCGACAAACAAGCTATTAATGAGTACAACGTGCGCCAACCCAACAGAAAATAACTGATTTGCTATACCGGTCAGAGCGGCTCCTAGTGTAAGAATCCCGAAACCAACGCCCATCATCTGTAGTGACTCCTCACCTGTGTGTCGATACGCTTTAAATGCAATATACGTAATACTACCACCAAGAATCAGGATGACGAACTTGACGACTGCGATCGCCGTTACAATGGCAGTCATATTTCATCTCCCATCATCGACCAGATGTCTACAAGATGTTTATCGGTAGATCGTGATCTGTGTTGGATATTCACTGAAAAATCACCCATATCATCAATAGAAATCATCACATCATTAAATGATCGCTCATAGTAGGTTACTCGTCCTCCCTCGGTTCCGATCGTATCTTGTTCTTTGACAAGACAAGCAGAACTGAGAAGATCTAACTTACGATACAGCGTTGATTTCGGGATGTCACAAATTTCGCTCAATTCTTTTGCTGTCATGGGTTCATGAATTTCTCGAAGGATGGATCGACAATCAGGATCATCAAGTGCATCGAGCACATCCTGTAGTGCCGGCTTATCTTCGGCCGGTACTGAGTTGTCTTCCATTGTTCGATTACCGTCTCCTGAAAAATCTTATCTTTCGTAGAATTGGTCATTCTCCAGCAATTCCGTGGAACTCTTGGAACTAGTTATTGATTTGTGTACAGAATCGTTTATTACTAAAGCTAATACTCTATCCATTTTAATTCTACTTGTAGGAGCACGTTGTTCTTACAGGCTTCAAATTAGTCATGCTCCGAGTACACCTCTAGAAGTTCCTTATACCGATTTTGAATAGTTACTTGACTAACATGGGCGATCTCACTCACGGTTTCCTGAGTCTGTTTCTCGTTGGTTAGGTGGGTTGCTGCATACAGAGCAGCAGCAGCCATTCCTGCCGGATTCTTTCCACTATGAATTCCCTTCTCTGTTGCCACTTCAAGGAGTTCACGAGAGCGGCGTTCTGCCTCGTCGCTTATGTCAAGTGCTGACGCAAATTGAGGTATATATTGGGCCGGATTTTCGGGCTCAATCTCCAAATTGAGTTCACGTGACAGGTATCGATACGCTCGCTGTATCCGAATCTTTTCAACACGGCTCACCACAGCAAATTCATCAAGTGGTCGTGGAGTTCCATGCTTCCGAGTAGCTGCATATAATGATGCAGTTGACATCCCCTCAATTGATCGGCCAGGTAGCAGATCCTCTTCTACAGCACGCCTATAGAGCATACTGGCAGTTTCCTGTATCGGTTTTGAAATTCCCAGAGCAGATGCCATTCGGCTAATTTCACCGAGTGCTTGCTTAAGATTCCGCTCATCCGCATTTTTTGCTCGAAACCGCTCATCCCACATCCGAAGGCGGTGTAGTTGAAACCGGTTGCGCTCGGGAACTGCGTGTCCGTACGAATCTTGATCCTGCCAGCCAATCTTTGTACTTAATCCTTTGTCATGTATTAGTTGCGTCATTGGGGCACCGACTCGACCCTTTTCATCCCGATCGTCTGACATGAATGTGCGCCATTCTGGGCCGTGATCGATTGGATCGCTTTGAAAAACCAGGCCACAGCTTTCGCAGGCCGCTTCACTACTATCGGCGTTCCGGGTAATCTGACCCTGACATTCGGGACAGATATTGTCGTTGACAGACGTCTCGTCACAGGCACTTTCTTCTGCCGGCTGTTCTCGAGTGTGTTCTTTGGACATGATAATGTTGACGCATTTGGGTTTCCCCACAACGGCGAGTTTCCTTGATAATTCCATGGACATACTCAGGGATGAACATCGGGCGGTGTCCCATTCAGTAGGAATTCGGCCTACCACTTTGTTTCCAAGATATCAACTTGGGATATCGCCATTTAGACTATCCACCCACTATTATGTCTCAAGTCCGACTCCGCTGGCACGACGTCCGAACCACGATTTCAAGGATTCCGGTCGAGTACAGGCATGTCGCCGGTTTCACGCTACTAGTGACGTATATCGTGATGCTTCTCGGAGCCTACACTAGTGCAATCGGTGCTGGACTTTCCTGTCCCGATTGGCCAACCTGCTACGGGACGTGGGTTCCCTTCCTTCAACCCGAGATCATTGCTAACTCGCCATACTCTGCACTACAAATCTTCGCAGAGTGGGCTCACCGTGGACTGGCGATGACGGCCGGAGTTCTGATCGTCGGCACGACCCTTGGAGCGTGGGTGAAACACCGGAATACCCCGACTATCAAATGGTCGGCCACGGCCGCTCTCGCCCTCCTTCCGTTACAGGTTATCCTCGGAGGATTGACTGTCACGGAAAATCTCCAACCGATTATTGTGACGACCCACCTGGGCGTGGCAATCCTCATTCTCCTCTGTCTCCTGACGACCTGCCTCGTCGCATATCTCCGCCACTAATGACACCTTGCGTATAAAAATGCCACAGATACCGACGGTTCAGCTCACTATGAGAGAACAGCACGGTGCCTATGAAATCTGCCACCTGGAGCTGTGATCACGAATGACTGCTCATACCTGCCCGATCTGTACTGATCAATTCGAAACAGCTGGAGCAGCGCGTGACCACACATGGAACGCTCACAGCGCCTGCCATTATTGTGGTGAACAACTCGGTGACGAAACTGACGAGCAGCTCTACAGACACTGGCTCGCCGCGCATCCCGATGACCTCTCACGTGTGGACTACAAACGGGCGGATACAGCCGTTGATTCACTCACGTTCTCAGAGCGGCTCTCCGAGGGAGGTGTCGGAGCTGCTGTCGGAGGATTGACCCGCCGACAACTTCTCCTCGCCGGTGGTGGTGCCGCCACTGCCGGTGTCGTGATCGGCGCCACCGCTCTCTCTAACAATACGAGTACTGAACCAAATAGCGGCGCGAATGCTGGAGGTGATGCGGGTGCCGTCGCCACTGCCCCAATTCCTGACTCGCCTAGCGAATTCCGGTATGCGACGATGGGATCCGCTGATGCCGATGTCACGGTGACATACTTCGGGAGCTGGAAGTGTCCGTACTGCGCCCAGTTCAGTACGGGGATGCTCTCACAACTCGTGACGGACTACGTGGAACCAGGAACGATCGCGCTCGAGTTCCGCAATCTCGCATATTTCGGTGGCGACCCATTTTTGGGCCCCGATGCACCGGCAGCCGGGCAGGCCGGATTAGCCGTCTGGAACACCGACCCAGCTTCGTACTGGGCGTTTCACGAATACGTGTTCCGGAATCAGCCACCCGAGAGCGACCAGTGGGCGACCACCGAGAGATTGGTCGAGTTTGCTCAGGCCGCAGGCGTCTCCGAGACAGCGTCGATCCGCACGGCGATCCAAGAAAATCAGTACGACGACGCGCTTCGGGCGACTGACAGTGCTGCAAGCGATGCCGGTGTCGACGCCACACCCACGCTCCTCATCGATGGCACGACGGTCAATCCACTCGGGAACGAAGAGCGAACAAGACAGTTGATCGAAGATGCAACTGAATCAAACTGAATCATGGATGTCCGAGGGACGATTCTGGCTTGCAGGTGGGACAGTCGTCGCGGCGGTTGCGACCTTGGGAAGCCTCTGGTTCAGTCTCGGCCTCGATCTCATTCCGTGTACCCTCTGCTGGTACCAACGTATCCTCATGTATCCGCTCGTCGTCGTTCTCGGTGTTGCCGCCCTCGAGAGTCACAACACGGTCTGGCGAACAGTTGTGCCACTATCCTTGGTGGGTGCTTTAATCGCGGGATATCACTCCGTGCTCCAAGCAACGACGGCTTCATGTACCCTTGCTGGCCCCTGTGCAGTCGTCCAGTGGCAGGCTCCGATGCTCGGACTCACGATTCCGAATCTCTCACTGATCGCGTTCGTGCTCGTGACGATTACAGTCTTCGCCGGATCGAATCTCGCCGAACCTGTGCGTAATTATTGATCTCCTCTTCCGCGTAAACGCGAAGAAATCCCGAGTGGTGAGAGTCCCAAGTTTGTAGTCCAGCCATAGGTAGTCCCACAGCATCGGACTAGTGGATTGCTGGTGGTGCCAAGCCGCCGTCCCTATTCTGGACTGTGTACAGTATCCCTGCGTTGCTTTTGTCACGGCGGTGTACGGCAGGCGCCAGCAGAATCGGAAGTATTTTATTGTATGCTTTGAGTAGTCGGTATTCGGGCATACTCTTCGAAGATGTTGCGCTCACCGATTTCGTTTTCGGATATTGCTTTGTTTTGTGGGCGGACAGACCTCCTCTGAAAACTGGCTGGGAATTCGCTATGTTCTGACCGAGTCCTACTCTTCGGTACAGTTGCCCGTTAATTAACCCTCACCGTGGGAACTCTGGAAAGTCGTTTGAAGATGGTTCGTTGTCTGGTGTGACGGCTCGTATAAATACACCAACTATACTTAAGACCAATTATTTACTCAGAAATGAATTGTACGAAACGCTGTCTTGATCGACGATGGTCTGGCTTTCGGGAACATTTCCGTCCGGCGGCATACCCCCCTCCGCGGGACCGCCGGGTTCGCCAACGACAATCCGCCCAACCATTCCCAAGGATTTGTGCGGGATACAAAAATAATCGTACGTGCCCGTGGTCTCGAACGTATGCTCAAACGTTGCCCCCTGTTCACTCAGGATTTCGCTATTGAACGCTTCTGCTCCCTCGGGAATCCGTGTCACCTCTGCTGAACTCGTTCCTTGTTTGTAGACAGTTGCCGAGTGACTCCCACTCTGGTTTTTGAATGTCACGGTTTCCCCGGGTTCGATGAACAACCCGATGGGATCGAAATAATACTCGCTCCCTTCGGTGACCATCATTACCGTGTTTGAGCCACCCGATCCAGCATTCGTTTCTCCTCCTGAATCTCCATTTGTATCCTCTGTCGTCGTCGCCTCACTCTCACCGTTTCCGTTCCCTGAACCACTGCATCCGGCAAGACTAGTTACACTACCTGTAGCGAGAATCCCAGCGGTCTTGAGAATCTGTCTCCGCTCCATACTTAGCGATTAAACACCCCAATATAAGTGGCAAAGGTGGATTCCCAATACATAGGACGCCGCCCTCGTTTGACCTGTCGAAGTCATAAAATTATTTCTCAGGATAAGTATGATACCTACCGTTTCTCATTTGTTTCACGTGGAAAGACATTCGTATTGAACAGCCAGTGAACGAACAGTTACGTTAATTCTGGACCCACATCTTTGCGGTCAGCTTTGGCGTTGGAACAGCGACCAAATTAGTCTTTGAGTTCGAATTCGGAACACACTTCGCTGCGTTCTCAATGACCGCTAAGGAGCTATTCAGCGGCTCGTTTTTCCTCGAAGAGATGCTGGCCTGTCTAATTGAAACGATGTTGCGTTGGGCCTTCATTTTTAACTGCGACTGTACTGAGAACCTGATTGACTCTACATTGATCTCAAAGAGAAATTCTATACAATAGATAGCGACAGCCACATAAACATAACCTTCGTAATGCTACACAATTGATTGGCTCCTTATTATGATACTCGTTTCATAGAAATATGTATAGTAATACCCAATTGAGATGGAGTGCTGTCAAAATAATAGAACGTATCATTCCCATCACAGTATGACTGAAAAGTGTTCCCTGTGCGGCCGACCGATTCAACCTTCCACATTCGAGGCTCCCGGTGACCGCGGGTTCTGTTCGAGTGGCTGCTACGATGTGTACACGACACTCGGAGCTGTCGGTTCCCTCGACGACACCCAATCCCCACCTGGGGGCGAAAGTACACAGACAGGAGACGCAGATCCGCCCGAACGAGACGGTTCTCGGACGTTTCTACGGATCGATGGGATGTACTCTGCGACATGTGAGGCATATCTCGAATCGGTCGCTGAGAGCCAGGCGGGAGTGACCGCCGCTGAAGCGAGCTACGTTACAGAGACGATCCGCATCGACCACGACCTAGAAACCGTATCGAAGGATACACTGCGTGACGCGTTGAGTACGCTCGGGTACACAGCATACCTCCGTGACGACGCCTCGACAGAGGCGGATACAGCCGGCGGAACGACGCGCCGGTCGCGGGAGATGGGTGGCATTCGAAAGCGGCGAGACGACCAACTCTTGGGGATGCGGTACTCCGTTGGCTTCCTCTTTGGTGCGTTTCTGTTGGTCCCGTACGTCGCGATTCTGTATCCCGCGCAGCTCGCGTCAATATTCGACTGGCAAGCGCTCGCGATATTCGAGGGCGCGTTCCGGCTGGACAGTCAGGGCGCGTTCGTGTTCCTCCGACTCTACTTCGTGATGACCGGGATCATCCTCGTCTTCACCGGGCTTCCGGTGTTGCGGGGTGCGTACATCAGTCTGAAAATGCGTCGGCCGAACACCGACCTATTGGTCGCGATCACCGCGGTAAGCGCGTATCTGTACAGTACGGCCGCCGTCATCCTCGGGCAGAACGATATCTTCTACGACCTCGCGATCGTCGTGACGGCTGCGGTCACCGCGATGGTGTTCTACGAGTCGTCGATCAAACAGCGCGCACTCAACCGGCTCACCGAGCTCACGATATCGCAGGTCGAGCAGGCGCGGACGTACGACGCAGACGGAACCACTCAGGACGTTCGCGTCGAGGACCTCGAGGCGGGTGATGTCGTCCTTGTTCGACAGGGGGAACGTGTGCCGGTCGACGGCGAACTCGTTGAAGACAGCTGTACCGTCGACGAAGCGATCGTGACCGGTGAGTCGCTTCCGGTGGTGAAACGCGCCGGCGACGACGTGATCGGGGGGTCGATCGTCACGGACGGCGCCGCGTTGGTCCGTGTCGGCCCGGACGTGACGAGTAGCATCGACCGGATAACGACCGCCGTCTGGGACTTACAGAGCGCGACGCACGGGGTCCAGCGGCACGCCGATCAACTCGCGTCGTACGCCGTGTTCCTCGTCGTCGGAGCCGCCGTCACGGTCGGCAGCGTCGGGGCGCTCGCATTCGGGATGGCCCCACCGGACGCTGCCCTCCTCGCGCTGTTGGTCCTCCTCGCCGGCTCGCCGTGGGCGCTCGGACTCGCGACGCCGTTGTCGGTCGCGAAGAGCCTCTCCAGTGCGCTCCGCCGCGGGATCATCATCTTCGACGAAACGGTCTTCGAACGGCTCCGCGACGTCGACATCGTCGTTTTCGATAAGACGGGGACGCTCACGACCGGAGAGATGGAGGTGATCGAAGCGGACGCGCCCCCCGAGTTGCTCGACGCTGTTGCCGCGCTCGAACAACGAGCGTCACACCCCGCCGCGAACGCGATTGTGACGGCGTTCGCCGGCAGAGATGGAGGCGACGACACGGAGGATCAGTCGGACTCGGCAGACGATGCGGTCGGAACGGAAGGCGACAATCGGATACGGGAGTTCACGAACCACCGGTCCGGTATCGAAGGCGTGATCGGCGACACGTCGTATCTCGTCGGGAACCTTGAGCTGTTCGCGGAACAGGGGTGGACCGTCGACGACGATATCCGGTCGCGGGTCACCGACGCTCAGGGATTCGGTCAGCTGCCGGTCGTGATCGGTCGTGACGGGGCAGCAGAGGGGCTGATAGTTGTCGGCGACGAGCCGCGGGACGGCTGGGATGACACCGTCTCTCGGCTCGGAGAACGAGGCACGGAGGTCGTCGTCCTGACCGGCGACGACGAGGAAGCGACGGACTTCTTCAAGCGACACGACGCCGTGACGCACGTCTTTGCGACGGTTCCGCCGGAGGGGAAGACGGCGACGATCCGGCGACTCAAATCCGACGGGCAGGTCGCGATGGTCGGTGACGGCACGAACGACGCCCCGGCGCTCGCCGCCGCCGATCTTGGCATCTCGCTGGGCGGGGGGACGGCGTTGGCCGCCGACGCCGCCGACATTGCGATTGTCGATAACGACATCCGCTCCGTCGAAACCGCGTTCGACCTCGCGGGAGCGGCTCGCCGTCGTGTGAAACAGAACAACCTCCTCGCGTTCTCCTACAACGGTATCGCCCTCGCGGCGTTGGCCGTCGGGTTCTTCAATCCGCTGACGGCAGCGGCCGCGGTCATCGCTGGCGGTGGGTTGATCGCGGTAAACACTCGACGAAAACTCCTCGGGTAGCGAGGCTCGGCCGCCGACAGAACTCGGAGCCGAGTTGTACTACTGACATAGAAGAGTGGCTATCTATCATTCGAGCATCGTTGATCCGATCGGTACGGCCGTCACCAAAGATCCGAATCGCTTCTGTTTCTAAAGGACTATCCTTGTCTAGACACTACTACAACCATGGAGTTCGACTTCGTGCGCTCGGTGGTTCCGCTCGCCGTGATCGTCGCCGTCGCAACGGTCGGGCTAACCGCCGTGATGGCACCTTCGACCGTCTTCATGATGGTTCTCCCCTCGATGATCGCGTTCTCGGTGGTCGCGTACTTCCTCGGGATGAAACACGGCGAATTCCGCGCTAGTCCGTAGCGCCCCTGTCCGGCACCGCCCCCAAAATCACAGTGTCACTCCGTCTGAAGCGTCCTCATTCGGGTTACTACGTCCAGTGGTCCGTATTTCGTGTTCAATAAGGCTCCATGAGCGATCAGCAACCGAGAATCGACATGGCCGGTACCTCTATTCTGTGACCCCCGCACTGATCTCAGACGCATCTTGCCGGACGGGTGTCGGGGAGTCGATCGAATACACGAGCGTGCCGGTGAACAGTGCGATGCTCCCTAACAGGAATATCGAACTGAGTGGCGACGCCGAATCGACGAAGATCCAGTATATCGGCGCCGCGATCGTCGGGCCGGCCGCGATGACAGCGACTTGGGAGACGAGGGGGCCACAACACCCGCACGTACACGCACCGACGACCGTCGCCGTCCCGGCCGTACTCTGTGTCGCTCCCGCCTGCTGATCGAGACGCCACGAGTGAGCGACGGCGGCCGCGTTCAACCCCACGAGGGCGCCGAGGAGTCCGAGCACGATTACCACACCGGGAGAGATCGCGATGAAAAACGGAACGTCGGGGAGCAGGACCTCGAGGGTGGGCCACCGCACGATCTGATACAGTACGTTCAGGACCGCCACGGTCGTCTCTTGCGGAGCGCCCTCCTCACTAAAGAAAGATAGGTATCCCGATGTCGCCATAAAAAAGAGGCTTACCATAGCTCCGACGCTGAATCCGAACCGACGCGCCACCGGATCCCGAAGGATCGTCGACAGTGCCGTGCCAACGTCTTTCCAGAGGATGTAGCCGACGAGCAGCGGTGTCGCGAGGACAATTCCGTACCCGATCGGGTTGGTGTAGCCGCTGAATCCGGGCAGCAGATACGGGTACAGTATCCAGCCACCAAGCAGCATGCCGAGAGCCATGTACCGGGGACGTGTCGTCCATCGAACGAGTCCGGTAATGAAACTCGCGACCACGACCAACAGGCCGGTTCCGATCGCGAGCGGCTGATACCACGACCGCGGGAACGGCATCGAGCCCGCCTGATACGTCGGATCCGGAGCCAGACCCTCGAAGAGGATCGCGCCGGTGATAGCAATACCGATACCGACCGCAATCCCGTACAGAGCGGTTCTCGGCGAGATCCGCTCCCTTCGCTTGAGGAGGACGAGCGCACTGACTACGAGGGCACCGATACCAGCGATCGCCAACCCGTGCGACTGTGAGAGTCCCGACGACTCAGCACTACCGTGGGCCGAAACTGTCGGGACCAGAGAAAGGAGACTGATCCCGACAGCAACCAAGACGAGTAGGCGGATCGACCTCTGTTGAGGTTTCGGTCTGTCGGCATCAGCGTTCTCGCTTCGGCCTTTCTGAGTCATTGCGAGGGGTTAGTGACTCACACACAATTATCTGTCTCTCTCGTTTCCCCTCGAGATGCACCTCGTGACCGGCCCGAGGGTCTACATACGCGTGGAACCGTCCTGTAGAGTCCTTCGGGACGGTTCAAAAATGCGTATCAGATCACGTCAGTTCGGTTCGTAGCCGGCGTACTCCATGAGCTGACTGAAGATGTCCGAGTCCATGACGGAGCGGTACACTACCCCCGTAAGCATGCCGCCGGGGTAGAACGACCCGTTCATCACGTGGTTGACCTTGTGGCAGTGCATGAGGTAGATCCCGGGGTCCGCGTCGGCCGTGAACTCGATCGTGTGCCGTTCCGCGGGGGCGATGTTCGTGACGTCCATGTCGTGTCGGGCCGCCTCCGGGACGACTCCACCGTCCTTTTCGACGCGCTGGAATCGGTGGTTGTGGATGTGCATCGGGTGGGACATGTATCCGCCGTTGACGAGGTGAATGCGCACCTGGTCGCCCTGATCGACGATGATCGGCGACCCCTGTTCGGGATGGAGCGTCCGGGGCGCGCTCTTCCCGTTGACGGTGAAGACGTCCGGCGTCCGCGAGGTCGTATCGTACGTGAAGTTCCCCTCGCCGGCCCATGTCTTCGGGATCCGCGAGTCCCAGTCTTTGATCGTCATGAAGTACTCCCGGTCCGCCGGCTCGTAGCCCTCGGGATCGACTCGGAAGATTCCGTACATCCCCATGTCGATATGCCGGTGTGTCTGGAAGTGACAGTGGTACAGGTGCGTCCCCGGAACGTTCGCCGGAATCTCGTAGGTGTGCTTCTCGCCCGCCGGGACCTGTACTCCGGTCGATGTCGGGACGCCGTCGTTCTTCCACGTCTTGGTGACGCCGTGGAAGTGGATCGTGTGCGGCCGGCGTCCGTTCGTGTTGTCGAGCGTCACTTCCATGTCGTTCCCCTCGGTCGTCCGGAGGATCGGACCCGGGACGCTCGGGTCGTGGTCGTCGGCCTGCCAGGCCCAGACGCGCGGGAACTCGACCGGGCCGCCCATCGAATCGAGCGGGTGAACGGCGTGTCGCGCCGGCTGCGTCCCCATCGTCACCGACCCGCCCTGCTCGTCGACGTTGACGACTGTCGGAGGGCTGGTGTAGGGGAGATCTGACGACGATGTCTGTGCCTCGTTCGGGGAGTTCGTGGCCGCCGTCGGCGCGTTAATCGTTTTCGATGAACAACCTGCCAACGCCGAAAGGCCTGTCGCGCCGGTCGCGGTGAGGAATTCTCGTCGAGACAGTCCGGTTCCAGGAGCACCGAAGGATCGAGTCATAGTACAGTTGGAACACTCTGTTGTACGGCTAAAAGAGGACCGCGAAATCCCTGTACCTGAAAAAGCGAGCAAACATGTTCGGTATTAGCCGAACAGGTCTTACAAGCAGACCGGTATTTTCCGCCACGAAAATCGGCATTCGGAGTAAACGGTCTGGGGAACAGTTACATTCCGCCCGTGGCGGTCAGATATGCGCTTGCGAACTGTATCGCATTGTACGCACCGTGTATCACGGCTGGAACCGCGAGGTTGTCCGTGTACTCGTACGCTGCTCCGAGTACGAGGGCCAGAAGGAACGCGATACCGATGTACACCAGTTTGCCTTCTCCTGACAACGAAAAGAGATGGATCGACGCGAAGAGGGCGCTTGCGAGGACGATTGCACGGGCCGGATGGAGAGTTTCACGGAGAGTCCCTTGTACGAGTCCTCGGAAGAGTAGTTCTTCCCCTGGGCCGACCAACAGGAATTGGAGCGGAATAAGTAGGAGGAATACGCTGGGGTTCTGTTGCCCGACCTCGACGATTTGGTTTTGGGCTGTGCTCAGACCGAGGGCCGCGATCACGGAGGACGCAGCAAAGAGCAACCCCAGGATTACGATACTCCCCCCGACGATAACCGCCCCGTCACGTTTGTCAGGCAGACGGACTGGCACGAATCCGAACCCGAGGTCACGGCCTTTGAGATAGAGGACGGTGATGCCCCCGAACGTCACCCCTTGAAGGAAGAGTGTACTCACAACCAGCCTGAGTGCTGGACGTGACGCGAGGTCGACTCCGAACAGCCTGACGACTGTCACGACGGCCAGAACTATGACTGTCCCCGCGACGTACGATCCATACGTGAGACTGATCGCCGAGGCGACGGATCGGAAACGAGATATCGATGACATTATTCAGATGTTATCGTAGGGTTCTATCCCACAAGTCGGCTTTGGTTGGTCGATTTCGATGCGGTCCGTCCCCATACGTCTCATAGTTGTGATTTGTTACGACTGACCTGGTGGGTACGCCCGTGCTGGTCGGTCCTCTCAACGAGGAACGAGTATAGCTCCCGGTCTTCTTTCGCGTCTCTCGACCGACGCGAATCACTACATGGTTCTCGCCAGTTTCGTCTGGTATCTCGAACATTCGACTGAATGCGGTCGTAGCCATCATTAGTGGGTGTGATTCGTGGTATCGATCTGGTCGTTCCGCTCGCCGAACTCGACGGTTGCGTGGTCGATGCCCTGGTCCGTGAGATGGTCGTGGACCCGCGACCGGACCGTCTGTTGCTCCTCGATCGTGGTCGCCGTATCGGTGAGGCGGACGGTCGCGACGGTGAGTTGACTACAGACCTGCCAGACGTGGAGGTCCTCGACCCCGTCGACGCCGTCGAGTGTCGTCAATTCATCTCGGAGGTCCGCTGGCGACACGGGGCTCCGCTCCAGCAGGATGGCTGTGCTTTCTCGAAGGACGTTCTCGGCCGACGCGAGCACTAGCAGTCCGATGAGTACGGCAGCCACAGGATCCGCGATAGGGAGATCGAAGACGGCGACAGCGACCGTGGACACGATCACAGCGATGGAACCACCGGCGTCACCGAGCAGGTGATAGAACGCCCCGCGCTCGTTGAGGCTCATCTCTCCGCCCTGTAACACGTACACCGAGCCGATGTTCACCAGCAAGCCGCCTGTGGCGATGATCAGCGTTAACTCCGGGTCGATCGCCACCGGCTCGAGGAACCGCTGGTAGGACTCCCAGACGATGTATCCGACCATCGGAAGGAGCAAGACGCCGTTCAGGAAGGCCGCAACCGGCTCCAGTCGGTGGAGACCGTACGACCACGCCTCGCCGCCCTCGAACCGCTCGGCGGTGTAGCTTGCGCCGTACGCCACCGCGTACGCGAGCATATCGAACAACATGTGAATCGCGTCGCTGATGAGCGCCACCGAACCGAACAACAGTCCGCCAGCAAGCTCTACGACAAACCCCACAAAGTTGACGACGGCGACGAGTGCCAGTCGGCGGGTACTATTACTCGTGTCAGACGGAGGGTCGCGCTCTGACGACTCTCCGTGTGTATGCTCGTGTACGGTCATCACTCTACGTTTGCGCTGCTGTTTCGACTCGGAAGCCACTGTACTTTCGCGGACGGATCTCCTCGACCGATCTCCACCTGTCGACACCGAGCCCTGTGCCGGACACGCGAAGGATCTGGGGTTTCAAACTACCCATCCGAAGCGGTGGTTTCGTCGTCTGCTGTCGGCGTGATTCGAGAGAGACGCATCGCATTGCCAGTGACCCCGAGCGTCATCCCGGCGTCACCGATGAGGACGGCCGCCCAAATCGGAACCAAGCCGAACGGGACGCCCAGTGCGAGCAGGCCCTTGGCACCGAGACTCGTCCAGATGTTCTGCCGAATCACGCTGTTCGCGTCGTGAGAGAGGTCGTAGAGGTACGGCAGCTTCGATAGGTCGTCGCTCATGAGCGCGATATCCGCTGTTTCGAGCGCGGTATCCGTTCCGGCCGCGCCCATCGCGACGCCCACAGTCGCCGTTGCGAGTGCCGGCGCGTCGTTGACGCCGTCGCCGATCATCGCGACTCCGTCGTACTTCTCGTCGAGTTCCGTGATCGCCTCGACCTTCTCATCAGGCAGGAGTTCCGCCCGGAACTCGTCGACGCCGACCTCGGTCGCAATCGCACGGGCGGTCCGTTCGTTGTCCCCCGTGAGCATGACGATGTGTTCGACACCGAGGTCGTTGAGTCGCTGGATCGCCTGCTTCGCTCCGGGCCGGATCTCGTCAGCCACGGCGATGACGCCCTCGAGTTCGTCTTCGGTACCAACGAGCACGACGGTCTTTCCCTGTGACTGTAGCTCGGGAACCGTCTCCTCAAGCAGGTCGAGACAGTCGTTGCGCTCGCATATCCGACGGCTCCTCGTTGTCACGACACCGCCGTCGGTCGTCGCATGGACGTGCTCGAGGTCGAATCCGAGTTCCTCGAAGAGACCAGGCTTGCCTGCGTAATGTTTCTCGCCGTCGAGATCAGCCTCGACCCCCTTGCCGGTGATACTCTCGAAATCGTCGACCGAAGGGGCATCGACGTCGCTCTCCTCGGCAAATTCGACGATTGCGTCGCCGATAGGATGTTCCGACCGCGACTCCAGCCCGCTGGCACACCGGAGGACGTCTCCCTCGCTGTTGCCGTTGAGCGGGACGATGTCCGTGACCGTGAGTTCGCCCTTCGTGATCGTCCCTGTCTTGTCCATCGCGATCGCTTCGACCGCGCCCATCGCTTCGAGGTGGTTGCCGCCCTTGATGAGAACGCCGTTCTTCGCGGCGCTCGTGATCCCCGAGACGACCGAGACGGGCGTCGAAATGACGAACGCGCACGGACACGCCAGCACGAGCAGCGTGAGTCCGTAGACGATGAACGTCGGCCACGACGCGCTGAACAGGAGCGGCGGAATAACCGCTACCACGATCGCGAAGCCGACGACGACCGGCGTGTAGTACGAGGAGAACCGCTCGACGAACTGCTCGCGTTCCGTCTTGTTCGATTGCGCGTCCTCGACCATCTGGACGATGCGGGAGAGCGTGTTATCGCCCGCTTCGGAGGTGACCTCGACCTCGAGATACCCCTGCTCGTTGATCGTCCCCGCGTACACCTCGTCCCCCGGCGTCTTGTCGACGGGCACGCTCTCGCCGGTAATGGGGGCCTGATTGACGGCACTCTCTCCGTCGATCACGTTCCCATCCATCGGAATTTTTTCTCCCGGACGCACGACGACGGTGTCGCCGACCGCCACGTCATCAACGGGAAGCGTCACCTCCTCGCCGTCCCGTTTCACCGTCGCTTCGTCCGGAGACAGATCCATTAATTCTCTGAGGGAGTTGCGCGCGCGATCCATCGAATACTGTTCGAGGAGTTCGGCGATACTGAACAGGAACGCGAGCGTGGCGGCCTCGAAGTAGAGCGATTCGCCGAAGACGAGGCTCGCGACGATGGCACCGCTGATGGCAATGCTCATCAGCAGGTCGATGTCGAGGTTCCGATTGAGCGCGGAGTAGTAGCCGTTACGGAAGATGACCTGCCCGGCGGTTCCGACGGCCACGAGGAAGAAGAGATCCGCGATGAGCAGCTCGCGACCGACGACCTCGGCTACGAGAGCGTTCTGGCCGGTGAGGAAGAACTCGAAGAAGAGTCCAAGCGCGACGAACCCACCGCTGACCCACGTTTTGAGCGCGCGAGAGCTTGTCCAAATGCTCTCACGATCTCCGGCCGCGTTTTGACGTTCCGATCCGTCGCCTGCTGTGTCTGTGATCTTATACCCAGCGCTTTCGATCGCGTCGATGACATCCGCTTCCCCGCCCCTCGACGAATCGTACGTGACAACGACGGTTCCGGTCGTCGGCTGTGTCTCGTACGTTGTCACTCCGTCGACCCTGTCGAGGGCGTTTTCGATCTTGCCCGCGCACGATGCGCAATCCATCTCCGGGACGGTGAATTTCGAGGTCAGTTCGCCAGCGTTCTCCACCGCGTATCCCGCTTTCTCAACGCGTTCAGTTATCGCGGTGGCGCTCGTTTGCTCGCGATCGTAGGAGACTGTCAGCGTCCCCGTCGTCACCTGCGGATCGACGCTGTCGATGCCGTCCAGCTTTCCGACGCTGCTTTCGACCTTTCCGGCACAGGATGGACAGTCCATCTCCGGGACCGATAACTGCGCAACGTCCTCACTATCTACCGATGAAACAACATCTTCGTCATCTTGTCCGGTGTGATGACCGTGTTCGTGATCTCCATAATCGTGGTCGTGCGTATGACCATCCTCGTGGGTCTGACCCCGTGGTTCACCAGTTTCGTCGTGGGATCTTTCGTCAGGTTGGGTCATTACACGCCGCTAACGACTACAAACTTATTAAATTAGCTGCCATTCAGCCCCCCTAATATAATAATCTCTAACAAAAAATAAAATTGAATTATTAATTCATCCGTTAATCCGTTCCTTTTCGGGTTTTAGTTCGGTCTGCTCGGTCGAATCCGATGACGATACGGGAATCCGATCTCTCGACAGCGCTCCTGAGTCGAGTACAGCGTGAACCGACAACGACGCCTTCTGTGGATTCAACAGAGCAAAAAAGTCACAATGTCATCTGTATCTCCGGCATATCAACGAAGGCTGTCTCGTATCCCTCATGGCGAGCCGTTTGTGGGGGCGAATCGACTGTGATCGTCAGCTCATCTCCCGTCTGTACGTCCGAAACTGTTGTCCCGTAGTGATAGCGGAGCTCTGGATTGATGGTTGACTGTAGAATTCCGTCGAATACTGACGCACCATCGCGCCGTAATGTTACAGATAATGACATCATCGGCAGCATCGTCCGATTGTACGGCGTGCGCGGAGACACAGCGAGGTACTTCTGTTCCCCGTCACCACCGAAACGCGACGCGTCTTCGAGGACCGTAACCACGAACCTCGCGTCTCCGGTCATCTCCGAGCCACGCACGTCACCAGGGAGCGCGTCCGGCGTCGGCACCTGCGAGTCTGGTATCATCACCATGTCCATTAGGTCGACAGCACCCCTCGTGCCTTCCTTGTCGTCGGAGATGTCTGTGTACGAGATCTCATCGAGCGTCGATTCGCTGAACTCGAATTCGAACTCGAACGAGGCGTTCCCCTGGTTCTCGGCCAGCGATCCGGTCCGCCGCGTCGACGGCCCGCCGATACTGACCTCGACAGTGTGTGTGCCGTCGCCCTGAAGTTGGGCGTTATCGCCGAAGTGAAAGCCCATCGGCTGAGAGAGCATCGGCCACGGCGCGAATTGATCAATCGATTCCCCATTCTGTGTGATCGTGAGCTGCGGATTGATATCGGGCGGAATGATCCCTGTCTGTGCGTCCCAGACGACCGGCATTATATGAACGGAATCCGCCGACTGGATGTCAACCTTCGTGGTCCCGTTTGGCTTCATCAGCCAGAAGCGATGCGGATACGAGTACGTGAGCGCACACTTGTACCCATCCTGCTGTTTCATTCCAGCCATTTTCATTCCCTCGTAGTGGGTGGGATGGTAGACTGTATCCGGCCGATTCCCGGCCATTGGTGGGGCAGAAGCAGAAGGTGTCTCGAACACGCTGGCACACCCAGCGAGGCCGACGATCGAAGTGCTCCCGGCGACCCGGAGCACATCACGACGACGCATACGTCACCTCCTCCCCGTTGCTGCCGGTTGGGTATACAGGCGGAAGCGCGCGCAAACCCCGCGGGGGCACGAGGTAATTGCCGCGACGCTCCGTCCGGATATACTGGAGGATACCGTTGTTGTTTCGCTGCCCGACGGCCGACTTCTCGGAAATATCGGTTCCGTTCATCGCCTCTTTCGTGTCGACGAAGTCGCTGATCCGCCGTTGGAGCGAGAGGAAATGTACGCCCGCTCGTCCTCCGTCAGTCGAATCAAAGTCACGACGAAGCAGCAGCGGCGAGCCGTCATCGTCGCGAACACGGGCGTTCTTCTGCGCGTGACCGACGACACCCATCTCGCGGGCGGTTTTATCGGTCGGCTCACACTCACCGACTCCGTTGCTGTCGCCGAGGTTGTCTCCGGCACCCTTGACGACATCGTTCTCGGCGTGATATGGGCAGAACATCTTCGCCTCGCGCTGCCAGCGGTCGTCCTGATTGTACCACTGGTTGAGGTTGAGCCGGAGCTTGGAGATATGCTGAGTCGTGCCACCGGCGAACGGCCCCGACTGGATCGTCACACGATCTTCACTGGCCTGGTTCTTTGTGAACCCTGATTTGAACCCCATAAACAGAGGTGCGTCCTCCGGAACTTTGTCGGCTGGAACACCCTCAGCGTCACCTACATTCTCCGCCGGTAACCCGTTCCCGATAAAGCCCGTCCGCCGGTCGGCGAGTGAGAAGACATCGGTCAATGTAGCCTTAGGCTGATCGACATCGTTGAGGGTCGGTTTGTTCCCTTTGAGAGCTTCTTCGGCACCGATCACCGCCTGCGCCGTGTTACTCGCGAGATGGACGACCGCATCCGGTGTATCTAATTCGGGCTCCTCGAACGGAGCAAGTGCTTCCGGATCGGGGAGGTCAACGCCATCAGGAAGTGATTCGTCGAACCGGTCGAAGTATGCCGGAGAATAACTCACCGTGAACAATAATCCGTCTCCGCTTCGCTCGTAGGCGTGTTCGATGCCACGGAGAGCTGTTTCAACCCGATCGCGGTGGTCTTCGTTCGGTTGTCCGTCTCGTCGGTAATTCAGATAGAGAAGCACCCGATGGCTCGGGGCGATGACGTTTCCGTGGTCGTCTCGTGAGAGGACCTCATTCCAAGCGTGTTGATGCTGTGGATACGATGAGAGATCATCCGGGGCCGTCGGGATATCGACTTCTTCACGGCCTAAACAGGCACTAAATCCTGCTACTCCGCCGATAGCGACGGCCGACTTGAGAAATTCTCTTCGGGGGATTCCCCTCTCGTCAGTCATCACTCGACAGTTGGGAAGTCACGCTCAAGCCCGTTCTGGTATGATTCTCGAACCCGTCTTCAACGGTTTTACAACGGAATCTATGTTCGGCAATTGAACCAGAATTAGTAATAGAGAGCGTAGTAAAGGGTTGATCGACCTACGATGTTTGACGCAGTCCTCCGTGTTGATCTTCTTCTCTTTTTGACTATTGGTGTGCTTGGTGGGGCACACTGTATCGGTATGTGTGGGCCGCTGGTGACCATGTATGCCGAGCGGATGGCTCCCCGTGGAGACGCCGGGACGGTGAGGTCAGGTACCCCGGGTCAACGTGGACATCTTACCACATATGAGGTTCGTCAACACGCTCTATTTAATTTGGGGCGGACGGTCAGCTACGCGCTCATCGGTGGGGTGTTCGGCGCGCTTGGTGGTTTCGTGTTTATTTCAGCGGACCAAATAACCGCAATCGCCGATTCCGTCCGGGGCGGCGTCGGTATTTTGATCGGGATATTCATCATCGTATCCGGTGTGAAATATCTTCTCGGAGGTGCTGCTGGTCTCGGAATTCCTGGAGTACAGAGAGTAACCAATTGGATCGCTGTTCGCGTTGACCGATACGTAAATACTCCTGGAATCGTTGGCCTCGGTGCGCTTCATGGGTTGCTCCCCTGTCCGATACTGTATCCCGCGTACCTGTTCGCATTCGCGACGGGATCTGCTGTATCCGGTTTTCTCGCGTTAGCGACGCTTGGTATTGGGACGATACCAGCCGTTTTCGCTTATGGAACGCTTATTGAGTCCGTCGATGCCATTCATCGCCGACGACTCCATCGTCTCCTCGGTATCGCCTTCATTCTGCTGGGATACGTTTTGTTGGGACATGGATTGATGGCAATCGGCATCACTGTTCCAACGCCGATGCTTCCACGATATCAACCGCTGGGGTGACCATGGCTTAATTATAGTAGAAATTAGAACTATCCGCACGGAGTGCTGTACAGTATCTAATGGATCATCTCGACGAGATCTCCGTCGAAGAACTCTAAGACGCGCTTGACAACGTCGACGGAAACAAGCCGACGCAACGTTGTTAGCTGCGATCGCGTACAAAAACGGCGTCACACAGACTGAACTTGCCGAGTGGCACGACACCGGCCGACGAACGATCTACAGCTGGCTCAACCGACTCGATACTGACGAGCCACTTGAACAGGCTGTAACTGATGCTCATCGATCTGGTCGAAAGCGAAAATTATCAGAAAAACAGAAGCAAGAATTTGGACACACTGTCCACGCATCACCCAAAGAGATCGGTTTTGACGCGCCGGCGTGGACGCCGGTGCTTGTCAAAGAATTTCTCGAAGAAACGTACGGCGTCGAGTATTCACTTCCGAGTTGTCGGCGGTTGTTGAAAGAGGCAGGATTGAGCTATCAAAAGCCACGCCGTTCAGCCACTGAATCCGACGAAGACGATCAAGAAGCGTTTCACGACGAGATCAAAAAAAGCGGCGAGAGATAGACGCCACAGTAGTCTGTATCGATCAAACCAAGAAATCCGTCCAAGTCGAGCCGCGTGGTTTCCGCGCGGCACGCGGCCTTCTGTCGAATTATCCGGTCAACGGAAGTGGACGTGCTTGCTCGGCGCGATCACCGAGGACGGCGATCGCTTTTTCTCACGGCTTCCCGAGTACGTCACCGCTGATCACGCAAAACATTTCATTTTAGCACTATGTGACGAATTTGAAGAGGATCTGATCGTCGTGCTCGATAGCGCACCGTATTTTCAGACATCGGCTGTCACGGACCTCGCGGCCCGTGACGACCTCGCCTTTGTGACGCTCCCGTCATATTCGCCGGAGTTGAACCCTGTCGAGGAATGTTGGAGACAGCCCCAAGCAGCTCTCAGCAACCGGTTCTTCGACTCACTCAACGAACTTACAACAGCGATCGATACTGCTCTTGACCAAATTTCTATCCCAACTGTGTTCGTAGGCTTCCTAATTAATGTCTCAAAAGACGGTCAACATCTTTTCATCAACTTTCCCTCAGTGTACGCACTTCACCTGCTGCTAATGGAATGAATTCTCCCGATGGCTTTTCGTGAAACTCGACTGAATCGGGATCCTTCACGATGGTTCCCAAATATTAAATTAGACGAATCTAAATGGTAGTTATATGTCTCCGAGTCCAGTTGTCGAGGATACCCTCAAAACGATCTACCATCTCCAGCAGGAGGAGGATCCACCGGTTGCGACATCCGCTATCGCCGACCGTCTCGACAAGGCACAGGCGACGGTCACGAGTACGCTCGACCGACTTGAAGCGCAGGGACTGATCGCACGCGAACCGTACCAAGGAAGCGAACTCACTGACGACGGCGAAACCGTTGCAGTCGAAGTACTCCGGCATCACCGGCTCCTCGAAACCTATCTGGCCGACCACCTCGATTACCCTTGGGAGCAGGTCCACGAAGAAGCCGACAGACTCGAACACCACATCAGCGAGGAATTCGAACGCCGGCTCGCCGAGACGCTTGAGAATCCTCGGCGAGACCCCCACGGCGATCCAATTCCAGGTGAAGATCTAGAGCCACCGAATCAGGACCCGATGACACCCCTGTCAGCCTGTGAGGTCGGCGATCGAGTGACCATCACTCGCGTCAGTGATCGCGACGAGGATGATCTTGCGTACTTGGCCGACGTCGGGATCACGCCAGGAACGGCGGTCCGTATTGTCGATGTCGCCCCGTTCGGCATGATTACTCTGGATGTCGACGACACTGAGCAAGCCATTCCCGAAGGGGTTGCGACGTCAATCCGCGTGACCCATCTGAACGACGCCGACGACCCGGCGGGCGTCGAGCACCGGGGTGACGCATGACGCCGTTTCTGGAGATCGTCGTAATCGCGGCCATCGCGCAGCTCACCGTCCTGCCGGGCGAGAAGGTCCAGTTCATCATCGCCGGGCTCTCGACCCGGTTCAAGCCACTGCTGGTCGTCGCGGCGGCCGGGACGGCGTTCGCGGGCTGGACCGTCCTCGAGATCCTGTTCGGTCAGGCGCTCCAGCAGGCGCTCCCGGGCGTCGTCCTCGACGGGATTACGGCGGCGCTCTTCCTGCTGTTCGCGGTGTTACTCGTCCGGTCAGCCCCTGGTGGGCACAACGTCCCAGTCGAGAGCGGCACACAGACGGACGGTGGCGTCGTCGGGACACGGATCACGGACATCAACCCGGAGTTCGAAGCGTTCGGCTACACGATCGGCGGGCAGCTGGGCGAGTTCCTCACCATCTTCGCGATTATGGCAGCCGGGGAGTTCGGCGACAAGACACAACTCGTCACCATCGGGCTGGCGGCACAGTACGGGGCTAGTGCTGCCATCTGGGCAGGCGAAATGTTGGTCATTATACCGGTAAGCCTTGCGAATGCGTACTTCTTCCACACGTTCTCACACCGCTTCGACGTCCGGAAGGCCCACTACGCCGGGGCGGCACTGTTTGCGTTCTTCGGGGTGGACACGGTTTTAGGGATAGCAACCGGCCCGGAAGCGGTGTTCGGTCACAACAGCCTCTGGGAGGCAATCGTCAGCGCCGCTTCGGATGCGCTCCTCACAGTCGTGTGACCACTTTGATGTAAAGATATTTTGATTAAACCAACTTGTCTTCGAAGAAGAAAATTTATCTCATCCGACCGAATATCCAGCGTCAGTCAATCGATCAATGAACAGATTAGCGTCGAACAGCTGGCGATATGACACGCTCAATCTTGGAGATCTGTCTACAGTAACTTCGTTATCTTACTCGAACTGTCCCGACCATCCCCGAACTCTCGTGTGGGATACAAAAGTACCCGTACGTTCCAGGTTCCTCGAACGTGTGCTCGTAGTTCTCGCCCGGAGCGATGAGCCCCTCGGTGACCCGATTCCTCGCAGCACGCTCTGATTCGAAGCCACCACTTGCGAAGTACGCGGCCTCGTCTGGAACCTCCTCTTCATACGCTGTGACCGTGTGATCGATGTCACTCTCGTTCGTTCACGTTACCGTCTCTCCTGTTTCTACCGTTGCAGTCTTCGGCTCGAACGTGAGGTCGCCGGGCATCGTGACGGTCTGGGCCGACGATGACTGTCCACCTAGACACCCGGCGGTGGTTAGAGTCGCTAGGGTCGCGGTGCTGAGTCGCAATATCGATCGTCGATTGTAGAACTTCGAGACCATTGTAACGAAAACGAGTGTTATCCTATTAGAGGACAACGAAGAGATCGGTCACGTACATGATGGCGAGGCCGAACAGGAACGCGAGCAGGTTCGTGGCGCTGGCTACGCGACCGCCGGCATCGCGAACCATTCGCGCGATCTCCCAGTCAACCTGTAGGATTGCACCAACCCCGATTGCGAGGAAGAAGGCACCGATCGTCGGCGAGTATGCAAGACTACCGATCCAGCCACCGAGGATGACGGGTGCGCCGGCGATCACCCCGAGTGCGGCGAAGTGCTTGAGCGACGGGCGTTCTCCGCGGGCGACCGGCGCGACGACAGCCGGACCTTCCGTCACGTTGTGGAGCATGAACCCGATCACGAGGAACGCACCGAGCGAGACGCGCCCGAGTGCGAACGAACTCCCGATAGCAAGTCCTTCCGCAAGGTTGTGCAGGCCGATTCCTATCGCGACCAGATAGGCGATCCAGAGACCGCTACTCGCCCGACTATCACCAGCGGCGACACGGCCCTCACGCCACGCACTGATCGCCTGTACGAGTAATAGTGCGCCGAATATCCCGAAGACGACCAAGAGGTTGCCCTCGTATGCGCCTGGAATCCTCTCGGCGAGCTCGAACGCTTCGAACCCGGCGTCGAACGCCAAGAAGCCCAGTACGCCGGCCGCAAACAGGAGCACGGCGTGCAGCCACCGATCGCTCATCGTCTTGATGTAGGGGAACCACAGCATCCCTAATGCGACTGGGATCACGCCCACGAACAGCCCGATGACTGCAAGCGTCCCGAGCAGCCCGAGGCTAAACCCGGGTGATTGACTCGGCGCGACGATCGTGTTGTGGAACGTGGCTCCGTCAGAGAGGACGAGGGTGACTCCGAGGTCCCACCCCGGATTCCAGTGATACGGAATCACGATCTGTGCGCTTTCCATCGGGGCGAGTGTTTGGTCGCCACCAGCTCCTTCGACCTGAAAATTCCAGTAGGCCTCATCGACGAGGACCTGTGATATCGTCACAGATTCGGGCCCGTTGTTCGTCACGTGCAAGACGACCGTTTCGTCGCTCGGAAGGGTCGTATGTGTGATCGTCACGTCGGGAAGCGGTGTGCCGCTCTGAACTCCGGCGAGCGGTGACGTGAATGCGAACACACCCAGGACGAGTACGAGCAACACGATCGGGAGGACCGCACTGACCCATTTCGGAAGGCCGAGCGGCTGTGTGGTCTCGGTTTCGGCTGATACACCACCGTCCGTCGTCGAATCTTCTGTCTTATCCGCCATATTATACCACCTCGAAGAAGCTCATCCAGCCCAGTTCGGCGAACTCCGACTGATGGGCGTGGAACATGTACAGCCCGGGCTCGTGGTCAGAGTAGTCGATCTCGATGATACCACGCTGCGCCTGGCATTGCATGATCGTGTCCACGGTCTTATTCGTCGGCGTCAGCGTCGTTCCGTGGTCGTAGTAGTCGAAGAACTGCGAATGCGTGTGGAACGAGTTAATGAGGTCGAACTCCGTTGCATTGGAGAGGTACACGCGCTGGCGTTCGTTCTTGTCGATCTGGATGGGGCGTTTCGTCTCACCCGCCGTCCAGTTGCCGTTACCGTCGGTGTCACCGACTCCGTATCCGAATGCCCGTGTATTCGCCGCGTAGACCTCGTTACCGCCGTCGAAGTTGGTGTCGAACGAGTTCATCACCATCACCATCTCGTTGACGGCGTCGTTTTCGGCGTACTCGTGATTCCGGCTCTTCGCCTCTTCGACGAGCTGCTCTCGGAAGTCGTCGGTAATCGGGCCCGGGTAGTTGACGTACTCGCGTGGATTCTCCCTAACGCGTTCGGGGTCCGGATCGACGATGATCGTGCCGTAGAGTCCGCGGTGGATGTGCTCTTTCAGCGGGAGTGAGTGGCAGTGATAGAAGTGCGTGCCGGCGGGTTGGGCGAGCCATTCGTACGTGAATGACTCACCCGTATCGAGAACGCCAGGCCCGTTTTGTGGAATCCCATCCATTCGCGGGTTGAGGTTCTTCAGGTGTGGATGGATCGTGTGCGCGTGTCGTCCCAGGTTCGTGAACTTCACGCGGATGAGGTCGCCCTCGACGGCACGGATCGTCGGGCCCGGCACCTGGCCGTTGTACGCCCACGCCGAGAACTCGATGCCCGGCGCAATCGTGATCGTCGTGTCGACGGCAGTGAACTCGAATTCCCGTACGGTTTGGCCGTCCTCTTCGTAGACCTGTTGGGGAACGTTATCCTGTCCGCTCTCTCCGGTATTGAACGCAGTGAGGAATTCGTGGGGGTCGAAATCCAAATCCCGGTATTCGCCCACTGCACCGAAGTTACCGTGTTCACCCTCATCGTCGTGATCGGACGAGGCAGCTGCTCGGGAGCTCCCGAGTCCGACTGCTGCACTCCCGGCAACACCGAGCCCGCCGAGGACCGTGCGGCGACTGACACTCGTTTCACCAGTGAGTGATTCCACCAGTCGCTCTTCAAGTCGTTTTGTGACGTCTGCTGCGCTACTGTAATCTATCGATGGCATGATTTCCTCCGCTGGTCAGGCCTTCGCATACCCATACACACTCATTGTCCCACCCAATACATAAATTAGACGCATCTAAAATTAGATTGTGTCTAAACTAATGGCCTCGCTACTGGAGACTCATCAGTTTAGTTTGAAGACCCCGCGAGCGTTTGAGCGGTTATGGATCGGGCCACTTCCTCTGGGAGTGCAACTCGTTCGTCGGTGCCATCGGGAACAAGCGTCACCATCCCAAATGAGGTGGTCTCAACAATTTCGACTACAGTTGTTGGGGTAATCTCGTGTTCAGACAGGTACCGGAGTAGATCTGGGTCATTGTCTGGCACCCGTTCGATTCGAACCTTGTCGCCGACCTGCTGATCAGCGAGTGTTTCACCGGATTGTAACGGTGAAACGTCCAGGTCCGCCGTGGGAATCGGGTCGCCATGCGGGTCAACTGCCGGATTCCCTAACTGCTCTGCAATTCTATCAGCGAATTGATTGCTGATATGGTGTTCGAGGCGATCTGCTTCGTCGTGTACTTCGGCCCAATCATACTCGAGGCGCTCCGTCAGGTATCGTTCTAAGAGCCGATGATGGCGAATAATTTCGAGAGCAATAGGAATTCCAGTGTCTGTGAGTACAACGCCCTTGTAAGGTTCGTAATGAACAAAATCGCGCTCGGCCAATTTTTTCACCATACTGGTGACTGAGGGTTGTTCTACGTCCATATGCTCAGCGAGTGTCGAGGTCCGCACCCGTTCATCCGTTTCGTCTTGGAGGTAATAGATCGCTTTGAGATAGTCCTCCATGATGGCGCTCAGCATTAGAGCGAAATTAGATGGGGCTAAGTTTATAGTTTGCCACGGGGTGGTTTCTGATGTTGCCAGCTGTGGGCGTGATTCTGAGATGGGTCCGGTTATCGCAACGGTCAACACTGGCACATTGATTTTCCGTATCTTCCTGTTGTGTAACTCACTGACGCTCAAAATGGCAAATCGAAAATTCGAACCTTTATAATATAGACGAGAGAAGTCAGCGATGGAATGTCTGACCTAATCGTCAAAGCAGCCGTGAAGGACGGACTCTCGGACCACAACGTCTCGGCGGATTTCTACGACGCTCTCAACGAAGAGGTCGCCGAACTGCTCGACGACGCCGCAAAGCGTGCCGAGGCCAACGACCGAAAGACGGTCCAGCCCCGCGACCTGTAGGCCTGTGTAACACAGCCAACCCCATCACTCGAACGTAGCTTTTTGAGGTTCCTGTTCAGACGTTAGTAAACGAAGATGGCGGACGCACCGGATACAGAACGGCAGGCAACTGGACCCGATACAGGAGAGGTTCTTAGTGTGTCACAGCTGAACGACCAGATCGCGTCGGTCGTCCAGGACACGCCTGCCCTCAACGGCGTCCGCTGTATTGGCGAGGTCACGGATCTCCACCAGAACAGTACCGCCCTCTATTTCACCCTGACCGACGGCGACGCCGAGCTCCCCTGTATGATCTGGGCGAACCGCTATCAGAAGATGGACGCTGACCTCGAGGACGGGACGGAGGTCATCCTCGAAGGCGATATCGACTACTGGACAGAGGGCGGGAAAATCGACCTCAAGCCGTGGGAAGTCATCGTCGTCGGCGACGGCGACCAAGCAGCTGCTGTTGAACGATTGCGAAGCGAACTCGAAGAACGTGGTTGGTTCGACGACGAGCAGAAACAGCGCCCGCCAGCGTTCCCACAGCGGGTCGGTGTCGTAACCTCCCTCCGTGGCGATGCCCGCTATGACATCCAGAACGCGATCCACGAACAGGACCCTACCGTCGACATCCTGGTGAAGGACGCCACCGTCCAAGGGTCGGAGGCGCCCACATCCATCGCGAACGGCATCCACCATCTGGACCGCTCCGAGGAGGTCGACTCGATCATCGTCGGCCGCGGCGGTGGGAGTGATTCGAACCTCCAGGCGTTCAACACCGAGCGGGTCGCGGAGGCGATTTTCACCGCCAATACCCCGGTGGTCACCGCGATTGGGCACACCGATGACCGGCTCATCGCAGATCAGGTAGCGGATGTGGCAACGATCACGCCGACGGCCGCTGGCGAGTATATCGTGAATTCCCGCGAGGAGTTCTTCGCGGGCGAAGTCAAGCCGCTGGCACAGCAACTCGACGCCGCGTACGAAACCTTCCAGCAAGAGCATGAACATGAACGGGAACTTGCCGAAGCAGTCGACGAGGCGGCCGCATCCGAGGGGCTCCCGCCGGTCTACTACAAGGCCGCAATCGCTGTGCTGCTGTTGCTGTTGTTGGCCATCACTGGGCTTTGGTTGGGGGTGATCTAAGCGTGGCAAACGACCAAGAGATCCACGATCGGCTGGCCCGTGTCGAAGAAATTATTGAGCAGCTCGATGCGGACGAGTGTGCCCTCGATGAAGGGACAAGGCTCCACGAGGAAGGTCAGGAACTCTTGGCCGAGGTGCGAGAAACCCTCGACAACGGGCGTGGAGAGGTCGTGGAACTCGAGTAGAGCGCGATTTCAGTCTTAACCAACAGTCAACGGAATCTAACCCTATTGTTGGTTAACGGTACCTTTGCGAGGTGAACGAACTCTCCGGTTATAATTTACTTTAGATTTTTGCGCCAGTTGGTGGCCAGAAAGCATATACCGATCTTCTAGCTATCGCACCACCATGGACCGGGGCTCAACCGGTGCATACCCACCCCGCACATATGATCACACGGGCAGTCACCATCGAAGACATCGATGATCTGTACCTGACGTGGAACAGCCATATCAACGGGTCCGCCCTCTATCGCCGCGCCCTCCGAGATGAGATGGAGCTTCGCGACGTCGACCCCGACGAGCTTCGAGATCTCTTCGAACGGGCCCGCGAACAGGGCTACACGAAAGACGAGATCGTCGAGGAGACCAACCGCTACGCTGATCTGAAAGCACTCGTCGACGACGCAGAGGAGTAACCCGCTATGTCACAGGACAATACGCCCTCCGAGACGGCTTCGAATCGCGCCGACAGCCAGTCCACGGCATCGAGTAGGCTTCCCAGGCAAGCTATGTTCATCGTCGTCGCCCTGAGCCTGTTCGCTGTGGAACCCGCCGCCGCACAGACGAATGCCGTCTGTAGTGCGGACAACCTTCCCAGCATGATCGAGGGCTTCTTCCAGCTTACCACGGCGCTGGGCATTGTCGGCCTCGCAGTCGTGTGGCAGGCTGACTCCCTTATCGAGATGTTCACGATCACGCCCGAGCAGAAGAAGGGCCTCAAGCGGCACAAACGGTCGGCGATGAAGTCCGCGGTCGTCCTCGTCGCCCTCGGGCCACTCTACACCGTCGCTGGGTCGATGATGAACCTCCCGTTGGCGCAGTGCGTCGACCTCGCCCCCTGGTAGGCGACTACCACCCCCGTCGCGAGCCCCCATGACACAACGAGAGCTCTCCGTGCTAATGGCCGCCCTGTTCGTGACGAGCCTAGTCACGGGTCTCGTCACTGCAAGCCCGCCACGGCCAGGCACGGAGGGGAATGGGCTCACTGAGAATGAATCAGCGACGCTGTGGTCTCGCGACGCGGACAACTACATCAGCCAGGAGGAGTACCAGCAGCGCTACGGCGAGAGCCGAACCGCGATGCACCAACTCGCAAACGGGACGGACATCACGTTCACGCGCCCGCCGGCGACAGCTGCAACGTGGACGCGAAACGATTTCGCTGATCTCGAAGCCGGTGGGTCGGATACGTCCGTGCATCCGCGCCACGCATCGCTCGAAAACGGGGTGTTCATCGAGGACGCCCACGCCACGGTATTCGCAGTGCAGCCGTCGACGCGAGGTCACTTGGAGTCGGGTGAAACACCGCTCTATATCGCACCGAACGGCACGATGCGGGGGTTCGTTGACTATCGTGTTCGCGTCCCGAACGGAAGCTCTTCAGGGAACACGACGATCGAGTGGTCGCTCGCGAGCAACGAGGTCGAGGAGGTTCGATTGCAGAAGGACGGCGAAACCATCGTCGAGAGCGACGGCTCGCACACGCCGGCCCTTGATTACCAGATCGAGGATGACTGGAGTGCAAACCTCACGCTCGAAGCCGAGATCAGCGTCCGGTTGAAGAAGACCACGCGAATCGACCGAGGCGACGAGACCGATGTCGAGGTCACGTATCGTACCGAGTCGCTCAACGTCTCGGACTCGATTGCCGTCGAGATCTACGACCTCTCGGCGTACCCCTACTACGCCGAGTATCCCAATGGTGACGCCGGTGTGGCTATCTTCCAGTCTCGACCGTGGCAGGGGTACACGCTGACGGAGAATGGAAACGCACGAGTGCGTGGCGTTTGGCGGTTCTACACCGCTCGGAACTCCAATTGGGATACCCTCGTCAGGTCGAACCGGACCGACAGCGCCACCGTCGAGTCTGACGCAATTCCCGTGTACGTCCATGCATATCCATCGCGAATCGGCCCGCGTGCTGAACCAGTTCGCGATGGCCCAGAGATCATCGACACCTGGGGCACTGACCGACCGTCTCCGGACGGAACGCTCGGTGAGAACATCAACATCGACATCGTCAACCAGTCGTACACGACGACGTACAGTGTTGCGGTTCGCGCGGAGAACGTCGACCGCAACGCGCTCCAGGTAGCGGGGATCGTACGGGGCGTGAACGCCTCGATTGTGGCACCTGACGCTGGCTCTGAGCGGCAGCTCCGGCGCAGTAATCTGACTGTTGAGGTGCTCCAGCAGAACGAAAGTCAGGCCACACTCCGCATCGAGCTCCGGGATAACGAGACCGGCGCACCAATCGTGCTCAGCGATCCCGACCGACGATATCCAATCGGTGGGAACACTCGCAACGGGTACATCACCATCGCGGAGCAACGTGTCGAGACCAACGCCTCTGGGGTGGCGATCGTGACGATCGACGAGCCGGGTATCTACACGGCTCGGTACCATCCGGGTTCGTGGCTCGGGCACGACCCCGCATATGTGAGTGCGACGGCAACTGCTCGCTGGCACCCGCTCGGCACCATCGACGGTTGGTTCGCGTTCATTTTCGAGGTCGGCTGGCAGCTCATCCCGTTTGTTGTGATGTTCTACGCTGGCAAGCGACTTCTCCGAATGCTCGGTCCAGAAGACATCTTCCAACGGAACCCGTAGTCATGACTAGAAACCACCCACACATCAGTCGGCGAACCGCCCTCCGAACAGTCGCAGGTGCTGCCCTCATGAGCGTCGCTGGCTGTCTGAACGACAATGGCGGTTCTGGGACGCCTGGTGACGGAACGACCTCTCCAGATGGCAAAGGTCCACTCACGCGTATCACTATTGAGGGAACAGCACTCGTCGTCGAACTCTCCGAAGAGGCCGACGTCGACCAGGTCAACCTCATCCAACCGAACGGCGAGTTATTCGGGAAACGTGACGTAGCCGCGGGTGCTCAGCAGGTCTCGTTCGAGATCGGCACCGCGTATGCGCCCGGTGAGTACCGCGTACTCGCGTTGAAAGGCGAGGAGACAGTAGTTGAGACCACGACTGAACTCCGTCCAGAAATCCAGATACAGGATGTCGGACTCTATCGGAATAACCCAGATAAGCCGTGGGACGAAGTCTATGGTGAGAGCGAGACAGACCGGATCAAGAATGGCGAGGCATTCGTTACGGTAGAGAACACAGGAAGCGGTCCGGAAGCGATAACTGAACTAATCTTCTCCGGGGACGTTCCCAATCCAATTGAGAACCCCAGAGGCAGTGGAATGCACGAAACCGACCGGGTAGTAGTTTCCCCCGGCGAGACGGCCGACCTGTTCAGTAGTTCGTTTCCGTTCGGTACAGAAACTGAGGACGGGATGGGATGCTCCCCAGACGGGAATAGTGGCCAGTTTACTGTTATCGTTGAGACACGGGTCGGTGGAAATCAGGTCTCAAGCACCTACAACGTTCAATACACTGGTTCCGACGATATGACTGATTGTGAGGTCACGATCACTGAGGTATAACGATGGTCGATCTCATTGATGTCGTCCTTGAGGGTATCAAGGGCGTCGTTGAGTGGTTCATTGGGCTGTTCATGGACGGTCTCAGATCAGGGTATGAAACTCTGACTGAGGGAATGTTCGGGACACCTACTCCAGAGACGAACGGAGCTTTTGTCTTCGGTGAACCGACCAATGCACCCTGGCCAGCGATTCACGATGCTCTCATCGGCGGCGAAATCATGCTAGTTGCCCTCTTGCTCCTTGTGATGAGCGTTCAGGGCCGTCACACGGTTCGGATCTTCAATATTGGAAGTACCTACGAAGCCCGAAAAACGAAGAAAACGGCCTGGGTCGGTGCTTTTCTAATCATTACGTGGTACTGGATTGGGACTCTCGCGCTCTACCTCGTTGACGGATTCACTATCGCCCTGATGCCGGAGCTTTCCTCGGTTACGGAGGCGATGATTGGATTCTTGGAAGTATCTATCACAAACCCAGGGCTGGGATTATTGTTCGCCGTGATTGGTGGAATCTCAATGTGGGCGTTGGAGGCGCTGTTCTACATCCGGATGATCCTGCTGTATGTCTACCTGTACGGAATGCCGATTGCATTTGCACTAGCCTACGGAAATATTCCGGTCGTATCCGATATCGCAATGGGATTCTGCAAACGGTTTGTCCCGTTGGCTGTCCTCCCGCTTCCCGCAGCGATGGTTCTCAAGGGATACGACTTGATCTACTCCGGTGGGACGCTCACACCAGGAACAGCGTTCCTCAAATATCTCGTCGCTGCGTCCCTCCCACTGGTCGCACTCTACATCACGTGGAAGACGTTCAAATACGCGACCCCGTTGACGGCCAAAGTCGTCGGCGGTGCAACGAAAGGCGCAGCACTCGTTGGCGGTGTCGCCGCTGGAGCCTACGTCGGTGGCGCCGGCGTCGCGACGACCGCCGCTCGGTGGGGGCCGAAAGCCGCCGCTGGCCACGCCGTCGCACAAAAAGCGGCTGCCCGCGGTGGGCATGGAGGAAACGATGGCGGGACGCCATCGTACCGTCGAACAGAGAATGACCCTGGTGGAGCGACAGCGGAATCGGCGAGTGACGACCGTGGGATGGAGTTTGATCGAGGAATCCACTAACAATGTCAGCAGATCAAGACGCGGCCGCACGGCGCATCATGGATCAGTTCGGCGAGGAGAGTCGCATCCCGTATCTCAATATCGAGGAAGGTGATGTCGGGATGCTCATCGCCTTCCCCATTATTGGGCTGTTTATCGCGGGCCTCACCGGGATCGAGTCGCTTGCCCTCCCGTTCGTTGCTGGTGGGCTTGGCTTTGGCGTCGCCGTCATCTACGTCTCACCAAGCCACCTGAACGCTTGGACGTGGACCCAAGACGTCTATCGGTACCTCAAACGGCCTCAGGTCACGTTCAGTGCGCCCGCCGACCCCGACACGAGTACCAACGAGTCAGAGCGGAACGAAGGCGGACTCGCGAACTACACGCCGTTCAAGCCGGACGAGCGGACACAGGACCTCACGAACATCAAGCGGGCGTGGCCGGGCGCTGGTGCTATCCAGCGTGAAGACGGCGCGATGGAGGCGTTCATCGAGATCGATCCGGCCAACATGGACTTCGCGATGTCCGACGACTGGGCGCAGCTCCAGGACGCCGGCGAAGAGTTCGCCAACAAAGAGCTGGACTCGAAGCTCAAACTCCACGCCACAACCCGTTCCTTCCCGGTCGAGCAGATCACTGAGACCATCGAAGATCGACTCACTGACGAAGACGTCACGGAGAACCCGATCTTCCGGGAACTTCTCGAAGAATACCGGGAGACACGTCCGAAGGAGATGCGTGACCGGGGCATCCAGCAGGTCCGCTACTACATCGGCGTTGAAGTCAGCCCGATAGAGGTGTACGACCGCTTCCGTGACGAGGGCACCCCCGCCGAGAAGCTGACCCAGTTCCCGGTCATCGGATTCCTGTTCAACCCGTTCGTCACCCGCCGCGAGGACCTCACCGACGTCGAACGTCGTGCGCAGATGTTCGAGAAGCTCGACAGTCGCGTGAATGATGTTCGCTCCGAGTTCATCCAGCAGGCGTCGGGGTGGTCCGCACGTCGACTCAGCACGGTTGAGATGTTCGTCCTGAATATGGACTTCTGGAACGGCCGCGAACATGACTACGACGAGGCGGAGCGTGTCGTTCGCGACCAATCGATCATTGGCCACTCGCGCCGGGAGGACCCACACGATGCGTAACGTGATCCTCCAGACTGATGGTGGCGCGCTTGGCTCCGTCGCCGGGTGGCTCCAGAACCTGACACCAGCAGAGAGTGCAGTACTAGCCCTTGCAGTGGGTCTCGGCCTTGGCGTCGGCAGTAAGTACCTCTGGGACCGCTTCACTGCGGATGATGAACCAGAGGTAAACTTCACCGATGTCCTCGATGAGGAGACACTCGAAGAAGGCGAGGCCGAACGCAAGCTCCTCGACGACATCTCCGAGTCGCACAAGACCGTCACCGCGCCCGGAGCTGTCGAGTGGGAAACGCGAGCCGCGCGGGTCGGCGAGCAGTGGACCACGACGCTGTATATCGCTAACTATGCCGACTATCCCAACGACGGGTATCTGAGCGAGCTCTTCGAGATGACCGACGTGCAGTTCGACCTGACGGCCCACATCACGCCGAAAAATCAGGAGCGAGCCCGGAACGAACTACAGGACATCGCTGACGACCTTCAGGTCGATGCTGACCTCGAACAGAGTATCCGGAGCGCGTATCTCCAAGAGCGCGCCAACGAAGCCGCAGCGACGTACAAGGCCGTCGAGAACGGCGCGAACGTCTTCGACCAGGGGATGTTCATCACGGTCAGAGCCGACGAGAAAGACGACCTCAGAGACGCTGTCCAGACGGTCAAGAGTGCGCTCCGTGACGACCCGGCGAACCTCACGCCGAAGACGGCGATCTGTCGGCAGGATCTCGCCCTTCAGTCCGCCGCACCCATCGGTGACAACGAGTTCGGGCGGACGTCGATTGCGCTCGGCGGCGCCGTCGGTGCGTTGCTCTCCTCGCCGCACAACGCGACGATCCTTGAGGAGGGCGGCGTCGAGTTCGGGATTCACAAGGACAACCAGAGCCCTGTGGTCATCGACCCGTTCGCCCGGGACAACGGCTACGCGATGTTCACTGTCGGCGACACGGGTTCGGGGAAGTCGTTCAGCTCCAAGCAGAACTTCATCCGCTCCATCGAGCAGAGCAAGGATCGCATCGGCATCATCCTCGAACCGCTGAACAACTGGGCTGGTGTCTCGGAAGCCCTCGACGCCAAGCGGATCACCGTCGGTGGGACACTCGGCCTCAACCCCTTGGAGATCCGCGAAACGCCCGAGCACGTCCAGCGAGCGATGGGTGAAGACGCGAGCCCGTTCAACGAGAAGCTCGACGACGCGATGAGCTTTCTCACGAACTTCTTCGCGCTCCGGGGCATCTCGCTTGGCGACCGGCGCACCACACTCGAACTCGCCCTCAAACGTGCCTACCAGCGCAAGGGCATCACCGACGACATCTCCACGCACAGCAATCCGAGTCCGACCATCCGTGATATGATGGACGTGTTCGAGGATATGGTCGACGACCCCGAGGAGTTCGTCGTCCGGTCCGACGAGGAGGCCGGGAAGATCAAGGAGGATGCGACGTGGCTCCTCGACCAGCTCCGCCCCTTCGAGGACGACGGTCGCCACGCCAACCTCGGACAGGAATCCGACTTCGACATCCGGGACGAGAAGGTCATCTATCTCGACCTCGCCCAGCAGGAGGGGAGCGTCGACAGCAGTACGGCGCTGACCATGCAGCTGCTCATCTCGCTGGTCTACGAGCGAGCGAAGGTCTCGGAGAAGGAGGTCGTGTTCTACATCGACGAGGCCCGCTACATCATGCAGGACGCCGCGAGCCTAGCGTTCCTCGAGACGGTGTTCCGCCACCACCGTCACCACGACCTCTCGATCCGACTGGTCACGCAGACCGTCGACGAGTTCTTCGAGCACGCCGAATCCGAGGCGATTCTGGACCAGTGTGCCGTCAAGCAGTTCCACCGTCTCGACGGGATGGACAAGGAGTGGGCCGACGAGTTCGGTCTGAACTACGCACAGATGCGGTTCGTCCAGGACGCCGTTCCTGGTAACGAGGACGCCGGCTTCTCCGAGGCACTGGTCGGCGTCGACGGCGAGTGGCGTGGAATCCAGGTCAAAGCGATGCCCAAGGAGAAGCAGGTCATCGACTTCGAGCCAACCGAGCAACGGCGAGACTCACTCCCCGGGACTGGTGAGAATGCTGTGGACGCGGAGGTGCAGGCGTTCCAAGACGATATTGAAAGCCGAGCGACCGACAACGGACAACACACACCTGAGCGGACGCCAACAGAGACTGATGGCGGTGAAACGGGAGGTGACGACGATGCGTGAGTACCTTCGCGTGACGCCAACCTCCGAACGCCTCAATCCGGAGCGTCTGCCGCAGGCACTGGAGAGCCTCCACAAACTGACCTCAACGGACTCGACAGGGCTAGCTGACAAACTCAATCCGCTACATAGCGACACACCGCTACGCTTCGAATTCCTCGCGCTGAGCGAGGGGAAAGATGACCCCGTCGAATTCTACTACGGTGCCGACGACCATCTGGATACCCTTGAAAAACGGCTCCAGTCGGTCTATCCCGAGACGTTCGACATCGAGCGTACCGAGGTCGACATCGCATCCCGACTCGTACAGCCCGTCGAATTCGACCGCGAGACATTCGTCGAGCACTATGAGGCGGGCGACCTCCAGTACGAATTCGACCCTGACGAGCAATACGAACGTGGCACTGACGACAACAAACAATCGGGGCCAGGGGACGCCGAATCAGTCGCGGATGGAGGAACGGTCGGTGACCAGTCTGCCGACCACATCATCGAGATCGGCGATACTGCCCTCGAACTCGCCCCACCAGATGCGATTCCCGAGGATGAGCCACTCACGACGCTTGCCAAACCAACGGTAACATCGGAGGGGACGATACTCGCGCGGCCAGCGACCGAATCCGTCTCCCCACTCGGCGTGCGGTGGCAAGGGTCGGCAATTCGGAAACAAGACTGGATGACCTCACTCTCGCCATTTACTGCCGACGACGAAGCGGAACTCCCAGCCGTCGATCAGCCAGGGGGTGCGCTCACTTCGCTCGTCGACCATCTGATGGAGGCGACAGCACCAGTAGCGTTCCAAGTCGTCTTCCAGCGACGCGAGAGCTGGCAGTCCGATGCCGACCTTCGCAAGGAGGACGTCATCGACGGCCGAGACACACTCGCTCAGGAGATTATTGGCTCCCTCTTCGAACTTGACGATCAGCCGGAGAACCGGGACAGAAACCAGCTGAGCGACGCGGTTGCAAAACGTGTCGCGGCAATCGAGGCGAAAAATCCGAAGCGGTCGTTCACCGCGAACATCCGAGCAGTCGGGATTCCATCCGGTAGTGATGGTCGCGATGATCTCGATGAGCGAATGCAATCACTGGTCCCGGTATTCGACCCGCTTGACGGGCCGTACTACCAGGTTGCAGCCGAGCGGTTACGTGACAGCGGCTTCCGGGCAGCCACGAAAGACCGAAACGCACGAGCGGCGCTGCAGCGGCTCTTGGATCGTGAGATCACGACCGGCCGGGGGAAGACCCGACAGGAGTTCATCCTGAGTGGTCGAGAACTCGCGAACTTCGTACTCGTCCCCTCCTCGGAACAGCTTACTGTCGAGGGGACACGGGGGACGCGTGCGGAACAGCAGAGTCGGAATCCGTTGCCCCGTCCTCACCAAGACCTCATGAATGAGTTCCGAGACGGGATGGCAATCGGGTATACCCTCGACGACACCGGCGAGGCCGAAGACGAGCCGACACACATTCCACCCGGACTGCTACCCACTCATTACGGCCGGTTTGGAACGACCGGCTCTGGGAAGTCGAAAGCCCTCATCAACGATATGCTGTCGCTGTACGCCAACACCGAGGGGCCGACGATCCTCATCATCCCGAAGAACGACGACATGGCCCAGAATTATATGCGGGCTCACGCGCGTCGGTTCGGAATGACCGACCTCCAAGAGAACGTCGTCCACTTCCCGATCCCGGACGTCCTCCCCGGGTTCTCGTTTTTCGATCTCGAACCGTCGATGGAGAGCGGACGGCGCCGCGAAGACGCCGTCCAACGGAAGGCCGACCACTACGAAGAGATTTTGAAGCTCGTGATGGGAACCGACCGCTACGAGCGGGCGACTGTGGCCCCAACTCTCATCAAGACACTCATCAAGACACTGTTCGACGAGGAATACAGGCGTGAGAACGGGCTCTACCGAGCGTCGACGGACTACTTCGCCCACCGACAGCTCGAACACGTCGTCGACCAGCTCTGGGAGGCCGGGCCACCGAACGAGAACATCGGCGACGCCCCACGGTCGAGCGACGAGGAAGTCACCCGGACGATTCGACGGCAGCTCCAGTTAGATTCGAACACCTTCGCGAACGTGATGGGCGGTGTCGGAAACCGTCTCGCCTACATCTCACAGGATACGCACCTGCGGCAGATCTTCAATAATACCGAGAACCAGTTCGACTTTCGGGATGTCCTCGACGAGGATACGGTCATCCTCTTCGACCTCGGCGACCTCCGCGACGACGCCGCCCGGATCATGACCGGTGTGATCCTGACCAATCTCGATGCAGCTCTCAAGGACCGCAAACAGGCCCTCCCCCAGCACTCGGACGACTACGTCGTGAACTTGCTCGTCGACGAGGCAGCATCGGTCGTGGTCTCCGACATCATGAATGATCTCCTCGAGAAAGGCCGGGGATTCCGGCTCTCTGTTGGTCTGTCGATGCAGTTCCCCGAACAGATGGAGGCTGAAGGTGGGCGGAAGATCTACCTGAATGCTCTGAACAACATCGGCAGTTCACTCATCGGGAAAATCAACGTCGACCGGGAACTGGCGCGAGCGATGGCCCACGAAGAGATGGACCCCGCGGATTTCGCCAATCGGATTCGTTCGTTGCCACGAGGGGAGTGGATCGCCAGCCTGCCAAGCCCGACGTTCGGTGAAACGGGGCCGTATCCGTTCAGTCTCGAACCACTCCCGATTCCACCGGGCCACCCCGAGAGCGAATCCCCGCTCACAGAGCGTGAAGAGGAGCAGTTCACTGAGACACTCTCCTCGATGCACGAGGACATCAATGACGAACACGGTGTGCCGGCTGAGCCAGACACTTCAACAACGAGCACACCTGCCGACGGACACGAGGTGCTCGATATCGCGAGCGACGACCTGGACGTCGCGATTGCGAACGTGGTTCGGAGTCTGCAGCTTCGAGAGGGCTGCCGTGAGGAAAACGGCTGGGTGGCCGTCGAAGCAGTTGACGACGAACTCAGACGACTCTTCGACGACGTCGACGCCGAGCCGCCATCGTATGATGCCCTCGCGGACATCCGAGAACGATCACGATACCTCGATACGACCGTCGATATCGACGCCGACGAGCTCCGCATCCGGCTCACTGACGCCGGAGAAGAGGTCGCGACACCCGATACTGGTGGCGTGCAGGCCGCTGGTGGGAGTGCCCACGACGCAGCACTCCTTCAGATCGAAGAAGAGCTCACCGCACTCGGTTTCACCGTCTCGATCCTCGCACAGGATGGCAGCGAGAAACCTGACGCGAGGGCGAGCCACCCCGACGTTTCCGACCGATTCGCCATCGAAGTCGAAACGACGACACCCGAGAATCCCGCGAAAGTGCTCACGAATCTCCGGAAGGCCCAAGCAGCAGGTGATATCCCGCTGTTTGTCGTTCGACCAGGAAACGACGAAACTGAGTGGGCCGAGCGTGTTGACGGCATTCTCACACCTCCCGTCCGTACCCTCCAGAATGGTGAGACACGGTTCTACACGACTGACTCGAATCTCACGTTCAGCGGTGGAGCGACCGAAGAAGGTGGAGTGACGGCCGTGCGACCGGCGACCGACGACGAGAACGGGACCCAGAACATCTGGCAGCGTGATGGCGACGAGATCGTCCTTCGTGATGCCAGCGGGACGGAACATATCCGCCTCGAGTCGCTGGAAAAACTCTCGAAAGATCGTGTTCCGGCCATCTACAGCTACGACCACGCTGCCGACGAGTACGTCGTTTATGAGCACGGTGAACAACACATCTACGAGACGAAATCGGCGTTCGAGGACGACTGGATTCGGATCAAAAAGCCGTTCGTTCCGGAAGACGAGTTCTCCACCCCAGAGTACAGCTGCGACAGCTACGTAATCGTGATTCTTGCCGATGAGAAGTCATCAGTCGTCTACACGGACGGGACAACGAAACCTCTCACAACCCTATTTGATCACTCAACCGCCCACAATGAATCAGAGGGGGACTCCAAAAACGACGACGAAAATAGTGACCGGGCGGAGACTGACTATCGGGCCGAATCTGCTCCGGGAGAGGATATGCCGGGGGAAGATTCCTCAGAGCAAATCTCCCAAACTAACGGGAGTGAACTCGATCACGACGCGGACGATTTCGAGTCATTCGTTGACGTGTACGTTACCGAAGAAGAGGAGGCGGAACTCCCGAAGGATGATCTCTATAATGCGTATCGGATATGGGCAATCAGACACGACAAAGAAGTTCAATCGAAAGCGTGGTTCTCCCGTTCTCTCGGGGAGTTCGTAACGTATGATACGAGTCGGATTCGTCAAAACGAAACCCGCGTGAACTGCTATACAGGTATTTCGCTCACGGCAGCAGGGCAACAATTGATTGAATGAAGAGAAATCTATGAGGTACTTGAATTCGAGACGGGTTATCAAAAAACCGCCCGAAGGCGTTGCCGGTCAGGGGAAACGACCAGTAACAGCACGAGAGGGTAAGAATCAAGAGTTAATACTCGGTTATGGACCGAGAAAACCGCAAGACGGAACCGCCGGTCAGGGCATCTGGGAGGGGCAACAGTATCTAACATCAAGTGAACATACGAAATCGCAGGACGGCGCTGCTGGTCAGGGGAAATTAAGAAAGGGTACTCCCGCCCGTATCAGCGGTCAGGGGAAAAACCACCAGACGGCGAAGCTGGTCAGGGGTATCACCGAGCGAAAACCAACTAGGATAGAACGGGGGGTCCCCGTTGGGACCAAGGGATTGGATCGAGGAGTAGAATTGAGTGAGTTCTGTGCTGGCTCAGAATTAGTGAGAGCCATGCAAGGTACTGTGAGAACATGAATAAGAATATCATCGACGAACCGGAGGAGATTCCGGAGACGCTACGCGAACGGGACCAGTGGGTGTGCTGGCGCGAAGAAGAGCGGGACGGCAAGCCGACGAAGATTCCGGTGACGCCGGGAGGTGGGGGGTTCGCGTCATCAACAGAGTCGGAGACCTGGGCGAGTTTCGAGACAGCGCTCGACTACACCGAGACGGCACACGCCGATGGCGTCGGGTTCGTGTTTACCGACGACGACCCCATCGTCGGCGTCGATCTGGACGACTGCCGCGACCCGGAAACCGGCGACGTCGACGACGCGGCACTAGACATCATCGAGCGCCTCGACTCCTATACGGAGGTGTCACCGTCCGGCACCGGCTATCACGTCCTCATCAGGGGCGAACTTCCCGACGGGCGGAACCGTCGCGGGAGCATCGAACTGTACGACACGGCACGCTTTTTCACCGTCACTGGCGATCACGTCGAGCGGACACCAACGTGCGTCGCACGTCGACAGGACGCGCTCAGAGCGATTCACCGTGAGTACGTTCAGGAGACAGAGCGTGACACGGCAGCAGAGCCCGAACAGCGTGGTAGCGCTGACGACGAGTCACCGACGACCGGTGCAGCCGGCGTTGACGTCGACCTCGAAGACGATGACCTCCTCGAGAAAGCGCGAAACGCATCGAACGGCGAGAAGTTCGAGCGGCTCTGGAACGGGAATACGGTCGGCTACGACAGTCAGTCCGAGGCCGACATGGCGCTGTGCTGTTTGCTGGCGTTCTGGACCGGTGGTGACCGGACCCAAATGGAGCAGCTGTTCCGCCAGTCGGGATTGATGCGAGAGAAGTGGGACGAGGTCCACTACGCTGATGGGTCGACGTATGGGGAGAAGACCATCGAGCGAGCAATTGCGACTACTTCGGAGTTCTACGACCCGGACGCCGGCGACGATACCGCAGATGATATCTCCGCCACATCGTCTCCAGACGTCGGCGCTGCTGACTCGGAGCGGAGTCGCGCGTATCTCGCCGAGAAGAATCAGATCTTGAGCGACCGCGTCGACGAACTCGAGGCGACACTCACGGAGAAAACCGAGCGCATCGACGCTCTCGAAGCGGAGGTCAAGCGACTCACTGACGAACTCGCCACCCGTGGCCAAGAGGAGGAGTGCCAGGGCGAGCACGCCGCTACTACGAGTGAGAACAGTAGTGAGTCAGAGTCATCCTCACTGTTGGGTCGGTTATTCGGCGGTCGCTCCAAGTAGCGTTGCGACCGCAGCGGCACGTCTGTCACCCCCGCCAGGGGGCGGTGGGGTACATCACGTGCCCCCGATAGACGATGGCTTCGGAACGTACGACCCAAACGCAGACGGTACAGCAAGCAGCAACCAACTCCGACGGGGAGGCTCCGTGGGCAGACCTCGAGGTGGCGATCCCGAACGACCGCGATCACGCGTCGCTCGTCGCGCTCGTGGAGTGTGCCCTAATCGAGCTGACGCACGAGCACGTGGGGGCAGTTGTCGTCACTCACCAGGTCCGGGGGACAAACCGCACGCAGTACGTCGCCGTCGACGACGTCAGCGAGCAGTTCCAAAAGCGGCACTTCGACGCCCGGCTGGGCTGGCACGAGACAACCGTTCCTCGGGAGATCGTTCGCGACGAACTCGTCACCCAGCTCACCCGGTCGGCAGCCTCACAAGCGGAACGCACACGAGAAGCAGCAGCCAGCGAGCCGGACACGTTCACCGTGAAGCCGGTTCAGGAACTCCGGACTCCATAGGCCACACTCTTAACCAACACTCGGGACCAGTTCTGTCGAAGTGTTGGTTAACGACGTTGCCAGAATTCATGCCCTCAACCCCCGCCCACCGCCCTATCCCTCCGCGACGTTGCCGTTTTCGAGTATCGCGACCCAGGGTCGGACTGACGCCCTCCGACTGGGCTGTTTATCGGCGCCGGGAGGCGTGCAACGCGCGAGAGCGTGCGCGGCGTGATTCACCATGGTTGGTCCCGATCCTCACGACGACACGAGTGCCGACCACGAACAGCTCGAAACCGAACTCCTCGCACAGGACCGTGACGCCGCGAGCGTCGCGACCGCGGACGTCGACGACGCAACGGCCCGCAGCCTAGTCGACGACCTCATCGACGCGGACGTCGTCACACCCGTTCCCGAGGATCGCGTTCTCGTTCACGAGCCGAGTGTTACTACCTTCGACTCGACGACGCAATTGGCCGTCTTCCACCGTGGCTGGACGGCCGGCCGCGACGCCGACGCGGAGGCGGAGTAATGCAGCAGACGCTTACAGGGTGTGCGTTCTGCGACGCTCCGCCCAGCACCGAGACTGGCGAGGCCCACACATGGGGGGAAGATGAGCGGGTCACCCACCCCATCTGCGTCGACTGCGCGATCCAGATGGAGCCGGACCCCAACGAGCGCGATCGCTACGCCTGCGATGGCTGTGGGCTCGTCGTCGACGCCCTCGCGGCGCTCACGCGCTTCCGTGTGGAACTCGGCCATCTCGAGGGGCCGCTGCAGCTGTGTGCGCGATGTAGTCCTGGCGGGCCCGCGACGTACTGGACGCACGACCTCGATGAGCATCTCGTTGAGTGAGACATATTGCCGACGCTTACACCGTTTCCATGGAGGACCTCGTTGACGAAGTCGACGTCGCGCTTGACCGCGACTAATGGGGAGTCTCCCTATCCATGGATAGGGAAAGTATCCAATAAGCCGCACCGCTTGGCATTACGCCATAGATTCCGGTATCCCTCGCCGTCAGATCGTCGTCGAAAGACGCTCGATGCGATCAGCGGTTTCCTTGACTGCGTCTTTCTCCTCGAGACGACTCACGATATCCTGTAATTCAACCGTGGTGTAATCGAGTTCCTGCTGGAGGGCAGGCATAGATTTCGGTTCGTCGAGGGCGTGAAGCACTTCGAGTTCCTCGTATACGCGCTCTGTAATCTCCGCGACCGGCTCATGCAGGGGTGTCCTCACGTTGTGTTGCTCGGTGAGATCGGCCAACGCCTCGTTCACGTATGTTACGAATAGCTCTTGATCCAAGAGGTCGATCTGCGCGGCGAGTTCTGCTTCGACGACGTCGAAATCGAGGTCAGTCTGCAGCAGCGAAAACATATCTTCGATATCGTCCACCCGTCCGGCGACCGCCTTGAATAGGAAGATGTCCTCTGGGCTCACGAGTTCGACCACCAAGTTGCTGGGGTTGAGGTACCGCTCGCTACGCTTCCGAATCCCGTCAGAAAGAACCAGTTTATCGATTACCTGCTGGTGAAAGATGTCGATTCGACACCCATCATCGTTCTCGAGGATTCGCTGAGCACCGAGCGCTTCGTATTCTTCGTCCGGTTCCCGAACGATATCGTAACCAAGTTCGAGCAGTACTGCTTGGAGCTGCCCGAGGTCATCACCGGATGCGACGATGAGATCGATATCCTTGGTAGTGGTCTTGAGATCCTGGAACGCCATTGCCCCACCGCCGATCAAGAAGACAGTGAGTGGGTCGTCTAGCTGCTCGCCGATGCGCTCGAGTTCCGACCGAATGTACGAACTGTCGAATCGCGCCCTCATGCTGACACCCCGTAGTCCGCAGCCAATTCTTGGAACTCTTCCCACTCGGGAAGTCGAGATGCCCGCTCCTCGCCACTCGTGTCGAGATACGTGAGCAAGTCCTCGACGAGATCGTCGACGCCGTACTTTGTGGCCTGGTCACGCAGTTCGTCACGGTCGACGTCAACGTGGCTGAGCAGGAGCAGACAGTATGACTGGGTACGTGCGCCCGAATCGATTACGAGCATATGACAGCACAGCATCGCCGGCGAGAGATCATTCATCGTCTCTGAATGGAAATAGTACCGACGGTCGCGGGCCAGAAGGGGCAGGTCGTAGGTCTGGAAACGCTCTGGCCCCGTCGAAAGGAAGTCCTCGGCGGTAATCTCATCTGCGGTCTGGACGAGGAACTCGTCGAGTGACTCCCAGAGAATCGTGTAGGTGTCGGTGTGTTGTTCGACGGTCTGGCGATGGTCGTGATGAACGAGTTCCCGAGCAAGCGTACTCAGTTGTTCGAATCCCTCGTTCAGCACATATGCATCCTCGTCAGTTTCGTAGATGATCCCTCGATGCTGAAGTGGATCGAGGGCGCGATAGACGGTACTTCTGTGAATGTTGGCCCGGCGCGCGAGCTCCATTACGACCCGCGGTGTTTCAAGATAGTAGAGAACGCGGAGCGTCGCACCCGACAACAGTTCAGGCCAGTCGATGTGCGAATACTCTTGGGTGATGTCTGCGAGGAGTTCGAGTGCTTTCGCGTCCGATGGCCGGATCTGCTTTGTTTTCCCTTGTCGACGCGTCTCGACGAGTCCGGTCGCTTCGAGACGATCGACAAGTTCAGACGTGTAGCTGAGACTGCGGTCCAGCTGGGTCGCAAATTCGGAGACTGTCTGCTCACCGTGAAGGACGGTAAGCGCGCGAACCTCGCCTTCGGTAAGCATCTGTTGCATAGATACGAACCGATATTTAAATAACTTCGCTATCTCGCAACAAGTATGACTGACTCAGCTGAAGTTGCTGGGTGAGCAACACGATGAAGGCCCTCGGCCGTTCACGGGCGGCGCGCCGCCCGTTAGCTCGGGAGAGCAGGCTCTCCCGGTGACCGAGACGGCCTCGCCCTTTCTGAGTCCGCCAGGACGGTGGATGGCTGGCCGAGCGACGTAGCCGGCTGGACAGGTGTGTTCGTACCGGCCCGCCCCGCTCGCCGCTGCCGCCCTCCGCGTCGCTCGCGACCGACCATTCCGGGCGTGCGGGCGCTCTCCGCACCGCCCGCGCCCGTTCCGGGCTAAAATGGATGTGCCCTCGGCGCCAGCGGGTATCCCCGTCGGTTGCGCCCCTTGCGGGCTTTCGCGTTCCAGCGCTTGGTGCCGCCTGCGCTGTCGCGCGCCACACCGCGGCGCGCGTTCTCGGCGACAGTCGCCCTGGACACGGACCCGCACATCGGGCCGGACACGAGCGGGCATATCCCGCTGGCCGCTCGCTCCGGGCGGGTCGGCGCGCGGTGCTGGTTGAGTGGCCTCCTCGGGCGCGCTCTCGCTCGCGCCCGGTAGGGCGCTCGCGAAGGCGCGAGCGAGAGCGCGCAGATGGTTCTGTCGGTCGTTATCGTCGAGGAAATCCGCGATGTTGAGGCATCGCGGTGTCGGGCGCTGAGCGCCTTCGGAGCTAGGTACTCCAATGTCAAGTAAGAACGTCTTCGGTAATGAGGTTTCGGTCGATGAACAGGCTTTCGAGAAACACGATGACGTCGAGGTCGACGAGGACGGATTCGAGGTCGTCGACGAGACCCCGGAGTTCCGGGCGACGGTCGACATGGAAGTCCAGGCGAAAGTCGATTCCAACCATCCAGACGCGCGGGTCGAGGAAGGCCCGGATCACATGTTCGGGAAGACCCTCGAACAGGAAGAGCGCATCAAGGCACGAGAGGCCGAGTTGGAACACATCAGTGCCCAGGCAGAACTCAGTCAGCAGGAGGGGCGTGCGAAGCGGACGCGAGACATCGCAGCGAAGCGAAGCGCTGAGCGGCGTGTGAAGTTCCAGAAGCGGGCAGCGAGCGTGAGTCCGATGGCTGAGCCGGAGCGAGACGATCCTCGTGCAGAGCTCACGCAGGAGCAGTTGGCGGCGGTGAACAAGCAGTCGATGCGACTGGCGGAGAAGCTGGATGGCTGGTCGCGAGCAGCGATTGGCCGGCGGTTGGGTGAAGCCGTCGTCGGTGGGAAAGACCTAACGAGTGCAGTCGTCGGGGTGTTCGAGGAGTTGCAGACGGCGCCTGGGACGGTGATCCCCATTGGGAAGCTCGAGGACGTCAATCGCAAAGAGGTGAGCATCGAGGGTCGAGTGGAAGTACTCTGGGATGCAGACTCGCCGGCCATCGCTCAAGTCGGGCTGATCGCAGACGACAGTGGAAAAACGAAGGTGACGATCTGGGAGAAATCAGATGCGCCGTGGATTGAAGAGGGCGAGCAGGTGCGTATTCACAAGGTAGCCCGGAACTGGTACGAGGGGCGCGTCTCACTGGCTGTCACTGGGTGGACCACCATTATGTTCCCTGAGCGCGGTCGGTGGTGGGAATAGCCGGTCGGCGCACCCCTTTTTTGCTGGTGTGTACGCGGTCACCGCCACCTCCCACCACCTCCACGGTCCGGGCTGCTCACGGCGCTCACGCGCCGTTTCGCGGCCGGGCTTTCGCCACCGCGGCCCATCAGTGTCAGCGCTGTTCCGTGTGGTGTGTATGTGCCCCCTGATGGGTGAGGGGCACTCCGAGAGACGCGATCCGCGTGAGTCCCCTCGTGAGTATCCATGGCAACCAGAGAGATCTACGAAACGACGTTCGACGAAGACGTCCAGACCGACTCGAATGCTACGCAGTGTCCCGAGTGTAACGGGCAAGTTACAACCAACGCGGTTGAAACCGTCTGCGAGGACTGTGGACTCGTCGTCGACGAGCAGCGGATCGACCACGGGCCAGAGTGGCGAGGGTTCGACGACGAACGAGAGCGCACGGGCGCTCCGTTGACGGCAGCACGACACGATCGAGGGTTGTCAACGGAGATCGGTCGCGGGGCCGATGCGAACGGGAACAGCCTCTCCGAACAGAAGCGACGCCGGCTGTTCCGGATGCGCCGTGAACAGACCCGTGGGCGGTTTCAGTCGAAAGCTGAACGCAACCTCGCACACGGGCTTAGTGAAGTCCGCCGGATCAGTAGTACGCTCGAACTATCCGAGACGATCCGTGACCAGGCCTGCCAGCTCTTCCGCAGCGCTCAGAACGAGGAACTCCTGCAGGGCCGGTCGATTGAGGCGATGGCCGCCGCGAGTGTCTACGGAGCGTGTCGGTGTAACGGGCGACCACGAACGCTCGACGACATCACCGAGTCGGCGCGCGTCGAGCAATCGCGGGTGACGAACGCATACACGACGCTGAATACAGAACTCGGCCTACCAGCCCAACCCGTGACGCCCAGTGCGTTCGTCCCGCGGTTGGCGTCGGAGCTCGACGTCTCCGATCAAATCCGGCAGCGGGCTCGGCAGCTGGCGGAAGCATCCGAATCGACCGGAGCAACCACGGGGGTTCGGCCATCCGGGTTCGCCGCAGCCTGTCTGTACAAAGCCGGACGCGAAGACGGGCGGTGGCTCACCCAGTCGGACATCGCTGACGTTGCGAACGTCTCAGTGGTCACCGTGCGGACCCACCGCGACGCGCTGGACGAACTGGCTGTCTAAGGCCCACACTGCTGATTTTCGGTTGTATGTCTGTAGGCTGATTGATGTGAGAGCCATTGTTTAAACCCGAAGACGAAGCATGATACGGCCAGATCACTCTATGACCGACCAGTACGCCGACTACGAAGCCCTCCGACCGCTCGGCGAAGCGACCCACGTTCCCGACGATCAACTCGCCAGTAGTAGTGGTGAGCCCCGGCGGCAGCGCTCCGGTGGCGTCGACGCGGGCTATCCAGACGGCCCGACAGCAGATGCGACCGAGTGCGCTTCCTGTGGAGCGTCGATCCCCGCTGGCCAGTCGAAGTGCCGGTTTTGTCTCACGAACCATCTCGAAGCAGCCGATGATCAGGACACATCGACTGCCGAACGGACTCTCATCCACGTCATCCAGCTGCTCGTCGAGGCGTCGACGTTCTACGGCGCCGTCGGGAAGGGATCTGCTGCGGCTACCCTCCTCGTGAAGGCAGACGATGACCCAGTAGTCGATGACTGCAAGCTAATCTACGATCTCGACGAGGAACCGGCCCCACAGCTTGTCGATCAGTGGCCCTCGCTCCCCTCGGCGACACGGGTCACGTCTGAATGTGGTAATCAGCTGCTCGCGGTTGCTCGTGAGCGGACGGCGTGGACAGAGACGACGCAGTCCTGTCACGACGGCGAGCACGCGACGTTTCTCTACGACGAAACTGGGAGCGCGGTTCGCACCGAAGAGGGGCTTGCAAGCCTTCGTGAGGACGCAGACGACGACTTCTGGCTGGTGCCAGCGATTGCGCTCCAGGAATCCGTTGACAAGACCGATACCGAACAGCCACGACGCGAGCGCCCAAACAGGACTCACCTCGAGTGTCGGGAATGTGATCGGGAGACTAAGCATCGATTCCGCGAATTCGAGGCTGTCCCCGATGATGAGTGGACCGGGCAGCCCATGTGGGAGTGTCAGCGGTGCGGGACACCTCGCTATGGACCCGAACCAGAAGCCGATCAATAGAGGCGGAGTCAGTTTAACCAACGGACCTGATATCGACTCGTTCTGTTGGTTAACTAGAGGTCAGTTCGTGATCACTCCCAGACTGCCCCGCTGACTGCCCGCCGGTGTTTTTTCGCGCCGGAAATTGGCGGAGGCGCACACATGGACCCACGAGACACCCCCGGCTATCGACTCCACCGCGCGCTCAGTAGCCTCACCAGTATCGACAGCGACCAATTGGAGCCCGCTGATCAAGAGCGAATTAGCACCGCGACGACGCTCCTCGAGCAGGTGGATGTTCTCACCCAACCGAATACGACGAGGGACGGTGACGTCAACAGAGAATCCTGACAGCTCGATGCATCGGCAGCGCAACGTCATGTGGCCGTCACAGCGTGAGCAGTTGCTCGCCCCCTGAAGGGGTGCGGGGGCGCGAGACAGCTCCCGAGAACAACCGATGGCAACTCTCCAAGCCGCAACGACATCGACCGGCGCGCTCGTAACAGACCCACAGGCCGTCCGCCAGCTCTGTGAGAACCACTGCTTCGGGACGCTCAACTGGGAGGTGGACGACGACGGCGAACTGATCATCTGGGGCTACGATAGCTTCGAAGTGTACGAGGCCCGTGAGAACGGGCTTCCTGACTACGACGGTGGCATCGTCACCCACGAGTTCCTCCGGTCGCTCGCGGAGTATCTCGAACCGGACGAAGAATTCGACATCCAGACAGCCGGATTTACCAAATGCCGATTTCCCGTGCTGGCGAAACGGTACGTCGTCCGCGACGGTGAGGTGCTGTACGCGGACCTCAGTTCCCCCGACCCGATCGACGAGTAGCGTTGTTCGTCCCCCGGGAGGGGTGCGGGGCGATCCAGTCGTGGATCGTTCTGCGAGGTGATTGTTCAATGGGCCACCGCGCACTTGTTGCGTACGAACGAACCGACGGACAGTACACGCTCCATTACTCTCATTGGGGTGCATCAAATCTGAAGCTCAAGCACCGAATCTCGGCTGAGTCGCCGTTCGGTGGCGAAGACACCGACTCCAAGTGGGCGAAACAGCTGCTGGCGGAGTTAGCCGATGGCCTCGAGGCAGATGCCGTCGACGGCTACCTCGCCGGCGAAGACCGACCGTCGACGGTCGTCGAGCCGAAGCCTCGCGCCACCGGGCTCACGCTCGAGGAGATTATCGCTGACCATCTCGACTACCTCCACCATGAGGCGTTTTACGTGGTGTCGACGACGTTCGAGGTGACCGCCTATCGGACGCTGTGGTTCGGGCTCCAGTACGACTCGGAGACGGTCGAACAGGGAGAGACCGTCGGGAACGGCGCGCTCGCGACGGTGCGTTGGTACGACGGCAAGCCGGTCGGCGACGGCCATCTGAAGGGACAGTTCCGGGCACTGAAAGACGTCGTTGGCGACATGCTCGACAAGGGCGTCTTCACGCCGTCAACGGCGAGACAGTATCTGAAACGGAAGCTCGCTGAGCGGGTCGGAGACCGACAGGAGCTGCTCATTCCGACCGGAGAATCACCCTTCGAGACAGCGAGTCTCGGCAAGTCGTAACACCAATCCCTTAGTGGATATCGGGGGACGTCCAAGTATGTCAAATCAGTCTGAAGATGACGTTCGTGTTTGGCTTGTCGAACGGACGTACTCCGATGACGAACAGAACCTGATCATCCTCACCTACGCAACGCCCGATGGCGAACAGTACTATCGGAAGGAGCGGGCGCTAACCTCATTTACCGATGTCCGAGATACGACGGCAGCAGTCGATGCTGAACTCGACAATCTTGGCATGGTCGATGACCCAGACCTCCAGGAACAATACGCGGCCGAAGCGCAGCGAATGCAGGAGGTCCACGACCCGGACGACGTGATCTGATACCCGCCAGTAGACATCACCCCGGACCATGGGTTATGTCGTAGGAGGCCGTACACAGGATATGCGCGAACTCATCTTCGCACTCGAATACGAGCCGGGCTGTAACCGGGTGGCTGACGCTCTCGCCGACCACTCCGACGCCCGCGTCCGCTCGCTCTCGCTGCACGCCACTGCCGAACGTCTCTGGCGGGTCGACCATGCTACCGGAACTCCTGAGGCGCTCGACGCTATCGAGGACGCCTTTCTCACCGGCGACTACTACGCCGACTGTCTGGCGACTGAGGATTGCGGCGCCACACAGACCACCCGCGTCCTCGACCGCACGGACGACGCGCTCATCCTCTACTCAGATTGGGAGCGCACTCCGACCTGCGCCTCAGTCCCCCACATCGCTCGCGACCACCTCGGCGACGGCGTGCTGTTCGAGACTCGTCACGAGGGCCGCCACTACACGTGGCGACTCATCCACTCCGGCGATGGCGACGTGGCGGCGTTCTTCGACGCTCTCAAAGTCGCCGTCGGGGAGTGCGCCCAGATGGAGATGCTCCGCACAGCGGACACAACATCAGCTAGGGGAAGCGACGGAACACCGAGTGGATTGCCTCCAGCCCAAGAGGCTGCTCTCCAGGCCGCCGTCGAACACGGCTATTACGAGTCGCCCCGCGAGGTTGACGTCGGCAAGCTCGCCGAGCATCTCGACGTGCCGCGGTCAACACTCACCTACCGACTCCGTCGGGCGGAAGAACATTTGGCGAAGCAACATGTCGCCGGGGAGCGGGTCACGGAAGAACAGCTGGCATCGTACTGAGGGCCGCAGTTGGAATATTCCAACAAAGACATATCGAACTCCCGCTCCTACCGTGACGTGATGACAGAGAATCCGGACGCAGCAGGAGGAACGAGCGGCGGCGGACAGCGACGTGAGCTGACCGCCCGCCTCGCCGTTCCCGAGATGGACTGTCCCTCTTGCGCCCAAAAGGTGGACAAGAGCCTCCAGCGTGTCGACGGCATTACTGACGCCACGCTCCAGCCGACCACCGGCACGGCCAACGTCACGTACGACCCTGATCGGACTAGCGAAGCCGACGTAATCAAGGCGATTGAAGGCGCCGGCTACGAGGTCGTCGGAGGCTCGGACGCCGAGGGCGATGATGAGGACAACCAGGCGACCGATGGCGTCGACATCGCGCCACCATCGGAGGTCTGGACGAGTCCTCGCGCGAAGAAGACGTGGCTCGGCGCGGCGTTCGTCACGCTCGGCCTCCTCTTCGAGTTCCTCCTCACCGGACAGAACGTCACGGTGGCGAGCGTCCTCGAGTACCCGCTCCACATCGCAGATGTCCTGTTCCTCGGCGCCGTCGCCGCCAGCGGCATCCCCGTCGTCCGTAGCGGGTACTACTCCGCGAAGAACCGAAGCCTCGACATCGACCTGCTGATGGGGACGGCGATCATCGCGGCGACCGGTATCGGCTACTTCGTCGAGGCCGCCACGCTGGCCGTCCTATTCAGCATCGCCGAGCTGCTCGAGGACTACGCGATGGACAGGGCACGGGACTCCCTGCGCGAGCTGATGGAACTCTCGCCCGACGAGGCGACCGTCCTTCGCGATGGTGAGGAAGTGACCGTTCCCGCCGAGGAGGTCGACGTTGGCGAGACCGTCGTCGTCCGCCCCGGCGACAAGATTCCGCTCGACGGAACGGTCATCGACGGCGAGAGTGCAGTCGACCAGTCGCCGATCACGGGCGAGAGCGTCCCCGTCGACAAGACTGCCGGCGACGAGGTCTACGCCGGCGCGATCAGCGAAGAGGGGTACCTCGAGGTAGAGGTCACCTCGACCGCTGGCGATTCGACGCTCTCGCGCATCATCGAGATGGTACAGGGCGCACAGGCGAAGAAGACCGAGTCTGAGCAGTTCGTCGACCGCTTCTCCGGCTACTACACACCCCTCGTCGTCGTGCTGGCAATCCTGACCGCCGCTATCCCGCCGCTGGTTATCGCCGACCCCATCTCGGTGGACGTGGCCGGGTACGGGTTCACTTTCGCCGGCGACTGGCAGACCTGGTTCATCCGCGGGCTCACCCTGCTGGTAATCGCCTGCCCCTGTGCGTTCGTCATCTCCACACCCGTCTCGGTGGTGTCGGGCATCACCAGCGCCGCGAAGAACGGCGTCCTGATCAAGGGCGGCAACTACCTCGAAGCGATGGGCGAAGTCGATGCCGTCGCGCTCGACAAGACGGGGACGCTCACGAAGGGCGAACTCGCCGTCACCGATGTCGTCCCGGTCGGCGACACCACGGAGGCCGATCTGCTCCGTCGCGCCGCCGGGCTGGAGCGGCGCAGTGAGCATCCCATCGCTACGGCGATTCTCGCCCGCGCTGAGGAGGCGGGCGTGGGCGACCTGCCCGACTCGACTGGCTTCGAGAGCCTCACGGGGAAGGGCATCCGGGGCGAAATCGACGGCGAGACGTACTATGCGGGCAAGCCCGCGCTCTTCGAGGAGCTGGGCTTCGACCTCGCTCGAGCACGCCGCGAGACGGACGGCGGCGTCGTGGCGGAAGAGGCGGCCGAGGCCGACAACGGAGCGTTCGCCGAGGACGCGCTCGCCGCACTGGAGCGGGAGGGCAAGACGGTCGTTATCGTCGGGACGGAGTCGGAACTGCTGGGTGCGATCGCCATCGCCGACGAGGTACGCCCGGCCTCGAAGCGTGCCGTCGAACGCCTGCACGAGCTGGGCGTCGAGCGCGTAGTGATGCTGACCGGTGACAACGAGGGCACCGCCCGCGCCATCGCCGAGCAGGTCGGTGTCGATGAGTATCGCGCCGAACTCCTGCCCGACGAGAAGGTCGACGCTGTCGAGGAGTTACAGGCGGAGTACGGGGAGGTCGCGATGGTCGGCGACGGCATCAATGACGCGCCCGCGCTCGCCACTGCGGAGGTCGGCATCGCGATGGGCGCGGCGGGCACCGACACCGCCCTCGAGACGGCCGATATTGCGTTGATGGGCGACGACATCGAGAAGCTCCCGTACTTGTACGACCTGTCGCATACGGCCAACGGCGTGATCCGGCAGAACATCTGGGCGAGCCTCGGCGTGAAGCTCCTGCTCGCGCTGGGCGTGCCGCTGGGCCTGGTCAGCGTTGCGCTGGCAGTCGTTGTCGGTGATATGGGGATGAGCCTCGGCGTCACCGGGAACGCGATGCGGTTGTCACGAATCGAGCCCGATCGAATCATCGACGCCTGATTCTGCGGCGGGAAGTGCGGGCAGGACGCTCTTCTTTCGGGACTTACCTCCGCTACATCGAGACAAGTTGTGGTTTGTCTGGGGCAGAAAGGACTGAGCCCCCACTGTGGGCTCGTGATTTGATGCCCGAGAATCCAGACGACGATCCATTCCACGATTGCGAGTTAGGCCCCGACGCAGTCCTCGGGACACGCACCTTCCACGATGTCCTGTTCACCAACGATACCGAGACGCCGGTAAACGTGCTAACCGGCGAGACGCCCGCACATTCGCAGGCGACCGTCGAGGAAGCGAAGGCGTTCGCTGCGAGTATCGACACGGACACACCACAAATCGCGCTCCCGGCCTCTGTCGAGACGCAGGTCGAGACCCAGAGCAAGCCCTACACCTCAGCTGCGTTCTTCCACTTCAAGGCGACGGAGTCACTCGAACGGCACCGTGCCTACCACGCCGCGTACGACTCGGATGCGTTCACCGTCGACTTCGAGGCCGACTACGCGTCGGGCGATCTAACCATCACAGTCGAACGAGTGGAGGAGGCCTGAGAAAGGAAACTCTGGGGCAGGTCCACTTTTTTATATGCCAGGTGCATCCATGGAATCCATATGGAGGCTCAGCGGACAATCCAACGCCTCATCGATCACATAACATTCGGTCACGGGATCCATCTGTTCCTTCAAGTTCTTCTCCTTGAATTCGCCTCCGTCTTTCTTACCTTCCAGTTCTCCAGCTCCCTCCTCCTCCAAATATCAAACCCCAATTTCTTCATTGGCGTCTACGCCGCTACTTCTGTCATCTTCCTTGGCATCCTCATCATGTTCACAGCCAAAATGAGGAAACGCACCTTTTCCCCACCACTCCAACAAGTACGTCGCCTCACCATTTCCATCCTTGGCTACATCGCCGCATCAGGCGTTGTCATCACATTTGGCTACCTCCTCCTCATTCTCGCCACAACCGGTAGAACTGGTATCGACCGTCTGGATTACGTCTTCTCCGTAATGCTCACTACCCTATTCGCCGCCTTACTCGCCGTCGGGTACCACGCACGGGTCGTTGACAAACAACCCGACCGCGAGACTATCACTGGGACAGTCACAGCGTGGCAAGACTCCCTCGCATGGGTCAACGAGGACGATCGTAGCCACGCCAAGCAAGACGCATATGATGAATTCACTGATCGGATGAACGATTTATCAGAACTGTTATCGAACGCAAAGACGGTTCACGGGAGACAGCTACGACGTGATTTCGAGGCATGGAGAGACGATTTTGAGACGCACAGTGAACTGTCGAAGGAAACCATTATCAAAGGACAAGGAGAGAACAAGAATGAACGTTTGGAGCAGGAGCATCAAAAACTGGAATCGATCCAACGAAGGCTCCGGATTATCGCTGGAGAACAGAAATGATTACCCGGTATAACTCGCCACAAGATGCCGTCCCGCACGAAGAAAATCTACTGATTCTCACCAAGAGCGGCGGCTGCTACGGCCAAGACTTCACCGACATCGTGCAGGAGATCCGGGACGGAATCCACGGCGACAAGCTCCTGATCCAGGAATACTTCCACTCACTAGACAACCTTGTAGACCGAGACAAATTGATTCAGAACAGCGTCTGGATCATCCATTGGCAGGAATGCCTTGAAAACGAACCGTATCCTCATCTCAAGCACTATCTTGAGACGCGGAGTTACCCAAATGAAGGCGAGATTATTCTCTGCGTCAACGGATCTGACAAGGCGGAAACGGTTGGATCTCGCTATCCGCGAGTTTCCGTCGCTCCATCAAAGGAATACCTCGTGGCGTACGCGCTGGGCCACCTGAACACGGCGAATCCGGCCTGTTCAGGTGGGACGAAAAAGGTGATCGAGTGGAACAACGAGGTTTGTGATGAATTGGGGGTGCCCTGATGCCGAACGAATGGAAAGTCCTCGAACGCGCAGTTGACCGGTTCGAATTGGATCCCGAGCAACGGCAGGAATACGTCCGGACCATCACCGAAGTCTACGGCGAGGCCATGGCGACTAGGAGCGAGTTTGAGGAATTCGGAGAGGAGTACTACTCGTTCCTGAATCGAGAGGTGTTCTCGGACGACCGCGTCATCTCAACCCTCAGCAGTTTCGGGCTCTCGGAGGAGCAACTGGCTGCATTCCACGACGGGACGGTCGCCAGCGACGAATTGGTGAAAACGTGGAACGAGCTCCGGTTCCGGATTGACGAGCTCATTGACTTCGCAATGCTACTGAAGCTGGTGAAGGATTACGGCGACCGGTCCGACACTGGAATGATTGAATCGCGGTACCGCCTACAGAAGCTGGTCTACCTCGTGAACCGTAGGATCGCGCAACAAGATGACTACGCTGCCATCGGAGAATTAGAAGGCGATCTCGGAATGCTTGACCGTACTGGATACCGTTACCGCTTCACGAAACGTAGCTCCGGCCCCTTCTCGTCCGACGTCTACGAAGATAAGAACCGCTTGTTCGCCTGGCAACTAATTGAGGAACCTGTTATCGGTCAGAAGGGGACGGGGGAGGTCGGAGAACACGAACGCCGCTATGGTGTCGAATTAGCGCCTGCGGGCGAAATCATGGTGAACGAGTTCTACGACCGGATCGAACACGCCGATAGTATGATGCTCTCATCTTGGAACTATGCCCAGCAAACGGTAATCGACGAAATCGCCCACATGACGCATGATGACTTTGTTCAATATATTAGTGAGGGGGACCGTCTCCAGAAGGCCTCCACTGGAGCAGAACTCCTCGTCGGCCCGCGGAGAAAATTCAAAGCGAACGAAATCGAGTTCTTAGACGAGTTAACGGGGGAGTTCGCACATGCCTGAGCGTGAGGAGATCATTGTGAGTATCATTGAGGCGTTGGAGGCAGAGGACATGGAGCCGGATCAGATTGACGAGTGCCGCCAGCTGCTCGAAGCGAACTACCACGAACCGGAGTTTCCCGTTGATAGGGTAACGATACGGCGGATTCGAGCGCAACAGTTCCGAAATCTGGATGACCGGGTGGTCCGGCTAGATGACACTGATACAGCTCTCTACGGCCCAAATGATCAGGGAAAGACTGCGATCCTTGAGGCAATTCGGTTTAACCTGTTCGGCCGTCAGGAAAAACAACGAATTACACTGACCGATCCGATCCAGTCCGAGCAGGATTCGCTAGAAACAACCGGGAATTGGTCGGTCGATACGAACCACTATTTGGTTCAACGGCTTTTAAACCGGGACGGCCGCGGGTATTCAGGTGACGATCGGCCAAAGCTGAATACAGATCCATCGTCGGAGGATGACATCCCCTTCCAAGCCCGGAACACACAGCAGGATGTTTCCGAGGCGTTCGGTATCTGGCCGGTTGAATCCCGGGAGTTTGGTCGGTACAACATTTTCTCATTGTTCTGCTTGATGGCGCCAGAGTACAAGAAGTTCCTCCGCTGGCAGGACAAAGAGGATTTCATTGACCTTCTGTTCGGCATTAACCTAGCCGCTGCGATCAACCAGAGCAAGAAACGGCGATCTGAGAAGTATGAGCTGACCGAAGAAGAAGAAACAGCCGCAGAAGAGCTTAAAATCGCCCAGAGCCGAGAGAAGAAATTGGCGGAACGGCTGGCCGAATTGCAGGAGAACAAGAAGGAGATTGAAACAAAATTAGCGGATCGTCGAGCGGAACTTCGCTCTATCAATGAAACGCTAGAACAGGATAATGAGCTGGAACAGCTGGAGTCAGAGAAGCTGCGGCTGCAACGGCAAATAAACAACTTGGAGTCCGAAAAACGGGAGACACGCGGTGATTTGCGGGAAACCCGGCTGAGTATCGAGCGATATGAGGAGATGGAGATGGGGGAAGAGGTTCATTCAACAGCTCAGGACCTGCAGGAGATGATGAGCATCCCGGAACGGTGCCCAATCTGTACAAACGATGTCGATGATTCGCAACGCCGCCGGCTGTTGAATGATGGAGATTGTCCGCTGTGTCGTAAGGAGGTCCCAGACAAGAGGATTGAAACGGCCACCGAGCGGGACGTACGTGAATCGGCCATGGAACGCGAAGAGGTGGAAGAGCAACTGACCGAGCTGCGATCCCGGGAACGAAAACTCGAGGGGGAACTAGATCTTCTTGAGTCACGGATCCAAGATCATCAGGAACAGCTGGAAACGATAGAATCACAGATCGCGGAGAGCGATGTCACCCAGTTAATCGACCGACGGGATGAATTGGAAACACAAATATCTTCGCTGGAGCGGGATGCGACATCGGTCCAAGTGGAGATCAATGCCAAGGAGGACGAACTTGACGACACTACTGAACGTATTGAAGATTTAGAAGGGGCGTACGAACGCCGCCGTGAGAAGGTGGAGAAACGACAAGCGTTGCAAACTTTCGAGCGGATCGTTCGTCGGCATATTGAGGAAGAGCGAACTGATCTCAAGAACAACTTACGGGAGGAAATGAATGACCTTCTCTCCTACTTCGAACACGGTCGGTTTGCCGATGCCCAGAATGTTGTGTTCAATCCACAGGGGGGCTACGATTTCACCGTCGTGATCGAGGACGGGAATGATGTCCCGTCCGATCGGCATAACGAGTACTCGAACGAGGGGAAGATTCTGGCCTTACTGTTCCATACGGCCGTCTTGAAGCAGCTGGCAGAGCAGTCGAACACGCTGCCAATCCGGATGTTCATATTTGACTCTCCATATTTCGATATCCCGGACACAGGAAATGCACCCGATATTACAAACTTTGTATTGGCGTTGCCAGAAGAATTGCCGGAGTATCAGGTGATTGTGACGGTGACAGATTCAGCGTTATCGGATCGTTCAGCGCTGAATGAGAAATATCAGATTGAGGATTTCTGACTTAGACCACCGTTCATAGGGATTTAACAGCCAAAACAAAGGTAGCAATCTGGGAGCAGTCCATCCGTTGAGCGTGCGGAAAATTCTGAAACGCACGTAGTTCGAGATGGGTTTTTCGAGCGCCGGCGATGGGTGCCGGCGCAGCAGGAGCGAGCAACGACTCCCGGTGCGTCGGCGCTTCGAGGTGTTCGAGATGCACATGGTGATTTACGCTCTGGTAGAAGAATCGACCCACGACGACGCACTGGCCACCGGAAAGACGGTGTTCAACCGCCTAGTCGGCGCCGACCCACATGCCGGCGCCGTCTTCGACTACCACGTGACTTTCGATGAGGAAGACACGTCCGTTGCGGGGAAGGCCCGCTGGGATGAGTTGCCGACTGCAGCCCCCGTCGACTCCGATGACGGCCAAGACCTGCTTGAGCGTGGCTGGGAGGCGACGAAAGAGGAGTTCGAGCGCAACCTCGACCGGGTGAGGGAAGCACTTGACGAACTTTCCGATGAGGAGATCATGCGCGACGAAGATCTCGCTCGGCACGCCTTCCACCAGGTCGGCGCCTACGACGGGCCAACGATCTTCCTGTACAACGAATATGCGAACGGGATCCGTCACCGTGAGCAGCTGGATCGAGTGCTGGAGGAGAGCGAGGAGCTCTGGATCGTGCCCGCCGACGTCCACTTCTAACAGATGGGTCGAATCACAAATTGGAAGCGCGAGAGCCGCACGCCCACACTCGCATACCGGAATACCGAGACCGGCGCTCGGGCGGTCTTACACCGAGCACCAGATTCGTACCGCTACAAGTGGCGTGGCGCAATCCTCGTCGACGGCTACCCAGTGTGGTCACGGGGGTACGAGACGAAGGACGCGAAATCGTTCCGTGACGAGCTCCGTGACCGGCCAGCGCCCGAACTGAGGTGTCCCGAGTGTCCGAACAGCGACGTGGCAATCGGTGGAAAAACGGCTGACGGCGCGAAGGTTCAGCGCTGGTTCGAGTGTCGGAGCTGTGGGTACGAAGCATCCTCGAGAATCGTGTACGGCGCCGAGCGCTGATTGATTGGAACGTATCTGCGGTGACGTTTATTTTGGGCCGGGATGGGTGGCCCGTCTCAATCGGGCCAGATCCACAGATGAGTCTGGAAGGCATCGACCGTCACAGCGAAGCACTGTTCGAGTTCCTCTGGTGCCCCGTCTGCGGGCACGAGGTATTCAGTCACATTCCCTTTGAGGGGGTGTTCTGCAAGAATTGCAATACGCAGGTCAAACTGCAAGAGTCACGGGAGACACGCGGCTACGAGGAGGCCGTCCTCGCCTGCTTCGACACCCACTCGACGTGGAACCTCCACGTCGACGAGAAGCTCCGTCGCGACCTGCCTGACGGCTCGGCACGGGTGAAAATCCTCGGTGCACCGGGGGCCTACAAAACCGACTGGTGGAGTCCAGCACCTGGGGAGGATTGGGAGCCGGTCGAGCGTGGTGAATTCGACGACATGGAGGAACCAGACGAGGTGTCACATCTCGCGTAGCGGATTGCAATCCCGCTACGACTGTGTGGTGTTGTTTCAGCGCCGGCGATGGGTGCCGGCGCACACGCGCCGGCGAGTACCGATGTCGACACGGAGCCAACTCCGATTCGTCCAACGAGTCGAACAGACCGGTGAGACAGATGGCAGCGCCGACCGCGTCGCGCAGGTGTACCGGCATTCGGACGGCTACCCGGGGAGCGTCCTCCGGGAGCTCGTACAGCTGAAAGAGCTTCTCGATGCGACCCGCGCAGAGCGGGGACCGGGCTACACGGCGGCGACGTTCGTGTTCCTCGACAAGCTCTCGACGGTCGACCTCTATCTGGATGGCGACCCAGAGCGAACGATCGACGCGGCTCAGCCAGCGGATCTCCTTGAGCCGTCCAATATGGAGCACTTGGACCAGCCGCTGTTCCTGCTGGGCCACGGCGTCGAGAATCCGGCCGACGGCATCCACGGCGACGAGGAATACCTCTACGTCGTGGAACTCCCGACAGAGAACCCGTTCGACGAGCCGACCGAGTGGACCGTCAAAGTGAGCGGTCACTCCGCGTTCCCCCGCTGGGACGGTCCGACCGACGAGGCCTTCGAGCGGGCGAGCTGGCAGTTCCACGGGTCGCTCGAGGATGCACTCACAAACCTGGTTACTGGATAGCTAGTTCGTCAACCTAAATCCAGAAGCGTATTTATACGAGTGGGTGTTAGGGTATACACAGATGATTTCAAAGGCCGGACTCGCCGTGATTGACGCGCTGAGTACCGGTCGCGAGGCGACGCCAGTAGACCTCGCAACGGAAACCGGGTATTCACAGGCACACATCTACGAGGTGCTCGATGACTTGCTGGACGCGGGGCTCTTGGTCGAACGCCGCGGGCCCAACAACCAGCGGCAAGTCCGTGTCGCGGACCACCCGGTCATTGAAGCATACCGGACGTTGCAGTCGGAACTCAGCCACGTTGAATGGGCCGACCTCCTCTCGCCTGCTACCCTCCAGGTGTGCTGGTTTCTCGACGAGCCCCGCCGAGTATCCGAGATTGCAGAGCGACTCGAGATTACTCGACAAGGCGTTCATAAGGCGCTGTCGCCGCTCAAACATCGGGTGATGCTGTCCCCGTCCGGCCCCGAGTATGCGGTGAGCGAGGACCTCGCACCGCTGCTGGCGTTCGCGCAGGCCGTCGTGACCCACGAGCACCGAACACGAGCCCGGGAGCTCGCGCCGAGTGCAACCGTCGAGTGGTGCGACCCGAAACGCGCACTCGTCCGCGTGCAGACCACCGAGGATGCGGACACGCTCCTGGACGCCCCTGAGTGGCAGGTTACTGGACTCGGTCGATTCGAGGAATACGGGCTACAGTTCTTCCTCGCGGGCGAACCCGCGTTCTGGTATGCACCCGACGAGGAACTCACGCCCGCCGACGTAGTGTGTCACACGCTCGTTCTCGATAGCGGCTCCCGTCGCGTTAGCTATGCAATGCTGTTGATCGAAAAGTTGGACATCGACCAAGAGACGCTCACAGACACTGCAGCGTGGTACGATCTGGAATCCACGATCGCTGCGATGTACCAGGCACTGCAGGAAGGGGTTGAGGACGCGGACGAGCTCCCTGTCGTCCTTCCAAGTGAATCAGAATTTATGGCGCTCAAAGAGCAGTACGGAGTCGTATGACTGTATTCAAGGGTGGCGAGGCGATCAAAGCGTTCCTCGAGGAGTTCGACAGTTGGCTCTCGGAGTCCGTGACGGTGTATCTCCTCGGCGGATCTGCGATGACAGTGCGGGGATTGAAAGACCAGACCGAAGATATCGATCTCGCAGTGGGTGTGGTGTCCGAGTTCGAGCACGTCCACCAGACGCTCACGTCGCAGGGATTCACGGTTGTCGATGAACCGACGGAGTCGTTCGAGGGCGTCGGAAAAACCGTCGAACTACATCACGAAGATCGCGGGTTTCGGATCGATCTCTTCGAACGGCAGATCGTCGGAAAAGTCTGGATCACCGACCGGATGCACGACCGGGCCGCGGAGTTCTGGGTCGGGACCCACGCGACAGCATTCGTCCTCTCCGATGAGGATATGTTCTTGCTCAAAGCGGTTTCCGGTGGTGACCTAGCAAGTGGCCGGCGACGCGACATCGAGGATATACGGACGTACGCCCAGCGAGGGGTAAACTACGAGGTGATTCTGAACGAGATCAACGAGCAGCGACCGTTCAACACCGGCGCGACTGAAGCACAGCAGATCCGCGACCGCTCGCATCCGCTGTTCGCAATCGAGATGGCGGTGAACTCCCTCTCGGGACTCCCAAACACGTTCACCGCCCGTATCGAAGAATTTGCGACAGAATTCGAAATCGAATACACCGTTCTTGGAGCAGTGGACGATGGGATCGACGACGTCGACACGATCCGAGAGCGCGTCCTCGCGAATGTGCGGGCGCTGTCGGACCACCAGGAAAATGCCGTCGATGACGCAATTGACCGACTGGTCACCAAGCAGATTCTCGAGCGCGACGGCGAGACGGTTCGACGCCGGTGAACTGGTACTTCGTCCGCAGTTGTTGTTTGTCGCCCCCCGAGGGGTGCGGGGGGTGTTCGAAGGAGCCTCCGCGGACCAACCGATGAGTGGAATAAGCAACCCACACTCGCACGAACAGTCACGGATCTCGGATAATTCCGATGTCGTCTACGTCGGTTACCGTCGTCAAGGCCGCGTTATCGTCGAGAAACGACCCGGCGAAGAACAGCTGACACCGGAGCGAAGTCTTGAACTAGTAAATCACAGTCCAAGCGGATTCGAGGTTGGGTATTGTGGCAGTGGACCGGCCCAACTCGCGCTTGCACTCCTGCTCGATTACACCGACGACGAGGACGTCGCCCTCGCTGAATACATGGAATTCAAGACAGACGTCGTGAGCCAGCTAGAGTGTACAGGACCCGATGGGTGCTGGCGGCTCACTGGACGCGAGATCGACGCAGCCCGTCGCGAGCTCGCCGACGAACCGGTTGCGCTGTCCGCCTGAAATCCATTCTAGAGAGCAATCCATGGCAGAACCCACTCAGCAGTCGCACATGTCCGCCGAATCGACGGAGAACACTGAGCGACAGGCACCAACCGAGTACGTCGAGCGAAGCGACGTCGGCGTCTCACTCACCGTGAAGCTCACTCGCGGCACTGGCACCCGCGATCAGGACAAAATCGTGGCCAAAGCGAAAGGCAAGACGCTCGAAGATGCCCGCGAGGACATGGAAATCCTCCGGGAGTACATTCACGATCTCGCTGAGGACGCTCGCCAGATCCAGCCAGCAGCCCCACACGAAGAGTAATTCTTTTAGGTGTTGCACAGAATTGTGTAACCATAGGATGTACGAAGTATGCGGTGAGAAGGAACTCAAGGTCATCCTCGCGCTTGACCAAGGCGATTCCATCTCCGGCGTCGCGCGAAAGATCGACGAGAACCGAGAGACGATTCGGCGCGTCATGAACCGCATCGAAGAAGCGGGATACGTCGCGTACGATGATGGCCTCCAGCTCGTCGATCAGACGCTCCGAGACGCCGGTCTCGAGTTCCTGACGACGGCAGCAGACATCTCACCACCATCCATCTCGGAGGCGTACGTCATCCCGCAGTTCGCCGGCCTGGACTATGCATTCACATCCATCGATGCAGTATACGTCTGGACCCAGGGCGGCTACCAAGTCGCTCGCGACCCGGAGGATTATCCCCTGTTCATCGCTGTTCGCGAGCAGGACGTCGACGCCTGGGAGACATTCTTCGATCGGTTCGGAATCCCGACTGCGGAAGAACGCCAGCCCGCTGAAGACCTTGATTGCGCCATTCAGGTTGTCCTCGAGCCCCGGCCACAGATCGATGCCGAGATGGTCGACGGACGGCCTGTCATTCCGCTTCAGGAAACCGTGGCATTCGCGAACGAGTACTACGCAACCTTTCAGTCTGCCCTCGACATGCTCGGCCGAATGTACGACGACGTCGACACCGATGCGAATTATCGCCGAGAGCCCGCCTGAGCATGAGCCAGGAAGACCGCAGTGACGCGCTCATCCAAGTCCTCGATGAACTGGAGCAGTCAAACATTGGATTCGTCCTCGTTGGTGGATACGCGATCAGTCAGTTCGAGACGCGGTTCTCGACCGACCTCGACCTCGTCATTGCACCAGATGACTACAAGGACGTCGTGGCGTTTCTGGAACAACATGGCTTCGAACGGACAACCGAGTTCGAAGTCCCAGCAGAAGAGACAATCTACAACCGGGAAATCGACTGCTTCGAACGAACCGAAGGACTGCCCCATCCGGTCGGTGTGGACATTCTCGTGAACGGACTTGGGTGTCGACAAACCGAAGCAGAGTGGTCGTTCGACTATCTATGCACGCACAGCTCCCCGACGACGATTTCAGGCGGGACTCGGTCGACGACTGCACGAGCCGCTGATGGGGAAGTGCTCGTTGCCGCCAAGCTCCATAGTGGCCGGAAAACGGATCTCGCAGATGTCCTTGCTGCGATCCCCTCGATCGACTTAGATCTAGTCGAGACACATCTGCATCGCGGCGATGCTGATGCCCTTCGGGAACAGCTCAGTGACGCACAAGCGTTCATCGAAGAGGGCGGACTCGATCACCGATTCAAGAGCTTGTTCGGCCAATCGTCGGCATCGGCTGAGGACATCGAGATCCTCCTCGAGTTTCTCAAGCGACAACAGAAGTGAGACAGCGGTCACCGCGACAGCAGCAGTACCGGTAGCTGCGAATCCGTTCCCGTAGCTACGGAAGACGGAAAGCGAGTTAGAGCGGTTTGTTGCCGCCTTGAAAAGGCGGAGGCGAACATACGTGAGTGACTCGTCAGACCAAGCTGCAGAACCAGATGGTCTCACACCGGAGCAACGGCTCGACCCACCAAGCACGCGACTCATCAACGCCGGTATCGTGACGATCAACGACATGGAGACGCTGCGAGCCTGCGTCGCCTACGAGAACGCGAATCAGCAACGGGTCCAGATCCTCCGCCGACTCAAACAGCGGGCTACCGAGATCCGCTCCCAGGGCGACTGACGCGACACTCGGAGGTGTCTGTCGGAGCCTCGGTGGGTGGAGGCTCAATCCAAATGAGCGAGCGACCCGAAATCGAGATTCAACAGCAGACCGCGTTCGGTGATGATGGCCAGCTCGAAGTCACAGAGACGAGCGTCGAAACCTCACTCGAGGACTTCGGCGCTGACGTGGATCATCGCGACCGGGATTCACGTCTCGATCGGCCCGAGTCGAGTGAGTTCGGCGTCGACGACCGGCCTGAAGTTGAGCAACCATCCGAGGGTGAACAGTCCAGTCTCTTCGCCGATACAGCCGAGGACCAGCAGACGCTCGCCGGCGACGATGCGGCCGCTCGCTGTCTTTTCGAGGAACAACGATGACACGACTCACCAATTGGACGCGAGAGAGCCGTACTCCAATCCTGGCGTACCGAAATACAGAGATCAACGTTCGAGCAGCCCTGCACCGAGCGCCGGACTCGTACGTGCATAAGTGGCGGGCCGCGATTCTCGTCGACGGCTATCCCGTATGGTCGCGCGGATTCGCGACGAAGGAAGCCACATCACTTCGTGACGAACTCCGAAAGCGCCCTCAGCCTGAACTACCCTGTCCAGAGTGTCCTAACGAAGACGTCGTCGTCGGCCAGAAGAGTGCTGACGGCGCGAAGGTACAACGGTGGTTCGAGTGTCGAGACTGCGGCTACGAAAGCCGCTCAGCAATCGTCTACGGCGCCGAGCGCTAATTCCCCTAGTAGAACAGACAAAGCCTTAGAAAACCGGCGTCGTGAGATCCACCATGGATTGTACAGAGTGCGGTGAACCGGTCGACGAAACAAAGGATCTCGATGTTCCTGAAACAATCCTTGAGCACGGAACAGCGAAGGTTGACCCATCAAAGTCCAAGGTCACCCAGTTGGATCAGTACGCGGATGAGATTAAGGAACACGTCGAGGCGAAGAACGGCACCGAAGACCTCTTGCCCATCATCAAAGCCATCGAAGATGCGGATAGCTACTGCGTCGGTACAGGCCTCAGCATGGGTGAGAGCCCGGACAAGATAATCTTCTACATTCACTGACCGTTCAGCGAGAGCGCATCAGTCTCCTCGAGTACGCTCGTCCGGCAGAGTTTTTCGACCCCCAAGAGGGGTGCGGGGAATCCAATAACCCGCATTCGACCTATGAAGACGGATTCGACCAACCACCCACGAGCGGCAGTACAGGATGATAGTGAGCAATGCCAGACCAACGCAGACCACGTCGAGTACGTGGGTATGCGCGTCGACGGAACTCCGGTGGTGCTGAAGCTCACAGAGCACGAGCGCCTCTCGCCCGACCGAAGCCTCGACCTCGTCCGACATAGCCCGGCGGGATTCGAGTGGGGCTACACCGGAAGCGGCCCGGCGCAACTCGCCTGTGCGCTCCTCCTCGACTACTTCGACGACGAGAGCGTCGCCCATCAGTACTACATCCAGTTCCGAAATGAGGTGGTGAGTCAGCTCGCGTGTGATGGCCCGGCTGACTGCTGGCATCTCACCGGTGACGACATCGAGGCTGCACTCGGTGAGTTCCAGGACCATCACGCCCTCACGCCGGACGGTGGCGTCGCGTCGACATCGCTGCCGGCGAATTGGAGTGCCGTGAGCCGGACAGATCGGACGGTCTTCCAGCGCCAGGACATCGACCATTACGTCGTTCTCGGTGACGGGAGCGATGAGTGGCTACTCCTGCTCTGTGCGCAGGGCGACCGCGCGTATCCCGCGCCGCTTGACCATCGAACACTTCCGGTTGAGAACGATCCTGCTTCAGCCGTTCAGGCACTCGTCGCTGAGAGTAACGACCTCGTCGAGCCAGAGGAGGACATTTGATGGACGCTCTTCGTCTCTCGCGAACTACCTACCAGCTGATCGAACGGGCTGTCGAGGCACTGGAGCGCATCGGCCGGGAACTCGAGCGATACAACGACCGGCACGAGCGAATAGCGGAGGAAGCCACAGACGAGACGAGTCCCGATGACTCATGACCGGCGAAGCGACGCTCGACGAATTCGAGGCCGAGACATCGTCCGGTGAATCCCGCTCGCCCTCACTTGAAGACCGGCTTCTCAGCCCGATCTCGCCGTCCGTGGGGCTTCGACTGATTCCCGGTCGTGGTGATCCGTTCTATCTCCAGAATCGAGGCACTGAGCGGTATCTCTTCTGTGACGAGCACGACCGATGGTTCATACTCCAACCGTCGGCAAAAGCGTCGGAAGAGGCGTTCGTCCGCTGGGTGTATCTCCCAACGGACAAGCCCGAACGGCTGGCGCGGTCGGCTCGTCGTCGACGGACGATGATCGGGTACGACTACGTTCGGCGGTCGACCGCCCCAGACCCGGTCAGAACGACGGTGACCGCGATGTTCGTCACCGAACGCTGGCCCGAGACGATCTACGAGTGTGGGTCCTGCGGGGCGCTGTTCGACACACCACAAGAACACGCCCTCCACTGCTGGGAGGCCCATCCGTGGGTGCCGAATCCGGAGCAGGTACGCCGTCGACGTCAGCCCGACGAGTGAGTTCGAGAGTTGAAGACAGGTGTCGGAATCGTCCAGGTGATTAACCAACAACGCTGGATTCTTGGGCAGGGTGTTGGTTAAGAGGTGTTTTTTTGCGCCCGTGAGAGGGGCGCAGGGCGCGTGATGAGAGCGTCGTCGCGATAGTGGAGTCCGATTTCGAGGTGACCCAAATGAAAGATCCAGAATCCAGCACCGTGTTCGCTGGCGTCGACGAACGAACCAACACAGAACTACCCGAGTGGTACCGCCAGAAGAAGACGGTCAACGATCCAGAGTCCTTCGCCGAAGCGGTTCGCGACCTCCCGCAGGCCGTCGAGACGACCGTGGCCTATCAAAACCCCTACACCGACGAGTGGGTCGAGACGGAGCGCTTCAACGCCCTCGTCGAGCCGGGTCGGGCTCGCGACCAAGCGACGGAGAGCGAGCCTGAAACTGACCCCCTCTTTCACGTCCCGACAGACAGTTACTCGATCATCAATCCGGTCGATGTCTACCAGCCCCTCGAGGACGTCCTTCGCGAGGAGACCATCGAAGACACGTCGCTCGGGGACGTGATGTTCGGCGAGATTCGACGCTACCGGGGCGGTGGCGAGGTCCACATGGACGTGATGTTCGACGGCCTCGAGGTACGCCTCCCGGGCCGCTCGGACCCGATCACGATGGGCGTGACCTCCGGCTACGACTTCTTCGGTGAGCACGCCGTCTACGTGGAGGGATTCGCTCAGGACGGGTACTGCTCGAATTCGATACGCTCGCTCACCGATAAGGAGGTCATCAAGCACGTCGGGGACGTCCGGAACTTCCGGACCTGGTGGGAGGAGATTCTCGTCCAGATCGAGCTTGTCGCCGACGACCTCTTAGGGTTCATCCGAGATGCGCAGGACATCGACCTCGATTTCTCTGAGCTCCCGTTCACCGTCACCGAGTTCTACAGTCTGCTCGGCTTCCCGGATTACCTCGCTGATCGCGCTGCCGAGGACGCGGAGGCCAACGCGGCGTCACCGTTCGAGATCGACATGTGGACGCTGCATTCCGGGGCGACGTACGCGCTCACTCACTTCTTCCAGGGCAAGGAGGGCGCGTCGCTGGACGGCTACGTTCGCACGGCCAACGACATCCTGTTCAACCCGGAGGGCACCATCGAACGCGTCGAGCGAGCCTACGAGGAGGAGATGGAGGCAGACGGAGACGACGGGTCCCAGGCGTCGCTCGCCGGCGAGCGGGCACTCGCGAGCATCGAGCGCGTCAGCGACGATCTGCAGGAGAAGGTCGACCAGTTCGAGGAACGTGAGGACGCGCTCCGTGAGAGATTCCAGGATGTGATGAGCTGATTGTCGGAGCGGCGTTCACTGAAACGATCCTCAAATAGCAGCTTACGTGAGCGGTTCCGGTTCCTCATTATATTCGACTGCTAATTCGACATCCTCAGGACCGAGTTCATCGCGTTCCGCTTCCAGCGTCTCAAGAGCGTCTTTAACAGGGAAGAAATCCGGCTTCTCAAGTGCATCTTCTGTCGCCCAGGCGTATCGAATCGTTTGCTCGGAATCGATAAGGAACACGGCACGCTGCGGGACGCGCTCGTGGTTCTCCCATTCGTCATAACAGACATCATACGACTCGGCAACCCGCCCGGAACTATCACTAAGTAACGGGAAATTGAGGCCGTATTCCTCGGCGAATGCTCGGTGGGCGTAGACGCTGTCGCCAGAAATTGCCCAGACATCAAGCGCTGGCGTCAGCTGAAACCACTCTGCATCGCGAATCGCACACAGTTCGTTTGTACAAACAGGACTGAAATCAAACGGGTAAAATACCAGCAACGCAGCCCGATTATTGGCAGTGGTCTCATCCAAGCTGTACTCGGTTTGTTCTCCGTCACGGAGACCTGGAAGAGTAAATGACGGTGCAGACGCTCCCTTGTTTATCATGCGTCACAGTAGCACACGAAGAAAGGATAGTCTTGGGGCTAACACCCCCACCTGAATGGAGGAGCCTCAGATGTGGGATGTAATTCACTGGAGTCCGTACGTCAGGAGTTCGCCGTCACCCACTCAAGAAGGGGTTCTAATCTCGAACGAATCTCATCCCCCTCGTCAGTTAGCGCGTATTCGACGCGTGGCGGAATTTCGTTGTACTGCGTCCGTGAGACTAGTCCTGCCTCCTCGAACTCAGTGAGGCGTTTCGAGATCGTCGACGTGCTCGCAGTCGGAAGATGATCTTCGATTTCCGCGAACCGCAGTGAGTCGTGTGCGCCGATGATGCTGACGAGTTGCATCGCGTATTTTCGGCTCAACGTGTCGATAACTCCTGTGAGCGGGCAGTAGCACGTCCTCTCAACATCACACGTGGGCGCCGATGAAGTAGTATCTGCCATAGCTTCGTGGCCTCCAACCTACTCCATAGCTTCGGACTCTGGAGTATAAGAACTTCCCATCGTAAAGTATCAGTATAGATGACTCACACCTCCGACTATGATCTCGTGATCCTCGGCGGCGGAGCCGCTGCCTTCGCCGCCATCACCGAAGCGAGCCGGAGAGATCTCTCGACGGCGATGGTGAACACCGGCCTGCCGATCGGCGGGACCTGCGTGAACGTCGGCTGTGTCCCGAGTAAGCATCTACTCGCCGTCGCCGAGAGTGGCGCTGCAGCGTCGGAGAATCCCTTCGACGCCGTCACATATCCCGAAGAGCCGACTGTCGACTGGGCCGACGCACTCGACGGCACCAACGAACTCGTCGAGCGGTTCCGGCAGGAGAACTACGTCGACGTCGCCGAGCACTTCGAGACCGACATCTACGAGGGCTACGGCCAGCTGGTGGACGACACGACCATTGAGGTCGTCGACGGCGCCGACGAGGGCGCGCACATTACTGGGAAGAAGGTGCTCGTCGCGACGGGCAGTTCACCGTGGGCGCCGCCCATCGACGGCCTCGACGACGTCGACTACTACACGAGCGAGACCATCCTCGAGGAGCGCGACCTCCCCGAGAACATCGTGATCCTTGGTGGCGGATACATCGCGCTGGAGTGGGGCCAGATCCTCCACCGTGTCGGCGTCGACGTAACCATCCTCCAGCGCTCCGGTCACGTGCTCTCAGATATGGAAGGTCAGCTCGGCCGGGAGATGCAACGAGCCTTCAATGAGGAGGGAATCGATGTCGTGACCAGTAACGACTTCCAGCAGGTTCAGGATGTGGCTACCGACAGTGGTGCTGACCCTGGTCAGAAGGGCGTCGCTGTGGAGACTGTCATCGAGGGCGAGGAGCAAGCGTTCACCGCAGAGACGTTATTCGTCGCAACCGGCGTCCAGCCCAACAGTGAGAACATCGGCTTGGAAGCAGTCGGCGTCGAGACCGAATCCGATGGCGCGATTCGCGTCGACGAGCATTTCCAGACGACCAATTCCGACATCTACGCGGCGGGGGACGTGATCGGCGAGCCCGAACTGGAGACGGTCGCCGCCAAGGAGGGCAATCACGCCGTCAAGAACGCCTTCGGCAACGAGGGCGTCAGCATCGACTACGATGCAGTCCCCGCAGTCGTGTTCACCAGTCCCGAGGTAGCAGTCGTTGGGACAACTGAACGTGAATATATGGACGAACACGGTACCTGTTCCTGCCGGACGGTTCAGATGGAAGATGTCCCTCGGGCAAAGGCCGTCAAGAACACGGATGGACTCGTCCAGGTGGTGAAGCACCACGAGACCGACGGGATTGTTGGCGTCCACATGGTCGGCCCCCGCGCCGCCGACATGATCATGGAAGCCACGCTGGCGGTGAATTTCGGTCTCACCGTTGACGACATCATCAATACTGTCCACCCGTTCCCAACGTTCTCCGAGGCGTTCAAACACGCCTGTCAGGCGTTCCGTCGGAATACGTCCAAAATGAGCTGCTGTATCGAGTGAGCGTCAGTCCTCGGTCGAGAACACATCGTCGAGCGTGCCGCTCTCGCCTAATTCGATGAGGGCACGGTTCAGGAGTTCGCGAACCATGAACTCCTCGTAATGCTGGGTGTCGCAGTACTCGCAAGGCTTCATTTCGCGGGCAACCGCCTCAATCTCGGTACCGTGGTCCGCATACAACGTCTCGATGAGGGCAGTCAATTCTTCGGACGCGGTAGACTGCGCCTGCGCGAGGTTATTGTCGGCGCCTTCCGGAAGATCGTAGGAGAAGACTCGCGTGTTCGACTTGTAGTACTTCCGTGTCCCTCCACCAGCCTCTTCCAGACGAGCGATTTCCACCATCCCCGCATCCTTCAGGACGTTCACATGGTGACGCACTGTCGTCTCGGCCTTCTCCTCGCCGCGACGGTGCAACTCGTCGTGGATCTCCTCGATCGTCATTTCATCGGTCGCGAGCATATCGAGGATCTTCGCCCGAACGTCGTTCTCCAGTGCCTTCGCTTTCTCCGGATCCGTCGTCACGACTTCACGGATCGGCACGTCGGATTCGAGGAGCGCCATTCTTGTGAGGACGTAGGGGAACGACGATAGTAAGAGTAACGCCACACACTCGACAGCAGTCTTAGTTATTCGATACCGCTATAACTCTAGTCGTAATGGTTATCCACTTCGCTGGGTAACTAGCGACCACAATGGGAACGACACAGGAACAATTCAACGTCGGGGGGATGTCCTGCTCGTTCTGTGCCGAGAGCATCAAGAAGGCCTACAGCCGGACCGACGGCGTCGAGGACGTCGACGTGAGTCTCGCCCACGAGGAGGTCCTCGTTCAGTATGACGACGACCGCCTGAGCGAGGTCGAGGTGAAGGACACGCTTCGGGAACTCGGCTATACCATCCGCGACCCGGACAAAGCGAAACGATACGAGCAACAGCAGGCCGAGCTCGCCGACGGCAAGCGCCGCCTCCTGCTCGCCGGCGGCGCATCCATCGTCGTTGCTGTGCTGATGGGCTGGATGATCCTCGTGATGGGGCGCTTCGAGTCAGCGTCGCTCGCGATGGACCTCGTGACTCTCGGGCTGGCGCTCGGGACGATGTTCGGCCCAGGACGATACATCAAACAGAAAGCTTACCAGAGCCTGCGCCGGGGGATCTTCAACCAGCACGTCCTCCTGGAAGCGGGCTCGTTCGCCGGGCTCGTCGGCGGACTGCTCGGCCTGTTCGTCTTCCCGAGCTTCCCGACCGTCCACTTCTTCGCCGTCTCCGTGTTCATCACCACCTACCACATCCTCTCGGAGTACACCAGCCTCATCGTCCGCACTCGGGCCTCCCAAGCCGTCCAGAGCCTCCTCGATCTCCAACCCGACACGGCACGCCGAGTCACCGACGACGGCGATGTCGAGGAAGTCCCGATCGACGACCTCGACGTTGGCCATCGCGTCCGCGTCAAGCCCGGCGAGAACATCCCCGTCGACGGCACCGTCGTCGAGGGCGAATCGACGGTCGACGAGTCGGTCGCTACCGGCGAGTCCATCCCCGAGAAGAAGTCCGAAGGCGACGAGGTGATCGGCGGCAGCGTCAACGAGACCGGGACGCTGCTCATCGAGGTAACTGCAACCGGCGAGGACGCGTTCCTGAATCAGGTGGCACGCGAGATCGAGGAGGCGCGGGCGATGAAACCCGGCATCATCCATCTCGCCGACCGCATCCTCAAGTACTTCGTCCCAGGCGTCTTGACGATTGCCGCGCTCTCAGTTCTCTTCTGGGTGGTTGCACCGCTCGCGTGGGGGGCAGCCTCCGACGTCCAGCGCGGGGCGTTCGCAGCGCTGGCGGTCCTCGTCCTCGGCTACCCGTGTGCGCTCGGGATGGCGACACCGCTCGCCCTCATCCGGGGCGGCGGGAAGGCGGCGAATCGCGGCATTCTGATGCGCTCCGGCGACGCCTTCCAGATATTTCCCGACGTCGACCACATCGTGTTGGACAAGACCGGCACCATCACCGTCGGCGAACCCGCCGTCAGTGAAGTCGTCGCGTTCGACACCGACGAGGTGGATGTACTCACGACTGCGGCCAGTGCAGAGGCGTTCTCCGAACACCCGCTCGCCGATGCGATCCTCGAGTTCGCTGACGAGCAAGATGTCGAGTACGCGGATCCCGACGCCTTTGACTCGGTGACCGGCAAGGGCGTCCGAGCGATCGTCGGCAGCGACGACGTGCTGGTCGGGAAACCGGGGTGGCTCAGCGGCAAGGGGATTGACCTTTCGAAGGGGAGCGACGACATTGAGCGACTTCAGGGCCGCGGCCTCACCGTTGCCGGAGTTGTTCGTGACGGTGACCTACTCGGTCTGATCGGTATCGGTGACGAGATCAAGAGCGACGCCGCTGCGACCATCCAGCGGATGCGAGACGCCGGCATCACGCCCGTGATGATCACTGGCGACAACGAGCGCACCGCGAACGCGGTCGCCGAGGAGGTCAGTATCGACCGCGTCATGGCCGACGTGCTGCCCGACGAGAAACGCGAGGAGATCGGTCGCCTGCAGGAAGCTGGCCACCGTGTGGCGATGGTCGGCGACGGCATCAACGACGCGCCGGCACTCACCCAGGCCGATATCGGGATCGCCATCGGCGCCGGCACCGACATCGCCATCGAATCGGCGGATATCGTCCTGATGGGTGACCGGCTCGGTGGCGTGGTGGACGCCTACGAGATCGGCACGGAGAGCTATCGGAAGACTCGCCAGAATCTCGTGACGGCCTTCGCGTTCAACGGTGTCGGCGTCGCCGCCGCGACCACAGGGCTCGTTCACCCCGTGTTCGCGATGCTCGCGATGGTGCTGTCTGTCTCGGCGGTGCTGGCCAACAGCTTCGCTGGCCAGCTCCTCTCCGGTAAGGGTGTCAATACCGAATTCGCTCTAAAAGAACGCACCGACGGCGAGCGGGAAGACGGTCGAGTGACGGCCGATTAAGCCACCACGTCGTAGCCATCCTGTTCGATTGCCGCGTTCACATCGTCGTCTGCGACTCCATCCTCAAGGACCACGTCGACCGTGTCAGCTTCGTGGTCGGCCTCAACGCGATTCACACCATCGAGGTTTCGCAGGGCGGTCTCTACGTTCTGTTCGCACCCGTTGCACGACATCCCGGTGACGGAGATCGTCTTTCGCTCCATACGGGCCTGTAACCACTCGCGGGGCATGACCATTACGGCAACCGTTGTATCGGTTTATCCCTATTAGAGATGGGCGTCATCGTCCGGAGAGTTGTTTGTGTCGGCCCCAAAGAGGTGGAGGCTCTTTGAGATGGGGACCACTAACGACGAAGAGAGTAACGAATTCCCTCCAGAGAAGCGTCTGGAAGCACCGAACACACGCCTGATCAAGGCAGGGATCGCGACGATCCCGGATATGGAAACCCTCCAGGAGTGCGTTGCCTACGAGAACGCCCATCAGAATCGGACGCAGATTCTGCGCCGGCTCAAGTGGAAGGCTGAAGAGCTGCGTGAGGACGAAGAGTAAGCTCTGTTATTAACCAACAAGCTCCGCGTGGGTTTCCCATTGTTGGTTAACAGACTGCGCCTCGGTTTTTCAGGCCCCTGAAGGGGCGCGGGGCGGCCAACAGCGGCCTCGTGACTCCAATCATGTCCCTCGATTTGAGTACAGACTCCAGAACGGCTAGCGACATCGCTGCCGCCAGACAAGCCGACATCCTGGCGTTCCTCCATCGAGCCCCGTTCACTCTGGATGCCTATAAGCTCGGTTTCCTTCCCGGCTTTCGGGAGGACTGCGGGTATCAGGAGAACCAATATCAGAATCTCACCCTCCCCGTCGGGATGCTTGACAACGACTTTCGGAACCCCGATCTGGATCGGTTCGTCGATCGGTTCTTCGAGCAAGAACCACAGGTCGGCGTCATCGGCGACATCTACGAACGCGGCGACGTCGATGACCACGTCGCTGCTGCTCGTGAGATTCACGCCAGCTACCCCGAGGCCGAGCTCATCATCGTCCCAAAGTCTCAAGCGGTGATCGACGCAATTCCCAAGGATCTCGTTCTTGGCTATTCGCGTGGGTACGCCGACCGGTTGGCCCACGAGTTCTCTGATCCGGCCGACTGGCGCGGTCGGCGCGTCCATATCCTCGGCGGGAGTCCACCAAAACAACTCGAAGCCATCCGACAGCTGACCCGACCGACGCTCACGGACGAGCAACCAGCCGACATCGTCGGCCTTGACTGGAACGGGCTGCATCGCGGCGCGCAGTTCGGTGAGTTCTGGACGGCTGACGGCTGGGATGATAGCGGTCGCAACGCTGACCACGTCACGGTTCGGAAGACGGTCCGTCACAGTCTCGCCCGCCTCAAGGCCTTCTGGCAGTCTCACGGTGTCTGGCCCGACGCGACCCCACACGACGACACTATCGAGATCGAGTACGAAGGCCCATCGCCGACCGATCTCGATAGTGCTGCGTGTACCGACTGCGGAGCGAACGTCTGGACGACCCGGCGCGGTCCCTTCGTCGCCGAGTACGACACCGGTGATACCTGTGGCTACTGCAGCTACGAGTGCTACTTCTCGCATCGGCACCGAAACAACCTCGAGGAGATCGCCGGCGAGCAAAGCGTCTACTTTCCGCCTACGTGACGCTACGAGCGGTTTGTCGCGCCCTCCAGAGAGGGCGAGGGCTCGATGGTGAGTCAGCAACAGCGTACGAACGACGTTTCGGTCGATGCAATTCCAGTCGACGTAGCGAACACGCAATCAGGCGAGGTCGATCCCGCCGGGGTGCCCGAGGAGATCGAGTCGATCACGCGTGGCCTCGCCGGTGAGCAGCCACCAACGAATCCGCTCGTCGTCCTGAAAGCAGCTCGGTGGTGGTATATCCACGGCAAAGGCGGAACAGACCCCGCGTTCCAGTGGGCCATTGAGTGGGTGCGACACCTCGCGACGGACACACCCAGCGACGTCGAGCGGTTCGACGCGTTCCTCGCGTATCTCGTTGCGGTCGGCTTCGCTGACGAGAAAGCAGCGCTCCGATAACCAGATTTTCCCATTCACACCGAGGGGGGCCGAACGAACACGATCACTCAAGCTGTGCCGGCAACGAGTGTAGCGGTCCGAGCAAGACCTACTTAGAATCGGTAGCAGGCGACGTCCTCGCCACCACAGGTCGGACACGTCTCGGCGTCGACCGAGAGGGTCGTGCCACAGTGGCGGCACTCATACAGCGTGGCCGTATCGGCCGTGCTGGTTCGGATGACCCCGCGAAGCACGTCGACGAGCCCCATACTCTCGACGGTACCTTCGCACCGTTGTTAATCCCAGCCTCCGACAGCGACCTCGATATACCCCTCTCAGCAGCGCCGTTGTTTGTTGTGCGCCCCCGAGGGGTGCGGCGCGTCTGAACTGACGCACTCGCCGTGAACTCGATTCGGTGAATACAATGGTTACAGCCAGTGAGCCGTCGGTCTCGTTCGAAGAGACCGACACGCGACACGACGAGATGCACAGTACCATCGAAGCCTGGATCGACGAGCTCGTCGACGACGTTGACGAGGCCCAGGCCAGCGAGGAATTTCAGGAGTGGCTCAACGTCCAGAGTCGCTTCCACGACTACTCCCATCGCAACACGCTGCTCATCAAGCTGCAGTGCCCCGAGGCGACGAAGGTCGCGGGCTACAACACCTGGCGGAACGAGTTCGACCGGTACGTCCAGGAAGGCGAACAGGCGATCTGGATCTGGGCACCCATTATTACGAAGCAGTGCCCCGAGTGCGAGAACTCACCGAGCTACCACGAGCAAAGCGACTGTGACTACGACGAGACACCGCCCGAGGAGTGGTCTAAAGGACTGGTTGGATTCAAACCAACTGCCGTCTTCGATGTGTCTCAAACCGAGGGCGAACCGCTCCCCGAGCTGGAAACCGAGGCAGCTGGAGACGCCGACGACCTGGTGCCAGCACTCCTCGATGCAGCAACTACGCTCGATATAGACGTCCGTGTCGTCAACGCTGCTGAGTGGGAGCATGGCGACGCAAAAGGCGTCTGCAAACACCGGAACCTCCACGAATGCCAACCCGTCGTCGAAGCGAAAGATAGAGCGAATCAGGCCGACCTCGCGGTGACGCTGATTCACGAGTACGCTCACGCGCTACTGCATTTCGACGTCGACGACGACACCGAGAGAGCGAAACGCGAAGTCGAAGCGGAAGCCGTCGCGTACATCGTTGGTCGGTTTCTCGGACTGGACACGAGCGGGTCAGCGTTCTACCTCGCCGCGTGGGAGAACGACGATGCGGAGGTGATCCAGGATCGGCTCGGTCGAATCAGTTCGACCGCCCAGGAGATTATCGGCATAGTTGCCGAGGACTGAACTCGTGGTCCGTTCCAGTTAACCAACAATCGGACGTTAATACGGGTCGTCGTTGGTTAAGTTTATCAGCGCCCGCCGAGGGGCGGAGGCGCACTCCCGTCTCCATCGACCCATGACCGACCAGTACCTAACTACCGTTCTCGAGGAGGCGGAACGAGTCGCAGAATACCACGACCAAGTCGCCCAGTCGACCGACCATCCGGAACACGAGTATCTCAGATACGCCGTGCTCCGACTGCTCGAAGGCGAAGCTGATGAAATGTCGGTGGACGTGCCACAGATCGACGGCGTGACCGTCGGGTACGGAGATGACGAGTCGATGTTCGACAGCTGGGGCGACGACGTCGAGTGGTGGGACGACGCCTCACCCCGAGAAGAGTGTACCCGTTTCCGAATCTTCTACCCCGACGAGTACGAGACCGTTCCGCGGATCATCGTCGACGTGATGGCTACACTCGGCGCGTGGCGTGTCTGGGCCGGCAGCGCCGCCGCCTGCGGCTCCTACGACCATCGTGAACGTCGCGAAGTGCACTATCTGTGGTCGGAAGGCCATCCGGTCGAAGACCTCCTGCAGGATCGTCTCCACGGTCCGGCTGCCGTCGCGCCTGACGGTGGACGAACTGGCGACGTTCGCGATCGAATGATCGTCACGGAGCACGCGAACCAACACGGCGAGTTGGAACCACGCACCAGACGCGCCGTCGACGAGGAGATGGCCGTCTCGCTGCTCGAAAAAGGCGGTCGCTACGAGGTGCAATCCGCGTCCGGGAGTTGGTACGAGGTCGACGTGATCAGCGAGTCCTGCACGTGTCCAGACTGGAGGAAACGAACGCCCGAGGGCGGCTGTAAACATCTCCGGCGAGTCGATCACGAGATCAAACAAGGGCGGGTTCCACGACCTGATGGACGGCTCCCCTCGAACTCGTAGGATCGTCCAGTGTTCGAGAGTCCTCGGGGGCTGTAACATCAGGTGAAACTCATTGATATAGAGTTTCGAGTAGTGTTACAGGTGCAGGAGAACCGTTGATAGTGATTTAACCAACAAAACTATGCCTTTTGCGTCTGTGTTGGTTAACACTGGTCAGCCCATGCCCTACGAGCCACCGACGCCCTCAGCAGACCTTCCCCCTGACGTCGTCGATACTCTCGACGACTACTCGCCCGAACTCCTTCGCCACATCGCGAGCTACGCTGAGAAACTCGCTGAATACCGTGAGCGTGAAGATCGCCTTGCTGAGGCGGAGGATGAAGACGAGATCGAAGAACGATCAGACGACCTCCCGGATCACGTTCCATCGAAGGCGACGATTACGATCAAGGAGATCAACGATAACCGCTACTACTACTGGCAGTGGCGGGACGGCGACAAGATCCGCTCTCAGTACAAAGGTCCCGTCAATCCCGGCGAATAGACGAGAGAACGTCACAGTCGGCTGCCCAGTTGTTCGGGGTGACACCCCATCTGCGAAGTGAAAGACGAGAGCTGTTAGCGCTCGGGTCGCGGGGCAGTCTCGTACCGTTCGATGTCGTCCGTCTTCTCAACCCGGTCATATATCTCTAGAAGCGTGTCTTGTGCCCGGAGGAGCTTGTGTTCCTCGAGGAACTGCCGACCACTTTCACTGAGCCCATAGAACTTGTACGGCAGGTCGTTCTGCCGGCGGTCCTCGGGCAGGAGCACCTCCATGACGATGCCGGCGTCGACGAGCTGCTGGAGGTGCTGGCGAATCGTCGTCTGACTCTTGTTCGGGTTGACGTAGTCGAGTTCCTTCAGTGTCGGCAGTTCCGACGGATGCCCGAGGATGTCCTGGAGGAGCGAGAACCGCGTCTCCTGGGTGACCACGTTGAGCCGCTCCCGAACGGACTCCAGGTCGCTTGGCGTGTGGTCGGACGTACTCATTACCACAGATTTCGAGTGTTGCGTGAAAAAGCGTTTCGCTCAAATGCGAATCGGTCTGTAGCGAATTGAATGAATTCCTACATGTCTGCGGTACCATCGCCATTAAAGAAGACTTGAGGTCGAGATCTCTGACGTCGGTTGAGTAGTTGGTGAGACGCACCCCTATCGACTTGTTCAACGAAACCACCAGCATACGGAGGGTCACCTCTATCGATTTGTTCAGCGGGGAGGCATACACGAAAGACTAGTATTGAACCAATGGGACGAAAATGCCGAAATCGAGTATAGAGTCGGCTCTATACACGATCGGCTGCATCTATCGCGACCGTGTCGATAAGACCACACACCCACCCCTATCGATTTGTTCTGGCGAGTAAGGGCGGGGAGGGGAGAGTTGATCACGAGGAACTCACGAGGATATGGCACATCTGGATGAGATCATTTAACCGTATCAGTCTTTATTAGCTCGATTTCTACTAGATTCGGTAGACTGGAGTAGCATTAGACAAATCGATAGCGGTGAGTGTAGAGTAGTTCACTTGGGAAACTGAGGGGATAGCAAGACGTCCCGCCCTGATACCTACAATATGCCTGAACCCACTGTTCGTCACCTGGTTTTCCCAATCCGTGTTTATATACTTGATCAGGAAAGAAATAGAGTGAAGGAGTGTAGTTAGGACAAGTCGATAGAGGTGTGTTCTACTAGCTAGCTAGAACTAGAACTAGAAAGAAGAGAAAGAGAAGATGAAAGCAGCTCTCGATTCCGTGCTATTCGTGACGGAGATGGACTGTTAGTCCGTTCGGGAACTCTCTCACCCCCACCCCTCCTTTGTGGTCAGAACAAATCGATAGGGGTGAGAGGGTGTTCGGGAGTTCTCCTGGATTGGTCCAGACGAAGGGTTCCTAACAAATCGTCGGGGGTCGCGGAAGACAGCGGTGTAACCCTCTGATATCCCGGTTCTGAACGCCGTACCGGTAGAAAAGAAATCGACAGGGGAATCTTTTAGTATCCTGATAGAGTGGGGTTCGGTATGCCCACGGATCCTGGTCCCGAGGAGACCCCTGAGTCCACGGGTTCTATCAAAGATCTCATTCTCGAGCAGGAGGAAGCCGCGAGTCTCATCAAGAACCGGTCGCTCCTCGAACCGAACGAGATCGTCGACGAAGAACGTATCGTCGGTCGTGACACCCAGCTCACTGATATCACTCAGCACCTTCGCGTTGCGATTAGTAACGAGCGGCCACCGAATCTTCTCCTCTATGGCCCTTCCGGGACCGGGAAATCTCTCATCATCAACGCTGTCTGCCAGAATATCGTCGAACTCTGTGAAAGTCGTGATATCCGGTTCGGCGTCATTCAGATGAACTGCCAGAACGTGGGGACCCTCGGCGCAGCCGTCTACGAACTTGCGCGAAAGGTGTCGAACGACATCGGAACGACTGTCGATGTCCCAGAGCACGGGGTTCCAAACAAGAAAAAATGGCGCGAACTCTACCGCCTCATCAACGAACACTACGATACAGTCGTGTTCATCCTCGACGAACTCGACATGCTCGTCGGTCGTCGCGATAAGGACGAACCAGCCTTCTCCCGACTTCTCTATCAGCTCTCTCGCGCTGGAAGTACTAACGAGATCACCGCCCAAGTCTCCGTGACCGCGATCACGAACGACACGAAAATGATGGAGAGCGTGGGAAGTCGAGCTCTCAGTTCGTTCACCCCCGAGGACGTTCACTTCAGTGACTACGACGCCAACCAGCTCCGGGAAATTCTCTGGGCTCGGGAAGATGCCTTCCACGAGGATGCACTCAGTGACGACGTCATCCCTCTTGCAGCAGCCTTCGCCGCGCAAACCAACGGGGACGCACGGAAGGCGATCGACCTGATGCGAACAGCGGGGTCGATTGCAGAAAAAACGGGTGCAAACGAAATCCGTGAAGAGCACGTTCGAGAAGCTCAGGATAAAGTTGAGAAGAACCGCGTGTTAGAGGTGACTCGTGGGATCAGCACACAGAAGAAGCTCTGTCTTTTCGCGACTGCAGCTGTAGCGTGTGAAACCGGAACTGGTGCAGCGATAAGCCCGATCGGATACCGAGTATATCAGTACCTGACCGGCACCCTTGATTCGGATCAGTACCACCAGGAGACGTACGTGAATAAGATGAAGGAACTCACGACGTATTCCTTGGTTGAGACAGAGCGGAAAAGTCAGGGGCCACACTCGGGCAGCTATCTCGAGTTCACGTTTGGTGAGAATCCGGAGACCATTATTGAGACGCTCCGGGAAGATTCGCGGCTAGACGACGTCCACGACGACGAACTCCGCACCGTCGTGAACGCACAGCTCAAAAAGTAGCTCATCCCTCGAACAAATCGATAGGGGCGAGGGTGTTGTCGACGACTCAGTTTCGTCGCTGACGTGAACAAGTCGATAGGGGTGGGTCCACACAGTTTGTTGGTCTCTCACACAACAAATCGATAGGGCTGCCCCTCCGCGATCTCGAGTCACCGGTATTCTTGAGAAGCAGTGGAGCCGCTCTCGATTCCTCCGGATCCAACACTCCGTATTTCCTGAGCGTAGGTCTTCCCGGCACCCCTCGTCTTTCGAGGAACTCTCATGGGAGACCTTCGTGAAATCTATATTACCTCTCTTGCTTGGGGCGGAATCATCCCAATCTCTCAAGCGAGCCATAGAGCTCTTCGTTCTGAATGTGGGTACAGAACTGCGCGCACAGCCGACAGCAGTCCGCGGCATCGGTGAACGTCCGGACGCTGGCGTCCCAGCGTGCGTGGACCGCCCCAAGCATGGCACTTCGAACCGATGGTTCGGTCGCGACCATCACCCGCCGCGTGCGCTCT